>OZ241370.1:1013750-1351666 GCA_965200665.1 Rhodopila sp. | reverse complement strand
GCCCGGCTTGTCGACGTCGGCGATGGTCTTCAGCGGCGAGCCGGCCGGCACCAGGTAGGTGGCCTCGATCTCGGCGTAGGCCGCCGTGAATGCAATCTTTTCGGCGCGCGCGGGTTCCGCCCCGATGTTGCCGATGTCCCATAGATCCTTGCCGGCGTCGTCTGCCAGCTCACCCGGCTTGGGGTAGGGCACATACTTAACCGGCACTCCGATCCGCTCCGCGATCGCGGCCGCCATGTCGGGCGATACGCCGGCCGGATCACCCGACGGGGTTCGTCCGGTCACCAGCAGGAAATTGGACATATTGATTGCCGCGCGAAGCACGCCGTGCGGCGCAAGCTGAGCCTTGATATCGGATGTCATCGGAATCCTCCCTCGCCATGCTAGGCGGGCGCCGCCGATCCGGCAAATCGCAGCCGCTTCAGAAGCGGACGGCGTCGACCGTCGCGATATCGAGCATCCGCTCGATCACCTCCGGTTCCTGCGCGCCGGCGATCGCGTGCGTGCCATCGACGACGAAGCATGGCACTCCATTGATGCCCAGCCGGTGGGCCCGCAGATTATCGCTGTGAACTTCCTCCACCGCAGCGTCGGAGGCCAGGAAGCGCCGCACGCCATTGGGGTCCATGCCGCATGCCGTAGCCACCGCGATCAGCACGCCGTGGTCGCCTACATCGTGCCCGTCGGTGAAATGGGCTGCGAACAGCGCCTCCACCAGGTTGTCCGCCCGCCCAAATCCGGCGGCGTACCGCACCAATCGATGGGCATCGATCGAAGATGGCGTGCGCCGGATGCGGTCGAAGCGAAACTCCAACCCCTCATGGCGGCCGACTTCACTGATCGTGGCATACAGGCGCTTGGCCCGATCCTCACCGCCGAACTTGCGCACCACGTAGTCCGGACGCGGCATCCCCAGGCGGGGCATGTCGGGGTTCAGCAGAAACGGCCGCCAGATCAGTTCGAACGCGATGTCCGGGCGACGGCGCAGGGTCCGCAGCAGCCGCCGGATTCCCAGGTAGCACCATGGACAGATGAGATCATGCACGACCTCAATCTGCAGCCGCGCCCGTGGGGGTGAGAGCACATTCACCCAGGAATTGTGACGCTTTTATCGCCTGTTGTCACGCGGCTATCATCAAGCGGATCAGGGATTCGCCAAATGGTATTCGAACCAAGGGAAAAACTATTCGAACCAGGGACCGGCGCGCAGGCGCTGGCTTATTGGGCACAGCAGACACCGCATGCCATCGCGGTGGTCGAAGCGGATTATCGCTACACCTACGCGAACATGGCCGCACTGGTGGTCGGCATGGCAAAGCACGTCTCCGCCGCCGGGCTGGCGCCCGGATCGATCGTCGGCATCGAGTGCAGCAGCCGTTACGTCCACCTGGTGATGATCCTGGCATGTGAGTGCCTGGGTCTCACGACGACGTCCTTTGTCGCTTCGGAGCTGTCGGGGGACACCGAGTTACTGGCGCGCTGCGCCGTCCTGTACGCAGAGGCACCGTGCGACCGGCCGCAAACCGCGGCGCTCTCGTTGGACCTGATCGTTTCGATCGCCCAGGCGCCGGTCAGCGCTGATGACTTCAAGGTGCTGAATTACCAGCCGGCGCCCGGGTTGGGCGGGCGTATCGTCAAGACGTCCGGCACCACCGGCAAGCAGAAATGTATGCGCAATGATCCCGCGGGCATTTTCCGCGCACTGGCGGTGACCGATCAGATCCTCGACATGCAGCAGGGAAGCAGGAATTTCCTGTGTCTCTATGCGTTGTCGTTCCGGCCGAGCTACACCGATTCGGTTTTGGCGCTGATCGGCGGGCGGACCGTGGCGTTCGCGGGCATCAATACGTTCTACGATGACCTTGCGGCGCTGGGTGACTGCCATGCGGTGATCCTGCCGGCGGATGCCGCGATTCTGGCCGCCGAATTTTCCGCTCCCGCTGAAACGGCGCCGCGCTGTGTGGTCCAGATCAATGGCGGCAGCCTGACACCACAGCTGCGTCGCGACATTCTGGCGACGTTTGCTTCCGCGGTCTGCAACACCTACTCGACCAACGAGACGAATTATGTGGCGTTGCTTGATGAACATGGCGCCGGGGCGCTGCTGCCGGATGTCGAAATCCGTATCGCCGACGACGATGGGCGGGAGCAACCGGCAGGCGAGGCCGGCCTGATCATGGTCCGGTCCACCCGCATGGTCCCCTGCTATTTGTGGGATGATGCGCTGACCGCGCGACATTTCGTCGATGGCTGGCATGTGACCGGCGACCTGGGTGTCCAGCCCGCCCGCGACCGGCTGGTGGTGCTGGGGCGGGCGGACGACATGTTGAATATCGGTGGGATCAAGCTGCCGCCGCAGCCGATCGAGGCCGCGCTGCGGTCGGTCGACGGTGTCCGCGACGCGGTGCTGCTGGGGATTGCAAACCCGCTGGGGCTGGTTGAGCTGCATGTGGTGATCGAGCCCACCGGTCCCGGCCGGGAGCAGGAGCTGACCGAGCTGGCCCGACCGATCGTCCATCGCTATGGTCGCGACTTTATCGCGCATTTCAGAGACAGCTTGCCGCGCACGGACACCGGCAAGGTGCGGCGAGGTGAATTGCGGGCCTGGATCCCGCCGGGTCAGGACTGATCCGCGAGATCCGGCCAGAACCGCGCCAGCGGCGAGGCGGCGACGACGGATCGGACCGCAAGCTGGTCGGCCTCGGACATGGTCCTGCGCCAGGCCTCGGCCGCGGCAACGGCATCGCGGAAGATGCCGTAATAGCCGGTTTTACCCGCGTGGACCGTGCTGCGGGCGATGAAATCCTCGGTTTGCCGGGTCCAGTCCAGGCCAGCGAAGGACAGGATGCGCCGGGACAGCGCTTCAGGGCTCGCGCAGAGGGCTTCGTAGAGCACGACGTGGACCTTGGATTGTGGCGCCAGGGCGGCGTAGGCCGGTTCGTTGAAGGCCCGCCAGCTCCAGGCGTATTTCGCCGCGTCGGGCAGCGCCTGAAAGGTTTGATTGTCGACGCCGTGGGCGGCCGCGAACTGCAACGCCTGTGCCTCATCAAACGGCATGTCGGTGCCTTCGGTCTTCAGGTCGAACCGGCGCTGCCGGTTGCCGCGAAGCACCGACGCAACCTGGCCACACGGGTGGCGCAGGATGAAGATCGTGCGGCTGGCCGGCAGCGTTCGGGCCAGCATCGCCGCCCCACGCGCCCAGCGGACCGACTTGATTGCCACCCGCGGGGCGGGCCAGCGCATCAGGTCGGGGACGTCGAGCCGAAGAAGCCGGTCCAGTGGTGGCGGCAGGCGCGAGGCCGCGCTGAGTCCCCCGGCAAGAAGTGTCCGCGCGGTGCGGGCCAAGCCGGACTGCCAGGACTTCGGAAAAAACGGCCGCTTGGTCGCAGACCGGGCGCTGCGGTCGGCTGTCCAGGCGGCGAGCAGCTGCGGCAGCGATGCGCCGGTCAGGGCCTCGGGGGCCGGCAGGGTCTCGTCCGGCTCATGGCGGTAGAGCACATCCGGATGGCTGTCGATGATCTTGGCGAGCCAAGTGGTGCCGGACCGTGGCGCCCCGATGATCAGGATGACCGAGGCGAGTGCCTCCGGCGTCACGGACCCCATGCGCTATCGGCTACGTGCGGCCGCGCCCCAGCCAGACGACCGACACATCCGCGGCCGGCTGCGCCCGGCAGGCAAGTATTCTGCCCTCCGCCCGTTGCGTCGCCGTCAGTGCGTTGTCGCTGTACGGCTGCAGAACGACCTCGCCGGACTTGAGGTCCGAGATGCAGGCGGCGCAATTTCCGGTGGCGCAGGTGTATGGATAGTCGATGCCGGCCGCGACGGCGGCTTGCAGGATTGTCTGCGACGCCGTGCAGTCGATCGTGGCGCCGGTGTTGGCGATGGTAACCCGGAATGCCATCACGCGGCCTCCGCGCGCCGGCTTGCACCGCTGCGCATGCTGGAAAACTGCGGGTGGAACCAGAGCACGGCGGGGAAGCGCGCCAGGGCGTAGCCGTAGAGGGCGAGGCCGATGGCCGGCTGGTCGCCCAGTACTTCCGTCGCGTGGATCGCATGATCGGTCATGGCCATGCCCTGACCGGGAGCGACCAGGACTTCCTCAGTCTGCTCGACCGTGGCGTAGCCTTGGCGGGTGCCGTCGTCGGTGCGCCGGTAGAAGCGGTGAACCTCCTGACCGGAGATCGCGGCGTTGACGCACCAGATGCCATGGTCGTGAGGCGCAGCCTCCTTCCCCGGCAGGGCAATGGTCAGATACAGGCCCATGCCGTCGTTGCCCTCCAGCGCCAGGATATGGTTGCGGCCCTGAGCATCGGGCATGGCGAAGTCGGCGGCCGGGAACAGCGAGCTGCCGCGGTTCGCGAGGTCGACCAGCAGGGTCCTGATCCTGGCCAAAGCGGGTTCGCCGGTGCCATCAGCAGTGATGATGGCGCGAGCTTGCTCGATCAGGTGCGCGCAGGCCTGGTCTCGTTCCGGATTCATGTCCGTTTCCTTTGATTGCGGAGCCATCATTGCGCGATCCTGGCCGCCGGCGCTACTCCCGCCGACATGAGTAAGCGGTCGCAACAGATCGATGGCATATTCCGGCAGGCTCAGCAGCTGCATAGGGCCGGGCGGTTGGCGGAGGCGGAGACGATTTACCGACAGGTGATCATGGCCGCGCCCCGGCACGCCGACGCCCTGCATTCGCTGGGGGCCCTGGCACTGCAGGCCGGACGGGCGGCGGTGGCGGAAGGGTTGGTGAGCCAGGCGCTGGCGTTGCGGCCGGCAGCCGCGTTCCAGCTTACCCGAACCCATGCCCTGCTGGCACTGGGACGGCCGCTCGAGGCCGTCGCTGCCGCTCAACAGGTGCTGCGTGGGCGCGGGCAGAGTGCCGAAGCACACCAGGTGCTGGGCCATGCGCTGAGCGACAGCGGCCAGGCGGAGGCGGCAATCGACGCTTATCGAACGGCGATGCGGCTGCGGCCGGGGCTGCCGGACATCCGCAACAACCTGGGGATGGCGCTGCGTCAGGCCGGGCGGCCGGCGGAAGCCGAAGCGGAATTTCGGGCAGCCCCGCCGGAGCCGGAGGCGCTGGTCAACCTGTCCAGCACGCAGAAGGAACTCGGCCGCTTCGCCGAGGCCGAGGCCACGCTGCGCCAGGCTTTGGCGCTCGCCCCGGATAACCCGGTATTGCGCTACAACTGGGCCCTGCTGATGTTGCTGCTGGGGCGGGTCGACGAAGCCTGGGATGGCTGGGAGCAGCGATTCCGAGCCGGTGCCATTCCCGGACGGATGTTCAGCGAGCCGCAGTGGCAGGGCAACACGTTGGGCGATCGCCGCCTGCTGGTTCACAGCGAGCAGGGGCTGGGCGATGTGATCCAGTTCGCGCGCTACCTGCCCGGCATCACCGGACAGGTGCTGTTCGAAGCGCCGCCGCGGCTGAGGCAGCTGTTGTCGCGCACCCGGGGGATGCCGCCGATGGCTTCGGCGGGTGCGGCGTTGCCGGCGTTCGATTGCGTAATCCCGCTGCTGAGCGTGCCGGCGCGAACATCCGTGTCGCCGGTGGCGCCGCCGTATCTGTATCCCGATCCCGATCGGGTCACGGCGTGGCGGGACCGGATCGGTGCTGGCGGCATGCGCATCGGGATCAACTGGCAAGGCAATTCCGGGCGGTTCGAGGATCGTGGGCGGTCGATGCAGCTGGCGGAATTTGCCCCATTGGCGGCGATGCCCGGTGTGCGGCTGATCAGTTTGCAGAAGGGCGAGGGGGAGGCTCAGATCGCAGCCTGCGACTTTCCGGTGGAGGTGCTGGCGGGGCTGGATGACGGTCCGGACGCATTCGTGGACACCGCAGCGATGATGATGTCGCTGGACCTGGTGGTGACATCGGACACCTCGATTGCGCACCTCGCAGGCGCGCTGGGCAGGCCGGTGTGGGTGGCACTGCGGCTGGTACCCGACTGGCGGTTCATGCTGGGGCGGGACGATAGCCCCTGGTATCCCTCTATGCGGTTGTTTCGCCAGGCGACTGACGGGGACTGGCGGCCGGTGTTTGCCGCGATGGCGGAGGCCCTGCAACAATGAACGATCCAATGATCCCGGTGTCCTGCGGTGAGTTGCTGGACAAGATTACGATCCTTGCGATCAAGGCCGAACGGCTGCATGGGGCGGCAGCGCGGGCGAACGCCGCTCGGGAACTGGTGCTGTTGCGCGGGGCGGCGACCGGCTTGCAGCGTGTGCCGGAACTGGAGGCCGCATTGCTGGCGGTCAATATAAGGCTGTGGCGGATCGAGGACCTGATCCGTGAGAAAGAGGCGGCGGGCGATTTCGGGCCGGCATTCGTGGCACTGGCCCGCGCGGTGTATCGGGAAAACGATGAGCGAGGCCGCATCAAGCAGGCAATCAACACCGCATTGCAGTCAGCGCTGGTGGAGGAAAAACAATATACGCGCTATTGAAGCCCGCATGAGCGAGTCAATTCAGGATAATCTTCGTCGGGTTCGGGACCGGATCGCGGATGCCGCGATCGCGGCGGGCCGCAAGCCGGATGACATCACGCTTGTCGCGGTGTCGAAAACCAAGCCTGTCGAGGCGGTTATGGCGGCGCTGGACGCTGGGCAAACGGTGTTCGGGGAAAACCGCGTGCAGGAGGCGGCGGGGAAATTTCCTGACCTTCGCCGAACATACAAGCTTGGCCTGCACATCATAGGCGGGCTGCAGACCAACAAGGCGCGCGATGCGGTGCGCATGGCCGATGTGATCGAGTCGCTGGACCGGCCAAAGCTGGCGGACGCCCTGGAGGCGGCCATGCTGAAGGAGGACCGGCGACCGGGGCTGCTGATCGAGGTGAACACCGGCGGTGAGGCGCAGAAATCCGGTATCGGTCGTGACGCAGCGGATGCCTTTATCACTGATTGCAAGACCCGTTTCGACGCCGCATTGCTGGGTTTGATGTGCGTCCCGCCGCACGGGGAAGATCCGCGGCCACATTTCGAGTGGTTGGCGGATCGGGCGGCGCGACATGGGCTGGGTGTGGTGTCGATGGGGATGTCGGCGGATTTCGAGGTCGCGATTGCCTGTGGGGCAACCTGGGTGCGGGTCGGCAGCGCGATCTTTGGCGGTCGGTAAAGGCCAGGCGTATCCGGCAATCCAGTGAGTTTGGTGGCGGTGCCGACGACAGCCCTCCGTTTCAGGAAAACAGGTTCCTGAATCCATCAATCGTCAGATTGTCGAAGGTATGATCCGGACCTGCGCCGCTTAACCTCGATTTCCAATGATGGAGAAAAAGGCTCGAAAAATCGTAGGTCTTGTGGATCATTCGACCGAAGCTGTCTTGCAGCAACTGGTCAGTTACTTCGGCCCAGTCATCGACGATAACAACCGGCAGGCGTTCGAACAGCGGGGAAATGCTGTTGCGGTTCACGATCGGGATCGATCCCAGCAGAATCGCTTCCCAGGTTCTGTGGCAGTCCATCCCGGCGCCTTCCGGACAAAGCGCGAATGCGAAGTTTGACTGCTGCTTCCAGGCAAGGCTTCTGGGAACCCGTGAAGCGGGGTAATGGCAGGCTGATCCATTGGCTCGTCTGAAGCAATCCTCCCGGTTCCCGCGCATTGCAAAGTGCCAGTTGCAGTATGCCTTTATTTCCCTCTGGTCCGAACGCGCAGACGAGCGAAGTGCGGAAACCAGCTGCATCTCCTGCTGGATCGGATTGAGCTCGGTCGTTTCGTAGTAGCCCTTCAGCTCCCATCCCGTGTGGTAGTCCAGCCCGATCGGCAGGTGATGAAGTTTCTCGCCGCCCGCATTCAGGTTTTGTGCATACCAGCCAATAAGATACTGGCTGGCGAGGATGGCTTCAAATCCCGGCACGTCCGAGGTCAACGGCATGTCGCTGTCGCCACTGACGAGAACAAAGGGCATCCTGATGCTTTCCAGGATATGGGCGGCAAATAAACCGATGGCATCCTGACAGACGTAGATGGAACCACCATGGCGCAATTTGTTGTGCTCGGAAAAGTCGATCATGGCCGAACTCGATCTGGGCTTCGTATTTCTGATGTCGCAGGTCTTCAATAACCCCCGGCTGCTGACGAAGGTGTTGTATTGCTCCATGTCATGCTCTCCCGATTGTGGGGGCTGGCGCAGCAATGGTAATTGGTGGCTCCCGCGATGACACCCAGCTCAGGTCTTACCGCCATCGCTTTCGAAACAGGTAATCGTGGTGGGAAAGTTGCTCGACGACTTCATAGCCCTTGCCTAACGCCGCGCTGACGGCATCCAGGTCCCGGCATTCTATACAAAATGTCTCTACATTGAACCGTGTCAGGTCGAGCCCGGCAAGGACTGCGCACTCGAAACCCTCGGTGTCGAGCGAGAAAAGATCGATGTGAAAGATCCCGGCCTCTTCCAGGATCGATGAAACGGTTCTGGCGGGCGCATGGAAAAGATGCGGTTGTTCGCCTGCGCCCAGAAACTGGATGCCGTCGGAGACATGTGCCAGTTGATCAACCTCGGTCAGCTCTGACCGCGTTACCGACATGAGATCACAGTATATGAGTTCTACAAACGGAAGCGCCCAATTCGGCGGCACCAGCGCGGCCCAAACACATTTGGAAACTGCGCCACGGCGATCTCGGCACATAAGGAAGCGCTGCGGGATCGGCTCGACAAGCACTCCCCGCCAACCCCGGTTCTTTTCGAGGAAATAAGTATTGCTCTGGTTCATGCCGTCGTTGGCACCTGCCTCGAAGAACACGCCGTTGTCCTTGTTGACATACTGCTCGATCCTGCGGTCAAGGCCATGCAGGCCAAAGTATTGCATCTCGGGTGGCGCGTCAGTCATGCGGAATGGCTCCTTGCATAGCCGGCGTGCGGCGGCGAAAGGCTGAAAAGCCGTTGCGCAGTGTTTGATCGTCGGCGATCAGATCGTACGCTGGATCGGCCAGCAGTCTCAGGCGGACATTGTGACACTTGAAGGTGTTGGTATCGTCCAGCAAGATCAGCCCAGCGCCTGCAATAAATCCGAATTCCACCTCTCCGGTGAACTCCGATCCGTCGATCAGCACCATGTCAAAGGTCTTGATCCCGTGCTCCGCCTTGATTGCCTCAATGGCACCGGATTCAACACCCGCTTCGCGGACATATTGAATATCCTGACGAAGCCAGTCCAGGACCAGCGACAGCGGGAAGCTCTGCAGATTGCTCGGCACTTCGGCATGGAAGGCCGCAACCGCTTCAGCACTGGGAAACTGCTCAATGCTGACGGTGGAGCGGTTGTAGCAGTGCACGAACGGATACGACTGGTAGGCCTGCCGCAATTGGTCGAAGCGGGGCCTGGAAACCTCGATACAGAACAACTTTGGACGGCCGGGGTTTTGCGACAGACCGGCGACGAAGGCTTCCGTGCTTCCTCCACCCGATGACGAGCCGATTTCGAGGACATTTTCCAACACCTCGGTCGCTGCAAGATGCTTGATCAGTGTATAGAATGCGTCCGCCTTGATCTCCGGCGCGATCAGCCGATTCAGCGCGGAATCAGTCAGGTCCTGCGCGCAACCGGCGGAATCACGCGGTATCGCAGACTGACCGTCCGACAGGTTCATGCCAAAGGCTGGTGATGCTGCTGCGTCCATGACGGCATCAACGAGTTGTTCAAGCTTTTGCACCGTATGTTCCCACCGAAAGCTTTGTGCCTGCTGCACACCGCGCTCGATCATCGTTTGCCGAAGCACCGGCGAGCCGATGGCCGACATCGCCGCCACCAGTTCGTCAGGCCGGTTGGGGTCGATCAGCAAAGCCGCCTGACCAGCCAATTCGGGCATCGATGATGTGTTGGCGCAAATAACCGGGCAGCGACAGGCCATCGCCTCGAGAATCGGCAGGCCAGCGCCCTCATAAAACGATGGGTAGACCAGGAAATCGGCGCAGCTGTAGGCAAGTCTTAGACTGGCTTCGTCCATGTACCCGGCGTGAACCACCAAGCCCGGTATCTTGTAGCGCGACACGAGAGGTGGCCGGTCAGCGACAGCCGGATGGCCGGTCGCTGCGCGCGAGGAAGATGGCCTGGCTGACACCAAGCGGCAAGCAGAGATGTCGTCGTTGTGGCATTTTCTGACGCCGGAAGGGCGGGTGGTGGGTTGCCGATTGGGACGGCCAGTGCGGGCGGGATGGTCAGACACTCGAGGCGAAGTCGACGCGGGTTGTCATCTGGCCATCTGTCATGGTCTACCGCGGCGACTATTCGACCGAAGAACCCGTGGATTTGTGCACAACGCAAGCGCGTTACACACAACTCCACCGGCACATCAACTATAGTTAAAGACTAGTATTTCATCTATTGTGAAGAAACCACGTCCGTCGCGCCTCGGGCGATCGCTGTACAGTCAGGCAAAGGTTTCCAGGGTGCGGTTCACGGCTTCTCGCTGTCGTTGTCGCGCTTACTGTCGCTGTCGCTGTCGCTCTTGCTGTCGCTGAGGCCTCTCGGTTTACGCGGTGCGCGGGCCGCGGCAACTCTGCGCCGATAGCTTTCGACGTTCATTTCAAAGATCGTCGAGTGGTGCACGAGGCGGTCGACAGCCGCGAGCGTAGCGGCGTCCGGGAAGACACTCGTCCATTCGCCGAATGGATGATTTGCCGTGACGATCAGGCTGCGTCTTTCGTAACGAGCGGCGATCAACTCGAACAGGACCGAGGTTTCCGCCTGATCCTTTCGCACATAGCAGAGGTCCTCGAGGATGAGCACATGGTACTTGTCGAGCTTCTCGATGGCGCTCTCCAGCGACAGCGCCTGCCGGGCCTGTTGCAGGCGCTGCACGAGATCGGTGGTTCGGGTGAACAACACCCGGTAGCCGTTCGCGATGAGCGCGTGGCCGAAGGCGGCGCTGAGGTGCGACTTTCCCGACCCACTCGGGCCGAACAACAGGATCGTGCCACCGCGGTCGATCCATCCGTCGCCAGTGGCGAGCGCCGCCACGTGGGCACGGCTCAGCATCGGCACCGCGGTAAAATCGAAACTGTCGAGCGTTTTGCCGGGTGGCAGGCGGGCTTCGAGCAGATGTCGCTGGATGCGTCGCTGATCACGTTCGGCAAGCTCCAGCTCGGTAAGGGTAGCGAGCAACCGTGCCGCCGGCCAACCTTCACGATCGGCCCGCTCGGTGAAGCCCTGCCACATTGCGGCAATCGTCGGCAGCCGCAGTTCGCGCAGCAGCAACGGCAGCCGCGCAGTGTCGACTTTGATCGTGTCGCTGGTGCTGTCGTTCATGCCGCTTCTCCCAGCGACGGCAGAAGCAGATCGTAGCTGGCGACCGGCGGCAGGGTGACGACGACATCGGGCATCTGTGCCGGCGCCGGTGCGAACCGCGCCTGCAGTGCGGCAACGTCGATCTTCGCCTGTCCCGGGCCCGCCATCTGTTCGGTGAGCGCCGCGGCAAGTTCAGCCTCGCAGGCACGATCATGCGCCAGCGCCAGCAGTGCCACCATTGATTTGCAGGCACGCCGTGGATCGCCGTCCGCCAACAGCTTTTCCCAGGCCAGACGATAGGCCGCACGCGGGAATAGCGCGTCCCGATAGACCAGGTTGAGCAACGCCATGGGTTTGCGGCGCAGGCTGTGAATGACGTGGCGGTAGTCGACGACGTGACCATGCCGCCCATCGGCCTGGCAGCGACCGCGGCGTAAGGTCAGTGTCAGGGCCTGGCCGACGAAGCAGTCCAGACGATCATCATAGATCCGCGCCTGCATGCGAAAGCCGATCAACCGCGACGGCACGGTGTAGAACACCTTGCGCAGCACGAAGCCGCTGCTTGAGGTGACAAACACCGTGGCCTCGTCGTAATCGGTTGTTCGTCCCCCGGGCAGCGGCTGCAGCGCGGCGCATTCCAGTTGCACCATCTTGGCGCGGCGCGCGTTGCGCCGTCCGATCAGGTTGGCGATCCAGCTGCGATAGGCGTCGAGGCTCTCGAAATCGACGCTGCCACGCAGCAACAGCGCCTGAATGACCGTGCGCTTGAGATGGCCGTGCTGGCTCTCGATGGCGCCATTCTCGTGCGCCACCCCGTTGTTATTGCGAGTTGGTGTCATGCCGTAATGGGCACACAGCGCCTCGTAGCGGCGCGTCTGGTCGACTTGGGCATCGTCATCGAGATTGCGGAACGCCGCCGAGAGGCTGTCGGAACGATGCTCGAGCGGCACGCCGCCAAGCGAGAACAGCGCGTTCTGCAGGCCAACCGCCAGCGCGGTGAAACTCTCCCCGCCGAGCACCGGTTCGGCATGCTCCCAGGCCGAATAGGCCAGCACGAAGTGATACAGCCGATGCTCCAGCGTCTGGCCGGCAATGCTGACGCCGGCATCGGCCATGTCGGTAAAATCCGACAGCGCCTGCTGTCCGGGGATGTGATCCTGACGGAAGATCACCTCGCGATCGGCACCGTGTTGCGCGCGCCAGGCACGAACCCGGCGTTCCAGGCTACGGCGCAGCCGATCCCAGTCATGATCGGGGTGACGGCGTTGCATCTCTTCGAGCACTGCGACCGGCCGCAAGCCGGGATGCGTCTCGATCAGCGGGCGGATCTCGCTGTCCCATAATCCGTCAAATGGATCGGGGCCCTGGCGCGTGCGAACGGCGTCTGGCGGCGGCGTCAAATGCCGATTCGTCTCAATGCGGCGGGCGGTTCGCTCGCTGAACCCGGCTTTGGCCGCGGCGATGTGCTGGAAATGGTCGGGACGGAACTTCATGAACAATCTCATCTGCTGACGTGTGACGTGTCGTCCGGGCACTTCGGTTCTCGTCTTGGTTATCGAGAACCAACTTTGCCCGCACACGCCGCGGCCCACAGACGAGGACGACACCTGCCCACGTCGCCGGTTGAACTGCCTATGCCCGGGCGAGCCCGAGTCTTGGCCAGTTCAACCGGCCATCCGCTCCTGTCGCTGACCGGCCATCAGAGCTGTCGCGGAACAGTATCTGGCGAAACTTATCGACAAGCTCGATTCCCGCGGTCATCAGCAGTGCGAGACCGGAGCAGTCGATGCGGGACAGTGCCGCAAACAGCAAGCCATTGTTCTTGTAGGTCGGGTACCCGCCAACGAACATGATATAGGGCCGCCCGGCGAGTTTTGGCACGACGAATTGCTGGAAGAAGCGCTGCTTGTCGGATGCTTCGGACGCGTGAAATGCTGAAGAAACCCCAAGGTAATTGACGATCAGTGGCTTACCCGCGGCCGCCGGATGATAGTGGAGCAAATCGGTCCGGGTGTTCTCGGAGATAGCCGTGTACGCTGCCGCGTAGTTGATGGCGTCGTGCTTTTGCTGCCATTGCGGTTCGGACAGGTTGAAGCCGTTGCGCTCCGGGATCATGTCGTAGACCATCAGCAGCGAAGGCGTGCGTTCGGGCCGGGTATAGTAGGTTGAAATGAACAGGGCCGCATCCAGCTCGTCGCATAGTTCCTGCACGATGCGGCGGTCATCCTGCCACCGATCGTAGTCAAGCGGCGGACATCTTGTGGTTTCAAGCCGATTCAGTTGCCCCGGCACAAACCCCCTGTCCAGAAGCACAATGCGGCGCCCAAGCGCTGTATCCTGAAGTTGGGCAAGGATTTCCGTCCACGCCCGCGCAATCCCGCCAGCGAAACGAAAATAGTGCCCGTCCACCACGATGCGCTTATCCGAACCCGTGCCATGCAGGCGACTGGTCTGCCTTCTGTCGGCTGGGGCAGGATTTCCCATTGTCGCCACGACCGTGTTCGGAACGCCACCTGTCCGCCAGAACGGGGCGTTAAGGTGGTCTTCAGACTCCACGCAAAGTCGTTCCGGGATCTCCATCCGCTGTCCGGCGCGGGCGCGCACCAGCATGCGTCGACGTTCCATTTCGGCAGACCCGAACGAGTGGGTGCACAGCCACTCCGCGCCGGCTGCCTGGCCTGTGTATCCTGAGGAGTGGTGACCGCTGCGTTCCAGCTGTTCGGTTGCCGACCCAATCACCCACTCCGGCACCGGTCCGACCGGCTTCAGCAGGTCGAACCCTGCCGCCGGCGGCCAGAATGGCTCGTTCAATTGCAACGGGCTGGTCCCCAGCTGCGTAAGGAAATGGCGTAATGCCTGGACGCACAACGCGCGCCGTCCTGCCTCCCAAGCGACCCGGGCCAGCGTCAGCAGGCGTGCGTGGGTGGCTGCCTGCTGGTTCAAGGTCATCAGGGACTGCCAGGCGAATTCCAGCGCAGCACAGCGCGTCGGCAACGGAAGCGCCGGCGACCGCCAGGCCGTAAACGCGGCAAGGCCGTCGCGGTAGGTGGGATCAATCAGGAGGTCGTGGCGAAGCAAATCCGCAAATGCCACGGCGCAAGGTCGTTGCCGAAGCGGCTCCAGCGCCTGTTGGCGATCCCTGTCAGTCGGATGCCAGGTGGGTAGATCTTCGGCCAGCCAGCCATCCTGAGCAAGGCTGGCGGCCCGATCTGGCTTGGCGGCGAACAAATTGATTTCGTAAGCATCCAACGTGGCGCCGGTGTCGGGCACCAGAACCGGCGCGCCGGCCAGAAGCCGGTAAATCCGGTAGCCGAGGGCGTAAAAGGCTTCACATAGCGGCAGGCGGACATCGGCATCGCTACTTGCAGCGAACATCACGAGCGGTGAATGGCGTGTGAAGAACGCGTTCCCGCCCCGCAGGATGCTTGCCTCTTCACCTGCGGCGTCGATCTTGACGAAGTCCGGGGTGTTCCAGTTCTGGACAAGGTCTTCATGGTCAAGGCAGCTTACGGTTACGGGCTCGCCTGTTTCGCCCAACCGATTCAATTCACTGCAATCGGCATGAACGAGGTGACCCGCACGACGCCTGTCCGACAGCGCCGCCTGAACCACGGACAGGCAGGTCGCATCATTGAGTTCCTGGCTCTGCTTCAGCAGTTCAACGATGGCACGGCTTGGCTCATAGGCCACGACGCGCCCTGAGGGTCCCACGGCGCGGGCCATTGGCAGACTGTAAACCCCCACATGAGCACCGATGTCGATTGCCGTCATGCCGGGCTTCAGCCACTGGGACGGAAAGCCGGCTTCCTTTTCAAACCAAATTTCCTGTTCCAGGACGATGTATGTCGTGATGCAATCGAGTGATGCCGGCAGAGCCAGAACACTTCCGTCGGAAAGCCGAAGTGGAAATGACCGGCTCTCTGTCGGGGCATCTACTTGTGCAGACTGCTCTGGTGCCTCGTCTTCGTGCTTTGGGCTCCTTGTCTCGCACCACCGGCGCCAGGTCGTGCGATAAACAGCTTCAAGCTTGCGAGCGAATGCTGGCGCATCGCAGAAAGGCGAAGCTGCCATAAGCCCCCGCAAGCGCGCGTGCAGTGCCGTGAGGCGGGCGGTATCCTCGGCCAGGTCCGCCGCAATCCTGATGTAGTCGTCCTGGTCGTGCGCGATCAGTTCAGCAACACCGACCTGGGTGAGTAGACTTACCCCCGTGCGTCCGCAATGGGATTCACCGGCCAGAGCAACCACGGGCACGCCCATCCAAAGCGCCTCGCAGGTCGTCGTCGTGCCGTTGTAGGGAAATGAATCCAAGGCAATGTCGACCTGGTGATAAGCCCGAAGCTGGTCCGCGCTGGCGGCACTGGGTCCAACCAGGATCACGCGGTCGGGGGCGACACCGCGCTTGTCCAGAAGTGCCAGGAAGCGCGCCTTCGAGTCATCGGCCGCAAAGAAGTGGCTCTTCAACAGCAGCCTGGCGGTTGGCACTCGCACAAGTAGGCGGCCCCAGAGATCGAGCGCGGCACTTGATATCTTGGCCAGCTTGTTGAACGAACCGAATGTAACGAAGCCATTGTCGAGGCATGGCGGCGGCGCGGGTGGCGGTGCCTCCTGGAGGGGATGGTAGCACAAAAATCCGCCATTGATTCGCAGCAGGGTCTCGCTGGCAAGATGATCCGCCCGCCCGGGCGGATCGGTGTACGCATCGACCAGCCGATAATCGATACTATGGAAACCAGTCGTGTTCGGGTAACCGAGCCAGGTCATTTGAACCGGTGCAGGACGGCGTGCGAAGACCGGAAGCCGGGTGTTTTCGGTGTGCCCGGCAAGATCGATCAGGATGTCTATCCCGTCCTGACGAATGCGCTCTGCGAGGTCTTCATCGCTGACGCCGAGGGTCGACAGCCAATGATCCGACACCGACATGAAGCGTTCGGTGATATGGTCCGGCGCAACCACCTCGGCATAGCAGAAGATTTCGACAAGCCTTCGGTCGTGGGAAAACAACGGTTCTAGGAAGTACGCAACGGCGTGTTTACGGAAGTCGGGCGACACGTAGCCAATACGCAGCCGTCGATCCGGGTCGGGTATGTGGCAACTGCCGCACCGAGGCCGAAGCGACCGGAAAACCGGCCCGCCGGTGAACCGGACGAATTGTCCGGAAGCGACGTTCCACCATCTCACCAATGCGAAGGCACTGTTGGGCAACTTCTTCCGGTGTAATGCTGTCGCAGTAGTTCAGGGCGGCCAGCACGTTGGCCTGAGCACCTGCATGATCCGGGTTGATTTCCAAAATCCGTTGACAGCATCGGACGCTTTCATCTGTCTGCCCCAAGGCGACGAAGACGTTTCCAAGGTTGAGCAGGGCATCGACCTTGTCGGGCTCCAGTTGCAGGGCATGTTCCAGTGCAGCCCTGGCCTCATCGATCTTGCCGATCTGCAACAATGTGGCGCCGAGGTTGGTATAAGCGTCTGCGCTTTCTGGCCGCATGTTTATGACGACGCGATATTTGTCGATTGCGGCCCCCAGGTCGCCGAGGGCAACGAGTATGTTGCCCAGGTTGAGATGGGCTTCCACGATATCGGGATTAAGCGCCAGCGCTCGATTGTAATTGGCTGCCGCCTCCTGGTAATTTCCCTGGTCCCGCAGAAGATTGCCGAAATTGACGTGGGCCGCGACAGAATCCGGATCGATCTGCAGGGCCTTTTGGTACAGTAAGGTCGCTTCAGCAAATTTCTTCCGAGCGTGGTAAAGGTTCGCGAGATTGATAAGCGGTTCTGCATAGTTGTCGTTGATCGCCAACGCTCGTCTGTAGAACACCTCAGCCTCGGCATTGCGTCCGCGGTTGGCGTCTATCAGGCCCAGATTATTCAAGCCCATATAATGGTTTGGGTTTTCGCCGATAATCAGCTTGTAGAGTGACTCCGCTTCAGCCAGCCGGCCGCCCTGGTGATGTGCGACTGCGGCCGCGAACAGATCATTGGGCTTCGCACCGACATTGCTGTTCGTCTGCCTGAGTGGGTAAGCGGTTTTCTTCCTGCGGGCGAGCTTCGATCTAGGCATGTCGAGGACCTTGGTTGCGGCACGCTATTTCGCCGACCGCTATGGCCAGGCTGTGGGAGAGATCCTTGGGGTATACAGCCCGTGCTGCGCCCGGGTGCCTTGATCTGGCACCGAACCCGCGTCACGCCGCACTAAACCGGATTCATTTCAAGTCCGCGGGCGTCGGCATTGGCTGCAAACCAGGCATAGCTTTCCGCAAGACCGGGCGCGAACGCACGCTGCGGACGCCACCCCATCCTGTTTATGATGGTCGAGTCCATCAGCTTCAGCGACGTTCCGTCCGGCTTGTTCGTATCCCAGTCGATGCGACCGCGGAAACCGGTGACGCTGCGGACGGTTTCGGCAAGTTCAGCAACGCTGATGTCGGTGCCGGTTCCGACATTCACGTGGCTCTCCCCGGAGTAGTGGGTGAGCAGGAACGCACAGGCATCAGCCAGATCATCGACATGCAGGAATTCCCGCCTGGGCTGGCCCGAACCCCAGCAGACAACCGTCGGGTCGTCCCGTAGCTTGGCCGCGTGAAACCGGCGGATCATCCCCGGAATGACATGACTGGCATCGGGGTGGTAATGACATGACTGGCATCGGGGTGGTAATTGTCGTTCGGGCCATAGATGTTGCATGGCATTGCGCTGATGAAGTCGCAGCCGTATTGACGCCGATAGGCCTGACACAGCTTGATGCCGGCGATCTTCGCCACAGCATAGCATTCGTTGGTTTGCTCAAGCGGTCCGGTCAGCAGCGCTGCTTCCGTAATGGGTTGCGGCGTGTCCCGCGGATAGATGCAGGACGACCCGAGAAAGAGCAGTTTGGCAACGCCCGACCGCCACGCGGCGTGGATCAGGTTCGCTTCAATCATCATGTTTTCGTAAATAAACGAGGCAGGAGAGGACTGGTTGGCCAGGATGCCCCCAACCCTTGCAGCCGCAACCACGACGACCGAGTGCGGATCTTCCCAAGGGCCGGGCTTCTGCCATGAAGGCCTCGGTGGCGGCCTGCCTGGTCAGGTCCAAACGATCGTGATCGGCTGCACGAAGAAACGGCCCCGTGCCGAACAAAGAAACATCATCACCTGCCACAACTTTTGCACAGCTTGACAGACACAACCATGATCTCACAGCCCTCTGCGTCAATCGGCGCACACAGGCAGAGCCTACCAGTCCGCGATGACCGGCGACATATACCCGCCGGCCAGCGAGTTCGAAGGGCACATCAACCATGGCCCATCTCCCCGGTCAGAGCGCGCGACGTATGGGTGGACGCTGCAGCCGAAAAGGTCAGGCTCTGGGCTGGAACAGGTTTGGCTTCAGGTGTTCGTTTCGGGTATGGCCATGGCTGGGTCGTCGATGCGGGCGTCGCCTCGTCCTGCAGGACCGCCAGATCACATGCGATCATCTCCGCGACCATTTCCTGGAGTGTTGTCCTGGGGCGCCATCCAAGCGTCTGGCGTGCCTTGGTTGAGTTGCCGATCAGCAGGTCGACTTCGGTCGGGCGGAAATAACGCGGATCGACACGCACCAGAACCTTGTTGGTCTTCGTGCAGACGCCTTGTTTTTTTGCTGCCTCGCCTTGCCATGCGATGTCGATCCCAACCTCGGCGAAAGCCAGTTCGACGAACTCGCGCACGGAATGGGTTTCGCCGGTTGCCAGCACGTAGTCGCCCGGTTCCGGCTGTTGCACCATGCGCCAGATCCCTTCGACGTAGTCGCGTGCATGGCCCCAGTCGCGCTTGGCGTCCAGATTTCCCAGCAACAGGCAGTCGAGTTTTCCGGTCGAAATGGCCGCTACCGAACGAGTGATTTTCCGGGTAACGAACATCTCGCCCCGGCGGGGGCTTTCGTGATTGAACAGAATCCCGTTCGAGGCGTGGATGGCGTACGCCTCACGATAGTTCACGGTGATCCAGTAGGCGTAGAGCTTGGCCACGGCATACGGGCTTCTGGGATAGAACGGTGTCGACTCGTCTTGCGGAACCACCCGGACCTTGCCGTAAAGTTCGCTGGTGGAGGCCTGATAGAACCGGGTCTTGCCACAAAGGTTCAGGACCCGGATTGCTTCCAGCAGGCGCAGTGTCCCAAGGGCGTCAGAGTTGCTGGTGTATTCCGGCGTCTCGAAGCTGACCTGCACATGGCTTTGCGCGCCAAGATTGTAGATTTCGTCGGGTTGAGCCTGCTGAATGATCCGGATCAGGTTCGTCGCGTCCGTCAGATCGCCATAATGCATCAGGAAACGCGCGTCTGTTTCGGTTAAGTTCTGACTGATCTGGCTCAGGCGTCCGGTGTTGGAGGAGGAGGATGGACGGGTCAAACCGTGGACGACGTAACCTTTGGCGAGCAGCAGCTCGGCCAAATATGAGCCATCCTGTCCAGTTACCCCGGTGATCAGGGCGACGCGTCCTGCCGTGCCGGCGGATTCTGCCGACCGAAAGCCTTGTCGGACATTGATGTCTTGCATGGGCGGTGTCCTACAGCGGGTCTAGTCGCAGCGGCCGGCCGGAGAACTTGGCTTTACGCCATAATACAGCGGCCGCACGACGCATGAGACCCGATTTCCCTTCAAGCACATGAAACCTGCTGCCGTTCGCAATCCGCCGGCCCGACAGCCGACGATAGCAGGCGAATAGTTAACGAAAGATTAAGCTGCGAGAGGCGCTGCCTGGCGGATCGGCGCAGGCAGGGCCGCTGCCTCTGGCCATGGTCGCCCCGGTCCAGCCTCGCGCCCGCGGGGGCATATCGATTAGCCTGCCATACGCCCGCAGAAGGAACCGATCGCATGCCCGCACGTCAGCCTTTGTTCGTCGCCCTCGGCCAGCAACGCTATCAGGTCGAACGTCCCTGGGGGGATCTGCCAAACGGTGCCGGCAAGGTGACCGACGTGGTGTGCGATGGTCGCGGCCATCTGTTCGTGCTGCTGCGCGCCGACAGCTACGTCGACCCTGTCCAGCCCACGGTTATCGAATTGTCGCCGGACGGCAGCCGCCTCGGCGCCTGGGGCGAAGCTATCGCCGACGGCCACATGCTTTCGATCGGTCCCGACTTGCGTATCTACGTGGTCGACCGCGACGCGCATGAGATCGTGGTGTTTGACCGGACCGGACAGCGCATCGGCGGCATTGGCCAGCGGCACCGGCCCGATGCTCCGTTCAATCATCCCTGTGATGTCGCCATCGCGCCGTCCGGTGACATCTATGTGGCGGATGGATATGGCGCCAGCCGCGTGCACCGGTTCAACGCCAATGGTGACCTGATCGCCACCTGGGGTGAGCCCGGCAACGCGCCCGGCCACTTCACCACACCGCACGGCATCTGGGCGCTGCAGGATGGCCGTATCGCCGTCACCGATCGGGAGAACAACCGGGTGCAGGTGTTCTCCGCCCAGGGCGACCTGCTTGCCGTGTGGCCCGATTTCTACCACCCGATGGACATCTTCCAGGATGCGACAGGCCGCATCTACGTGACCGACCAGATCCCCCGCCTCAGCATGTTGTCACCGGACGGGACGTTGCTTGGCCGCTGTCGCCCGGTGTTGAACGGCGCCCACGGCATGTGGGGCGACCGCGACGAAAACCTCTATATGGCCGAGATGAACCCCAGTCGCGTGACCCGGCTGACGCCGGTTCCATAATGCCTATTCGTGCGGGTTGAACGGTGTCGGAAACGCGTTTCGCGGCATCATCAGCGGATACGTGCCGCGCGGCTGGAACTGCCCAAATCCCGGGTCCACTCGACGCGCATCGCTATCCATCACGACCTGACCGCGCACCAGTGTGGTGATCGGCCAGCCGGTCAGGCTCATGCCTTCATAAGGCGTGTGGTCGACGGCGTGATGCAGGTCGGTATTGCGGACGGTGCGATTCAACGCCGGGTCCCAGATGCCAATGTCGGCGTCCATCCCGCAGGCGATGGATCCCTTGTGCGGGTGCAGCCCGAACAGCTTGGCCGGATTGGTTGCCGTGATTGCCACGAACGTCTGCAGGTCGATCCGGCCTTTGCCGACCCCTTCGGAAAACAGGAACGGCATGCGGGTTTCCAGCCCCGGAACGCCGTTCGGAATCTTTGAAAACGGTGCCTCGCGCGCGATCGCCTGCTTTCCCTTGGGACCCTCGAACTGGTACGGGGCGTGGTCCGACGAGACCACACCCAGCGTGCCGAGGCGGATGTGCTTCCACAGCGCCTCCTGGTCGGCCTGGTAGCGTGGCGCCGGGCTGCACAGGAACTTCGATCCCTCCTGACCTGCGCGATCCAGATCGGCGGCCGTGAACGCCAGGTACTGAGTGCAGGTCTCTCCGTAGACTTTAAGTCCCCTGCCTTGGGCACGCCGGATTTCCTCGGCGCCTTCCTCCGAACTGACGTGAAAGATCTGAATTGGCACGTCCACCAGTTCCGCCAGGGCAATAACCCGCTGGATTGCCTCGCGCTCGACCAAGGCGGGCTTGGCCCAGGCATGATATTTCGCATCCGTCAGCCCTGCCGCTTCCAGCCGGGCGGTCATCCATTTGATCGCCTCGTGGTTTTCGGCGTGAATGACGACGAACGCCTGGTTCTTGCGCGCTGCCGCCAGTACCGTCAGCACCTGCCCGTC
Source organism: Rhodopila sp. (assembly GCA_965200665.1). GTDB lineage: Bacteria > Pseudomonadota > Alphaproteobacteria > Acetobacterales > Acetobacteraceae > Rhodopila. The sequence goes on along the minus strand of OZ241370.1, from coordinate 1,329,811 downwards.
GGTCAGGAAGCTCGGTTCGTAGGTCATGAAGAACTTGATCGAGCGATGCCCCGCAGCGACCAACGGCGGCAGCTCCTGGTTGATGACCTTCTCACTCGGATCTGTAATGATAATGTGAAAGCTGTAGTCTATGACGGCCTTGCGGGCCCGCGCATGATAATCCTCGGCGCGCTCGGCGATGCCGTGGCCCTTGAACTGGGGCGAAAAGCAGATCACGCAGGTGGTGCCGCCGAATGCCGCCGACGTGGTGGCGCTTTCGAACGTATCCGCATTGGCGGTCCCATCAGCGCGCGGCTGCTCGATATGGCAGTGACTGTCAATGCCGCCGGGCAGTATCAGTTTGCCGGTTGCATCGATCTCACCCGTGGCCGGCCCCAAAGCCAGGCCGAGTGCCGCGATCTTGCCGTCGCGAATGCCGACGTCACACATCGCGCTGTCAGTCGCCGTGACGACGGTCCCGTTGCGGATGATCAGGTCGAAGGTTTGCATCATGGTTACTCCCGGCGCCGGAGCACCCAGCGTATCGGCATCAACCTGCGTGCGCAAAGCCATGCCGCGTTGTTCCTTGCCGGCAGATTTGCCGCTCTCGACCGGTCCGCTACATATCGATCATGAGCACCGCCAACCCAATCCCTGTAGACGGCCCGATCGGTCGCAATTTGCTGCGGCGAGAGGACCGGCGTTTCCTGACCGGCACTGCCCGATATATCGACGATCTTGTCGTTGCCGGGGCGCTGCATGCCCGGTTTGTCCGTTCGCCGCATGGCCATGCCCGCATCGGCGCCATCGACACGATTGCGGCGGCTGCCATGCCAGGCGTGGTGCGGATCGCGACCGGGCGCGACCTGGCGCGATGGTGCCATCCGCTTCGGCTGGCGCCGGCGATCGAAGGCCTGCACGCGGTCACGATCGAAACGCTGCCGACCGACAAGGTGCGGTTTCATGGTGACCTGGTCGCGTGCGTCGTGGCAACCGACCGGGCATCTGCGGATGATGCCGCCGAACAGGTGGTGGTCGACTACGAGCCCCTGGCGGCGGTGACAGCGATGGACGCGGCGCTAGCCCGCGATGCGCCGCTGGTGGACGACGCGTTGCCGGACAACCTGGTGTCGCACCAGAGCTTCAGCGCCGGCGATGTGGCGGCAGGTTTCGCGGCGGCGCACCGTGTGGTTGAGGCGCAGTTCACACAGCACAGGCAGACGCATGTGCCGATGGAGCCGCGCGGCTGCTGCGCCGTGTGGGATACCGGACGCGAACACCTGACCATGCATGTCGGCACCCAGGTGCCGCATCCCTACCGCACCGCGCTGGCCGCCCGGCTCGGGCTGAGCGAGTCCCAGGTCACCGTGATCTGCCCGGACATCGGCGGCGGCTTCGGCCAGAAGATCACGCTGTATCGCGAGGAGCTGACCGTCGCGGCACTGGCCCGGGAGCTGGGCCGCCCGGTGCGGTGGCGTGAGGAGCGTGGCGAAAACCTGCTGGCCGCGGCGCATGCCCGCGAACAGACAGCGCGGGTGCGCGCCGCGGTCGACGCGGATGGGGGGATCAAGGCCCTGTCGCTGGAGATCGTCGAGGACTTCGGCGCCTACTGTTTTTACCCGGCGAACTACTTGCTGCGGATGGTGGTGCTGAGCCTGACCGGGCCGTATCGTATCGCCAACTACGCTGTCGACATGCGGGTGGTGCTGACCAACAAATGCGGTGCCGCGCCGATGCGGGCGCCGATGTCGATTGCAAGCTGGGTCATGGATGGCACGATCGAGGCGGTGGCGCGCGCGCTGGGCCTCGACCCGATTGAGGTGCGGCGGCGCAACATGCTGACCACGGCCGAATTGCCGTGGACGATGCCGGCCGGACCGGTGCTGGAGGACGTGACGCCGCGCGAAACCCTGGAGGCAGCGCTTACGGCGTTCGACGTGCCAGGTTTCCGGGTGCGCCAGCAAGCCGATCGCGCGCGCGGCGTTTATCGCGGGATGGGCCTGTGCTGTGTGGTGGAATCCAACACGTATGGCTCCGCGTTCTACCGCGCGGCAGGCATCCCCGGCTCGGGGCACGAGGCGGGTTGGGTCAAGGTGGCACCCAGCGGCGCGGTGGACGTCTCGGTCGGGCTGATGGCGTCCGGCCAGGGCTACGAAACGGCACTTGCCCAGGCGGCGGCCGAGGGACTGGGCGTTTCGCCCGATATCGTGCGTCTGCACCTCGGCAATACCGACATTGCCCCATACGGCATGGGCAGCCGTGGCGCGCGGGGCGGCACGGCCGGCAGTTCAGTGCTGCTGCTGGCTGGCGGCGCCGTACAGCGCAAGGCCTGCGCAATTGCTGCTTCGTTGCTGGGACTGAATTCCGGCGATGATCTGCGCCTGTGGGAAGGCCAGGTGCAGCGAATGATCGGCGGCGACTGGACCGATGCGGGCCTGACGCTGACCGACATTGCCCGGATCGCCTACACCGACCCGCTGCGGCTGCCGGACGGTATGGAGCCGGGGCTGGAGGCACACCGCGCCTATGACCCACCGCCCCTGACTTTTTCCAACGCGGCGCATGTCTGTGAGGTGGTCGTTGACGTCGAAACCGGCGCGGTGCGTGTGGAGCGATATGTCGTGGCGGAAGATTGCGGGCGGGTGCTGAACCCCGCAATCGTGGCCGGGCAGCAGCATGGGGCCGTGGCGCTGGGTATCTCCGGCGTGCTGCAGGAACGCGTGGTGTATGACGAGAATGGCCAGAACGTGACGGGCAGCTTCATGGATTACGCGATGCCGGTCGCGGCGGATATTCCCGCGATAGAATTGATTTCAATGCACACGCCCAGTCGCCGCACCCTGAGCGGGACGAAAGGCATGTCGGAAGGTGGCGTCATGGGGGCTGTGGGGGCGCTGCCGATCGCGGTGGCGGACGCCCTTGCGCCGTTCGGCGTGGTGATTGACCGCCAGCCGCTGACCGCGCCGTCCATGCGGGCCCTGGTAGCGGCGGCCACGGTCGCGGCGTGATCCACGACACCACAAACAGCACGCCCAGCCCGATCTTCGGCTGGGCTGTAGCATCGATGGCATCGCGGACCGGCTGTGGCGCGCCTGCGATACAACACTTCGCAATCCCGGCGGCCCCTGATAGAAGCCGCGCCATGAGCGCTATCGCCTCCATGACCGGATTCGCCAGAGCCGAGGGCACCATCAACGGCATTGGCTGGGCGTGGGAACTGCGCAGTGTCAACGGCCGCACCCTGGAGCTGCGGTTTCGCCTGCCCAATGGCTGGGATGCGATGGAAGCGGGCTGGCGCGAGCTCGCCGGCAAGGCACTGAAGCGTGGCAACGTCACCGCCAACCTGACCCTGAAGCGGTCGTCGGAGACGCGGCTGGAACTCGACCCGGCGGCGCTGGAGCAGGTGCTGCAGATCGCCACCGACCTGCATCGCCGCATTCCCGGCAGTCAGCCGCCGTCGCCCGAGGCGCTGTTGTCGCTGCCCGGCGTGCTGCGCCAGGCGCAGGCCGACCAGCAAGAGGAAAAGGCCGCCGCGGCCGCGGATGTGCAGGAGGGCTTCGTTGCCGCCCTGGCCGACCTGGTGGCATCGCGCCAGGCGGAGGGTGATCGTCTGGGCACGGTGCTGGAGCGGCAATTGGCCGAAATCGCCGCCCTTTGTTCGACCGCCCGGCGGGAGGCCGCTGGCCAACCCGCCGCGCAACGCGCCCGCATGCTTGACAACCTGCAAACGCTGCTGCGGGAGACGCCCAACCTGACCGAGGAGCGGATCGCCCAGGAAGTTGCGGTGCTGGCCAGCCGGTCTGACGTTCGAGAAGAGCTCGACCGCCTGGGCAGCCACATCGAAGCCGCCCATGACCTGCTGCGGGAGGCGGTGAATATCGGCCGCAAGCTGGACTTCCTGATCCAGGAGTTCAACCGCGAGGCGAATACGCTGTGCAGCAAGTCGGCAACGCCGGCGCTGACCGCCACCGGATTGAAACTGAAAGCCGCAATCGAGCAGTTACGAGAGCAAGTGCAGAACATCGAATGATCGATATAGCGCGCCGCGGGGTCTGTCTGGTTCTCTCGGCGCCATCCGGGGCCGGCAAGACCGCGATTGCGGAGGCGTTGCTTGCCACCGAACCAATGCTGGATCGGTCGATCAGCGTGACGACGCGGGGCCGCCGGCCGGCCGAGGTCGATGGGCTGCATTACCACTTCCTGACCGAGGACGGCTTCCAACGGGCACTGCGCGAGGATGCGCTGCTGGAGTGGGCGCGTGTGCTGCAGGGCACGCACGCCTATGGCACACCGCGTGCGCCGGTGGAGAAGGCGCTGGCGGAGGGGCGCGACGTGGTGTTCGACATCGACTGGCAAGGGCACATGCAACTGCGTGAGAAGCTGCCGGCCGACGTGGTCAGCGTGTTCGTGTTGCCGCCAAACATCGCGGCCCTGCGTGCAAGGCTGATCGGGCGGGCCGGTGATCGCGGTGAGGAGATCGAGCGCCGGATGCGGGTCGCATGCGATGAGATCCGCCACTGGGTGGACTTCGACCACGTCGTCATCAACGAGGATCTGTCGCTGGCGACCGAAACGGTGCGGGGCGTGCTGCACGCGGCCCGGTCTGCGACTTCGCGGCTGGTCGGGCTGCGGGGATTCGTGGGCGGGCTGGTTTAATCCGTGGCTGCGATCCCGGAGTTTCGTCAGAACATCGGCCCGCGATTGGTCGCGCCGCCGTCGATGGTGATGATCGTCCCGGTCGTGTAGGCCGAAAGGTCCGACGCAAGCAGGGCAACCATGACCGCGATTTCGTGCGGCGTGCCGGCGCGGCCCATCGGCAGCGGCTGCATCAGTTCCTGCCAGCGGTTTTCATCGCCGAAGCGATCCTGCGCCCGTGTTTTCATCATGGTGATCAGCCGGTCGGTGGCGATGGCGCCCGGATTGATCCCGACGACGCGCAGCCCATCGTCGCCCGCGGATCCCCCAAGCGCGCGGGTGAACGCCATCAGCGCGGCGTTGCCGGTGGACCCGGCGATATAGCCGCGGTCCATCCGCTCGCCCGCCATGCCAAGCACGTTGATGATGACGCCGCGCCGGCGGGTTTTCATTTCGCCGTAGAAGCGGCGGCACATGTTGATGTAGCCGAACACCTTCAGGTCCCACGCGTTGCGCCAGCGCTGTTCGTCAATCGCCTGCAGGTCGCCGCCGGGTATGGCACCGGCGTTGTTCACCAGGATGTCGATGTCGGGGTGGTCCGCTGCCAGCCGGTCGACGTTGCGGCTGTCGGACAAGTCGTAGGCATGGGTTTGAACGGCTACGTTGTGGCGCGCGGCAACGCCTTCGCGGGCGACGTCGAGGTCGGCCTGCGTGCGGGCGACGAGGATGAGGTTGACGCCCTCGGCGGCAAGGCATTCGGCGCTGGCCAGGCCGATGCCTTTTGAGGCGCCGGTGATCAGGGCGGTTCTGCCACGCAGGTTCAGGTCCATTAAGAGTCCTTCTCGCTTTGGGAACCTGATAGCGCGGTCTTCCGGGCTTCGCCAACTCAGGGCTCGGAGGCAGGGATGCCAGCCTTCGCCGCGATCTTCAGGAGGTGTCGATCGAAGGTGGCGAAATGGGATGCTGAGCGACTGGATGCCAAGTGAAACGCGTCGGCGAAGTCCATACCGGCATGCATCCAATCCAGGGCCTGACGAACCGCCGTGGCGTCCTCACACCGGACGTTGGGCAGCGCAATCAATTCGCCAAGCGCCTTTATCGTCGGTGAGCGCCCGAAGTTGTACAGGCGCCGCAAGACCCACGCGACCTCCAGCAACACTGTTTTGGGCAGTAATATCGTCTCAGTCTCGAACAGAAGCCGCGCCCGTTCGGTCTGGTTCGGGTCGTCAGCAGCCAGCAGACGGACGACGACGTTAGTATCGGCCGCGATCACGACGGGCCCGCAACTCCGCGTCGATGGCCGCGTCCATTTCCTCGATCGTCTTGGCTGGGCCGTTGTATTTCAAACATCCAACGACATCTTCCAGCTGCGAGGGTTCGCGGGACCTGACCGGTCGCAGCAGGATACCGTCGCCGGTGTCTTCGACGGTGAAATCGGTGCCCGGCCCCCAATGATGCTGGTCCCGCACCGCCTTGGGCAGAATGATCTGGCCTTTGGAGGAGAGCCGCGTGGTTTCCATAAGTCGAATGTAAGACGCGGTAAGACGCGGGTCAATCGGTTCGTGGCCGATCAATCCGGTAGAACGCCAGTGCGTTGTCTGCGAACAGCTTGCGCCGGTCCTCCTGCGGCAGGCCGGCGGTAACGTATTTGAACTGGGTGTAGATCCAGTCCCAGCTTGCCTTGACGCCGTCGACAGGATGGTTGGAGGCAAACATGCAGCGGTTGACGCCGAACATGCCGATCGTTTCCCGGATGACGGCACCGTTGACCTGCAGGGTCCAGGGTTTGCCGACGACGGTCAGGCCGGAGATCTTGCACCAGACATGCGGGCAACTGGCCAGTGCCTCCATGCCGCGTTTCCAGACAGCCAGCTGCTCCTTGGACCGGTCGAGCGGGTAGCCGGTGTGATTCAGGACGATGCGTAGGTCCGGATGTTCGCGGCAGACCTCGGCGGCTTCCTCCAAATGATACCAAGGAACGCGCAAGTCCCATGACAGGTTGTATTTTGTCAGCAGGCCGAGGCCCTTGCGCCATGCCGGATCCTGCAGGCTGCGCGGTTGTCCGCGGACCGAGTCCCGCGGACCCGTGGCGATCACCGGCTTGCTGCGGATGCCGCGGACCAAGGGATTGGCAGCCTGCGCGGCGATGATCTCCTCGGCGTTCGGCGTGTCGACCCAGGCATGAGCGACGATGGCGTTGGGCATGCCGGTTTCGGCGGCGATCCGGGTCAGCCACTCGGTTTCCGCAAGCTGCTGGGCGCGGTCGCATTCCGCCTCGACATGGACGGTGGCGATAACGTTGTGCAGTGCCGTGTCGCGCCGATACTCGGCTGGCATGTAGGACCGGCAGATGCGCGAATGGTCGCCGAGCCAGCCGTGATGCTCCTGCGATGTGAGCCATGGATACCGTATGGGACCTTCAAGGTCCCATAGATGATGGTGGGCGTCGACGATGGGCAGATCTTCATCCATCCGCGGGAGGGTGGCAGGGCGTCAGGTTCGCGACAAGGCCTTGCCGCCGAGGGCGTGGGACACGTTGCGGCCCCGGATTGCCAGATCCTCGCCGATCGTCCCCAGGCCGGCCCGGCGCATCTGCTCACTGACGCCGACCACCACCAGCGTGTTGATCGATCCATTCGGCATCGCAACAGGACTGGCAACGATGCTGACGCCGCGGATGTAGTCGCCGTCATCGACCGCATAGCCGGCCTGACGCGTCGCGTGCACCTGTTTGCGCCAGGTGGACAACTTGGGTGCACTGTCCCAGCGCAAGGCCGGGAAGCGGGCTTCCAGTTCCGCCTCCTGGTAATGCCCGAATGCGGCGATGCAGCGGCCGGTGGCGCTGATCAGGGCCGGGAAGCGGCTGCCGATGTCGACGTGGACCCGCAATGGCGAATCGGAGCGGGCCAGGGCGACGACGATCATGTGGTCCAGTCCGGCGGCCTCCACGGCGATCGCGGTGGCGCCGTAGCGCTGCGCAAGTTCCTCCAGCTCTGGCTGAACGACGGCGGCAAAGGTGTGCTGGCGCAGCACCGACCGGGCGAGGGCGACGAGGCCGGCCGCGACGCCGTATTTCTTGGTCGCCGGATCGACGGTCACCAGGTTTTCGGCGACCAGCACGCGCAGAATATGCAGACAGGTGCTGGGGACGAGGCCAAGTGCCCGGGCGATGGCATGGACGCCGAGGCGTTCGTCGGTGCGGCCCAGCAGGCGCAGGATGGCAATGCCGCGAGACAGTGCCGGCACTTCCCGCACACGAACGGGCCTCGGGGCAGTCGGATCAGTCATGTTGTCTGGATACAATATTATGATCCAATTGACAACAACATCATTCAACGCTCTGCTTGCGGTCCGTCAGGCAAGGTGGGGGACAATGTCCAAATCAACAATGATGACGCGTCGGGGCGCGCTTGCTGGGGCTGCGCTTGTCGGGGCGCGGCCGCCGGCCTGTTCCGCCCGGCGCTGGTCCGGGCACAGTCGTCGTCAGCCCCGGTGCGCATTGGGCTGCTGAATGACGTTGCGGGGCCATACCGGACTGTCGGCGGCCTTGGCGCGAAGGCCGCCATCGAACTCGCCGTCAAGGATTTCGGTGGCACCCTGCTTGGGCGCCCTATCGAGGTCGTCCAGGCTGACATCGAGAACAAGCCGGACATTGCCAGCGCCCGGGCGCGCGAATGGATCGATAGTGGGTTTGCCATGCTGGCCGATGGGGGTGCGACGTCGTCCGGCCTGGCGGTGCAGGAGGTCTGCCGGAGCAAACAGACAGTCTACCTTGGCAACGGACCTTCGGCATCGGATTTCACCGGCAAGTTCTGTTCGCCATTCGGCTTCCGTTTCTGGGGCGATACCTATTCACTGTCCAACGGAACCGCCACGGCGCTGACCAAGGCTGGCGGCACCTCATGGTTCTTCATTACCGCAGACTACCAGTTTGGCTATTCCCTGGAGGCGAATGCGGAGCGTTTCGTCAAGGCCGCAGGCGGCGTGGTCGTGGGCAGTGCAAAGGCGCCGTTGGGGACAACGGATTTCTCCAGCGCGCTGGTCGCGGCGCGGGCATCCGGCGCCAAGGTTGTGGCCTTCGCCAATGCGGGTGCGGACCTGCAGAACTGCATCAAGCAGGCAGCGGAGTTCGGCATCGTCCAGGGCGGGCAGAGCCTGGCGACGCTGCTGATCTTCGTCACCGACGTGGTCGCACTGGGACAGGACGTTTGCGCCGGCCTGGTGCTCACCAACTCCTTCTACTGGGATCTGACCCCGAAATCACGAGCCTGGACTACCCGGTTTGCCAAACGCATCGATCAGCCGCCGACAATGAACCAGGCGGCGGAGTATTTCGGGGCATTGCACTGGATGCGGGCGGCACAGGCGGCCAATACGCTGGATGGCGCTGCGGTGGCGGCCAGGATGCACGCCATGCCGGTCAACGACTTCTTCCACGACGACGTGGCGGTGCGCGCGAATGGGCAAGTGCAGGACCCGATGTATGTATGGCGGGTCAAGCCGGCTGCGAAAGCCACGCACAAATGGGATTTCTACGAGCCGGTCGGCACCATCGACGGCGCCGAGGCGTACATCCCGGTTGCCGAATCCGGATATACGCTGTCTCGGCTGTAGGCCGCCGTTCAGGTTCGGCTGGGCAACTCCACGATGCCGCTGCCCAGCACGGACAATTCGTCATCCTGGTTGTGGGCGGATTGTTCGATCTCCACCAGATGGCGGCCGTCTTGTTCAAACTTGCGCACGACCTTGCCGTCGATGAACAACAGGTCGCCCTCCGGGTTGTGGCGGCGGATCTTGCAGGAGGCGTGGCGCAGAAAGCCGTCGTCGCCCATCCAGTTGGTCATATGGTGGGTCAGCCAGGAGCAGCGTTCGGGACCGTAATCATAGGCGCCCGGGGCACCGACCATCAGCGCGAACTCCGGTTCCCAGTGCACCCGTTCCGGGCAGTCGGGAATGCCGAAGCGGTTTGGAATACCCAGTCCGGGATGATGCGCCACCTGGCGCCAGGCCAGCTTATTGGCACGGATATACAGGCCGCCCCAGCCCTGGGCGTAGGCGATGAACCCGGTGACGGTCATCGGACCCTTGGCCATCGTGGGCAACGCGTCGCCGACATTGACATCCTGCCAGTAACGCGGCGTGGACCCGCGGATCACCTCTGCTTCGTAATGCTGATACAGTTTTTGCAGATCGGCTTCAGTGTAGACGCGCGGCGGCTTATTGCGGACTTCGGTGTATTTCGTGCCTTGTTCGCGGGCCTGGTCGCGGTCGGTGCGAAAACACCAGCTGTCGGCTTCGGCGATCAGGTCACCGTCCGGGTTGAAGAAATTGACATGGTAGATCTGCTGAATGGCACGCCCGGCGAATTTTGTGTCGTGCTCGATCAGGTCCTTCAGCCACGCCTCGGTGGTGATCTCCTGGTTGCGCAGCACCGGCTTGTGCCAGGTCCAGTCGGCGCCGGCCCACATCGCGTGGACGCCCGGAATACCGCCGACATAGCCGGACACGATGCGGCTGGTGGCGAACAGGAAGCTGGGCAGTGCAACGATTCCGCCGAAGCGGGTTTTGGCGGCATAGGCCGGGTCGCACCACAGCGGGTTGTCATCGCCGATGCCGTGGGCGTAGTGGCGGATGTTGTCACGGGTCGCCTCGTGGCACCAAGGCTCCAGCGTGTTCTCGATGCGGACGTTCTTGCGGGCCCGCAACGCATCCAGCGCCTGGTCGGTGATCTTCGTAAAATAGCGCGTGGGTTCGGCGGTCATGCTTGCTCCGAATGCTTGAGAGAGGCGGCTTCCTGGTCGCGCAGGGCCTTGCGGTTGATCTTTCCGGCCGGCGTGCGCGGCAGGTCGGCGACGAAGTCGATCAGCCGGGGATATTCGTGCTGGCTGAGGTGGCGGCGGACATGGTCCTGGATACTGGCGATGGCGGCCGCATCCGTGGACTGGTTTGGCCTGGGGACGATGAACGCCTTGACCACCAGGCCACGCAGCGTATCCGGCACGCCGATGACGGCGGCGGCGGCCACGGCAGGATGACGCAGCAGCGCGTCCTCGATCTCCACCGCGCTCATGGTCCAGCCAGCCGAGATGATGACGTCGTCGGCGCGTCCGGCGTGGTAGAAATAGCCGTCGGCGTCGATGCGGCCGCGATCCTTGGTGGGGAACCAGGTGTCGTGGCGGCGCACCTTGATCTCCCCCAGTTCATCGGGCGCGCACGGCGTGCCGTCCGGTCGCTGCACCTGGACGGTGACGCCAGGGACCGGGCGGCCAAGGGATCCCGGCTTGATGGGAAAGTCCGGGGCGCCGGGATAGTTGGCGAGAACGACACCGACCTCCGTGGTGCCGTACATGCTGCACAACGGGACACCGAACGCGTCCTCGATGAAGCTTGCGGTTTTCTGGTCGATGGGCTCACCGGTGAATGATTGTTTTTGCAAGCTGATGCGATACGCGCCGATGTGGTGGGTGTTCTTCATCATCCGATAATGCGTGGCGGCGGCCGAAAGGTTGGTGGTGCAATAGGCCTGCAGCGCGCGCAGCAGCCGTTCGGCGTCGAACTTGCCGGCATAGGCGCCGGTTTCGAGCCCCAAAGCCAGCGGCGCCAGGGTGCCGTGCCAGAGCCCGTGACCCCAGGCCGGCGAGGATGGGCAGAAGAAGCGGTCGCCGGGGCGAAGGCCGGTGCCGTAGAGCGCCGCGTTCATCACCACGACAACCGCGCGGTGGGTATGCCTGATCGCATCCGGCATCTCGCGGGTCGTGCCCGACGTGTACTGGAAGATGGCCATGTCGGTGGACGCGGTCGCGGCGTCGTATTGGGCCGGGTAACGGGCCAGCGCGGTGATGAAGGCATCGTCGGCGGCGACGATCCGCGGGCCGGACAAGTCGGTCAGCAGGGCGGCTTTCTCGCTGGTGGTGACCAGCACCGTCGGGGTGCAGTCCTGGGTGCGCAACCGAACCCCGTCGGCGCCGAACAGGGTGAACAGCGGCACCGCGACTGCGCCGCGCTTCATGGCGCCGAACAGGGCGGCGTAGAACGGCAATGACGGCTCCAGCATGATGGCGACGCGATCGCCGGGTTGGACGCCTTCGGCGGCGAGCCAATGGGCAAACCGAGCGGACCATGCGGCGAGGCCGGCGAAGGTGATGGTTTCGTCACGGCCGTCGGCGTGGGCCACGCGCAATGCAACCCGACCGGCCGCGGCATGCCGGTCAACGCATTCCGTTGCGATGTTCAATCGCTCGCGGCTGCCGTCGAACAGATCCCACAGGCGCGCTGTGGAGAAGTGACGCTGGGCGTCGGCGTATGATGTGTAGTCGGTCAGCTTCTGCACGCTGCTTCGATCCTGGCTCGTCTTCAGGCGAAGTAGAGAGCGCAGAGGCAGTGTTGTCAATGAGGCAGAGGTATTGTATTAGGACAACAAATGCCGCAAAAAGAAAGCGAGCTCCGGCAACCCGGAACTCGCCCTGCAATTAATCGTCCAGGAAGCTGCGCAACTTGCGGCTCCGGCTCGGATGCTTCAGCTTGCGCAGTGCTTTTGCCTCGATCTGGCGGATACGTTCGCGCGTCACGTTGAACTGCTGGCCGACCTCTTCCAGCGTATGGTCGGTGTTCATGCCAATCCCGAAGCGCATGCGCAGCACGCGTTCTTCGCGTGGGGTGAGGGACGACAGCACCCGCGTCGTGGCTTCGCGCAGATTGGCCTGGATCGCGGCATCCAGCGGGATCACCGCGGCCTTGTCCTCGATGAAGTCTCCCAGATGAGAATCTTCCTCGTCGCCGATCGGGGTCTCCAGGCTGATCGGCTCCTTGGCGATCTTCAGAACCTTGCGGACCTTCTCCAGCGGCATGCCAAGCTTGTCGGCGAGTTCCTCGGGGGCGGGTTCACGGCCGATCTCGTGCAGCATCTGGCGGCTGGTGCGCACCAGCTTGTTGATCGTCTCGATCATGTGGACCGGGATGCGGATGGTGCGCGCCTGGTCAGCGATGCTGCGGGTGATCGCCTGACGGATCCACCACGTCGCATAGGTGCTGAACTTGTAGCCGCGGCGGTACTCGAACTTGTCGACCGCCTTCATCAGGCCGATATTGCCTTCCTGGATCAAATCCAGGAACTGAAGGCCACGATTGGTGTATTTCTTTGCGATCGAGATCACCAGGCGCAGGTTCGCCTCGATCATCTCCTTCTTTGCACGTGCGCTATCCCGTTCACCGCGAGAAACGGTCATGTAGACGCGGCGGAATTCGGCGATCGGCAGGCTGGCATCGGTTGCGACGGCTGAAATCTGGCCGCGGATCTTGGCGATATCGTCAGGATGCTTGATGACAAAGACCTTCCAGCCCTTGCCCGGCAGCCGGCCAACGCGGTCCAGCCAGTTCGGGTCCAGCTCCGCGCCCCGGTAGTGCTTCAGGAAGTCCTCGCGGTTGACCTTGCAGCTTTCGGCCATGCGCATCAGCTGGCCTTCCAGCGTGGTCAGCCGTTGGTTCAGCAGCTTCAGCTGGCTGACCAGTTCCTCGATGCGATTGTTATGCAGCCGAACCTGGCCGACCTTCTCGACCAGTTCTTCCCGGGTCTTTTCATAGCCCTTTTCGGACCGGGTGCTCATTTCCTCGCCGCTGGTGATGGTCTCCAGCCGGCGGTGCTGCATCTTGTGCAGCCGCTTGTACAGATTGTCGATTTCCTCGAAATTCGCCAGAACTTCGGGTTTCAGTTTTTCTTCCAGCGCCGACAGCGACATGCTGGGGCCGCCGTCCTCATCGTCGCCATCCATATCGTCGTTGGCGGCGAAACCATCGACGCTGGGCTCAGGCACATCGCTCACATCGGCGGCCGGCGCGCCCGCACCGTCGGTCGCTTCCAGATCGACGATGTCGCGCAGCAACATCCGCCCGGCCTTGAGCTGTTCATGCCAAGTGATGATGGCCTTGAAGGTAAGCGGGCTTTCGCACAGCCCGTTGATCATCATGTCGCGGCCGGCTTCGATCCGCTTGGCGATCGCAATTTCGCCTTCGCGCGACAGCAGCTCCACGCTGCCCATCTCGCGCAAGTACATGCGCACCGGGTCGTCGGTTCGGCCGAGGCTGGCCTCGTCGACGTTGCCGGTCTGCTCCTCGGCTTCCTCTTCCTCGGCCTTTTCGGCCTTGGCAACGGGAAGATCGCCTTCCTCGTTTTCCTCGGATTCGACGACCTGGATGCCCATTTCCGAGAAATTGGCCATCACGTCTTCGATTTGTTCGGAGCTGTTCTGATCCGGCGGCAGAATGGCGTTCAGCTCATCAAAGGTGATGTAACCGCGCTCCTTGCCCTTCGCGATCAGCCGCTTGACACCCGCTGCCGTCACATCCAGCAGTGTCGTTTCGGCATCCTGTTCCGCTGTTGCGGTATCACCGGCGACCATAGGCTTCGTGGCCATCGCTCAGGGCACTCCTTCATCCGACGGGAAGCGGCGAGCGCGCGCCGTTGCCCAACACATACTAAGCCTCAGCAAACCCAACCCCGTCGGGCTCACCGCTGCGAATTTTTGCCAATGCCTCGACCAGTGCCTTCTGCCGCCGCCAGGTTTCCGGCGTCAGATTTCTGGCTGTTTCTGCTTGAGCCAAAGCGACTTCCTCGCGCAGAAGTTCCTCATTGAGAAAGCCAAAAATGTGCCACCACCCTGATTCTGCCTCGGCCGGCATTGCCTCAGCCGAAGCGCATGCCGGCAGCGGCATGGGCGCCGTGGCGAGGACGTGGTCGACGTCACATTGAAATCCAGATTTCGTGAGGTGGTCCATCAGGTCGGTAGAGTCAAGGGTTGCGCCGCTTTCGGCCCAAATTTCAATGGCGTCGCGCAGTCGCTCCAGGGCCGGTTCGAACGCCAAGGTGTGGTAGGCGTGTCCGACGTCATGCAGCAGGAACGGATGACGCAGAATAATTGCGGTCAAGATCCGCGCCCGTTCGGTCGTGGTGTGTTCCGAATGCAATGACGGCCGCGGAAAGCGGCGCAACGTGGCCGGGATGGGACGCTTGCCGCCGGACCACGGACGACTGGCCTTGAACCGGTCCAGCAGCGCACTTCGGTATTCCCATGCCAGCGACTTGTCGCCGATCCGGCCCGACATCTCGATCAGCCGGGTACGGAACGCGGCGCGTTTTTCCGGCGTGGCGTCGCCGATCTCGCCGCGAATCATGTCATATAATGCATCGGAAGGTGATTGGGCGGCGTCCAGCACCGCCTGGAATGATCCTGATCCGCCCTTGCGTACCAGGCTGTCGGGATCATCCCCGCTGGCCAATGTGGCAAACTTCAGCGACCGCTCCGGCGTCAGCATCGGCAGTGCCAGCTCCATCGCCCGGGCCGCGGCTCGGGCGCCGGCGGCGTCGCCGTCGAAGCAAAGGACGGGGCAGGGCGAGACCCGCCACAGTTCTTCCAGCTGCTCGTTTGTCAGCGCCGTGCCAAGCGGTGCGACGGCGGCGTTGAAGCCGGCTTGCGCGGTCGCGATGACGTCCATGTAGCCTTCAACCACGATCAACGTCCCGCCGTTTCGCACCCCATCGCGCGCCAGATCCAGGCCGTAGAGATTCCGGCGTTTGGAGAACACCGAAGTCTCCGGCCCATTCACGTATTTTGGCTGGCCATTGCCCAGGATCCTGCCGCCAAAGCTGATGATGCGGCCACGGCGATCCCGGATCGGAAACATGACCCGCTGTGAAAACAATTCGAAAGTGCGACCAGTCTCCGCATCACGGCGAATCAATCCCGCGTCAGCAAGCTGGTCGATATCGATGCCTTGCCGAGACAACTCCGTCGTCAAACTACCCCGGTCGCCGGCCCAACCCAGGCCGAAGCGGGCTATCGTCGCTTCGGTCAGGCCGCGGCCCAGCAGATAGTCCCGCGCGGTTCGTCCCTCCGGCAGCCCCAGCCGACGCTGATAGTGCGCCTGCGCGGCTTCCAGCACGCCGACGACATCCAGGCGATGGCGTTCCGCCTCGGCAGCTTCCGGCGAAGCCTTGGGCACCTCCAGCCCGGCCTCCGCGGCCAGTTGTATGATCGCGTCCATGAATGGCAGCCCCTGGCTTTGCATGACGAAGCTGATCGCATCGCCATGCGCGCCACAGCCGAAGCAGTGGTAGCCGTCGTCGTAGACGTAGAAGCTGGGGGTCTTTTCGCCGTGGAACGGGCAGCAGCCTTTCCATTGCTTGCCGGAGCGGGCGAGCTTTACGCGACGTCCCACCAGCCCTGCGACCGGTGTGCGTGCCCTGAGTTCTTCAAGAAAGCCGGACGGAAGCGCCATTGGCGGGATTATTACGCCATCAGCCGCCGAGCCTGGCTTTGACCATCGGGCCAGCCTTGGCCATGTCCAGGCTGGCGGCATGTTTGGCTTTCAGCGCTGCCATCACCTTGCCCATGTCCTTGATGCTGGCCGCGCCGGTCTCCGACACCGCATCGGCCACCGCCTGTTCCATCGCGGCAGCATTCATCTGCGATGGCAGGAAGTTCTCGATCACGGCAATCTCGGCCTCCTCCTTCGCGGCCAGTTCAGGGCGGTTGCCCTTGGCATACAATTCCACCGACTCGCGGCGGGATTTCACCATGCCGCGCAGCATGGCGATGATCTCCTCATCCGGGACCTGATCGATCCCCTTGGGGCGCGAGGCGATGTCGGTGTCCTTCAGCTTGGCCATGATCATACGCAGGGTGGAAGTCCGCGCGGCGTCGCCGGCCTTCATCGAGGCTTTCATCTGGTCCGTGAACTGCGTTCTGAGTGTCATGCCGGCTCCTGCGCGAAAATCACGCTTCTACTATAAGCTCCCCGCTGAATGCGATGTCAGGCGCCGTGGTCGGGGTGCTGGTTGCTGACCACCGTCCTGGTAGCGATCACCTCGGTTGTGCTGTCTGGCAGGCGGCCGGGCATCAGGTGTTCGATCCAGGGCATCCGCGCTTCGATGCCGAAATTTTTTGTGGGCGGCAGCAAGGCGGGGGTGTCGAGGCTGCCGGTGGTCACCTCGATAGCGTCGCCGTCAAGAAAATGAAAGGTCAGCGGGGTGCCGCAGGCGGCGCAGAAATGGCGTTCCGCGGCAGACGAGCTCTGGAATCGTGCCGGTTCGCCGCGGGTCCAGGTCAAGTTGGCGGTCTTCACCTTGGACAGTGCGGCAAACGGGCCACCGACGGCTTTCTGGCACATACGGCAGTGGCAAACGGTGGATTCCGGCGTTTCATAGAGCGCGTAGCGCACCGCGCCGCACTGGCAGCCGCCGGTCATGAATGGCTGGGTCTCGCGCATGGGCATTTCCCTTTCCTGATCACCGCATGTGGAAAAAACTTCCCAATCCGGTCGGCCGGCGGTTGCGCTGGGAAATTGCTTCCCATACAGTGCCCCTCATGCCGATCTCGATCGATGATATCATAGATCGCCTGGGCGGTGCCGAGGCTGCCGCGCGATTGACCGGCGTCGGCACGGAGGCGGTGCGGAAGTGGCGCCAGAGCCGGGCTATTCCGTCGCGACACTGGCCGGCGGTGGTGGCGGCCACAGGCCTGAGCATGGCCGATCTGCAGACAGTGATCCCTCCTGACCAGGCGAGTGCCCCGATGTCCTTCCAAACGACTGACAGCGTGCCGGCCGGAGCCACCGCCGTTCTGGTGCTGGCGGACGGGACACTGTTCTGGGGGCGTGGTTTCGGGGCGCAGACCGGACGCACGGGCCCGGTGGGCGAGGTGTGCTTCAGCACCGGCATGACAGGCTATCAGGAGACCCTGACCGACCCGTCATTCGCTGGCCAGATTATCACCTTTACCTTCCCGCATATCGGCAATGTCGGCACCAATGCCGAGGACATCGAGGCAACGACCATTGCCGCGCGGGGGCTGGTGGTGAAGCAGGACATCACTGAACCGTCGAACTGGCGGTCCACGCAGACGCTGGCGGCGTGGCTGCGTGCCCAGGGCATCACCGGCATTGCCGGGGTGGACACACGGTCGCTGACAATCCGCATCCGCGACGGCGGCGCGCCCACCGGCGTGCTTGCGTTTCCCGCCGATGGGCGGTTTGACCTGGACGCCCTGCGGGCTCAGGCGAAGGAATGGCCGGGGCTGGAAGGCATGGACCTGGCGAAGGAGGTTACCTGCCGCCAGACCTATAGCTGGGATGAGACAGCCTGGTCATGGCCGGTCGGCTTCGGCCGGCAGGACGCGCCGCAGCACCATGTTGTCGCGGTCGATTACGGGGCAAAGCGCAACATCCTCCGCTGCCTGGCCTCCGCCGGCTGCCGCGTCACCGTGGTGCCCGCGACCACCACCGCCGACGACATCCTGCGCCACAAACCGGACGGGGTGTTCCTGTCCAACGGCCCAGGCGACCCCGCAGCCACTGGCGAGTATGCCGTGCCTGTCCTGCGCCAGGTCCTGGACAAAGGCGTCCCGATCTTCGGCATCTGCCTCGGCCACCAGTTGCTGGCCCTGGCATTGGGAGCGAAAACCTACAAGCTGGACCGCGGCCATCGCGGCGCCAACCAGCCTGTCAAGGATCTGGCTACAGGCAAGGTCGAGATCACCAGCCAGAACCACGGTTTCGCGGTGGACGCAGCCTCGCTGCCGGCGAACGCCAGCGTGACGCATGTGTCGCTGTTTGACGGCTCCAACGAGGGCATTGCCTCGACGGACCGTCCGGCGTTCAGCGTGCAGTACCATCCGGAAGCGAGCCCCGGCCCCTCTGACAGCCATTATCTGTTCAAGCGTTTTGTTGCGATGATGGAGCGCAGGGCGGCGTGAGTTTGGAGCCGGGCCGGGGTGCCTCGTTCGTTGTGGCTTGCGTCCGGAGTCGGTGGCGCGTCCGGCGTTTGCATAGCGGCCAGGGATTCTCAAGACGGAGGACGATCGAGGGCCACGGAGGGCCACGGAGCGGTGTTGACGAGTCCAAGACCGCGATACTGGAAATCAATAGCCGGATAGATCGGCCTTCCGTGGACGTTGGCTTCCGAGCTCCGTCCGCGGCAGCACACCGATCCTCCGCGGCCCTTCGCGGCCCTCGGTCGTCCTCCGTGTTGAAGATCCTGGACGCCGTCTCAAAGGGGAACAGCCACACCCCGGCGCCTGGCCGACGCACGCAAACCCTCCGCCCCGACCTGCCCGCCCCGACCTGCCCGCGCCCATCTCCCAGACATCGAAGTAGAACCCATGCCCAAGCGCACCGATATCCACTCCATCATGATCATCGGCGCCGGTCCGATCGTCATTGGTCAGGCCTGTGAGTTCGACTATTCCGGCGCCCAGGCCTGCAAGGCGCTGAGGGCCGAAGGTTACCGTGTCATCCTGGTGAACTCCAACCCGGCCACCATCATGACCGACCCCGGGTTGGCGGACGCGACCTACATCGAGCCGATCACGCCGGAGGTCGTCGAGAAGATCATCGCGCGGGAAAAACCCGACGCCCTGCTGCCCACCATGGGTGGTCAGACCGCGCTCAACACAGCGATGAAGCTGTTT
Organism: Rhodopila sp.; assembly: GCA_965200665.1. Classification (GTDB taxonomy): domain Bacteria; phylum Pseudomonadota; class Alphaproteobacteria; order Acetobacterales; family Acetobacteraceae; genus Rhodopila. The sequence continues at coordinate 1,310,738 of OZ241370.1, read as the reverse complement.
GACAACGGCGCGCTCGCCCGCCACGGCGTGGAATTGATCGGCGCCAAGGCCGATGTCATCGACCGCGCCGAGGACCGGCTGAAATTCCGTGATGCGATGGCCGAAATCGGCATCGAATCTCCCCGGTCCGCGATTGCCCATTCCTTGGACGAAGCCCGCACGGCGCTGGCCATGACGGGTTTGCCCGCGGTCATCCGCCCCAGCTTCACCCTGGGCGGCACCGGCGGCGGCATCGCCTACAACAAGGAGGAGTTTGAGCAGATCGTCGCCGGCGGCCTCGAAGCCTCCCCCACCACCGAAGTCCTGATCGAGGAATCCGTCCTCGGCTGGAAAGAATACGAGATGGAGGTCGTCCGCGACACCGCCGACAACTGCATCATCGTATGCGCAATCGAGAATGTGGACCCGATGGGCATCCACACCGGCGATAGCGTGACCGTGGCGCCGGCACTGACGCTGACCGACAGGGAATATCAGGTTATGCGGGACGCCTCGATCGCCTGCCTGCGCAAGATCGGCGTCGACACCGGGGGGTCGAACGTGCAGTTCGGCCTGAACCCGGCCGACGGGCGGATGGTGGTGATCGAGATGAACCCGCGGGTGTCGCGGTCCTCGGCGCTGGCGTCCAAAGCCACCGGCTTCCCGATTGCCAAGATCGCGGCCAAGCTGGCGGTGGGTTATACGCTCGACGAATTGACTAACGACATCACCATGGTCACCCCGGCCAGCTTCGAGCCGACGATCGACTATGTCGTGGTGAAGATCCCCCGCTTCACCTTCGAAAAATTTCCCGGCACTCCGGCGCTGCTGACCACGTCGATGAAATCAGTGGGGGAGGCGATGGCGATCGGCCGCTCCTTCCCCGAAGCCCTGCAGAAGGGACTTCGCAGCATGGAAACCGGGCTCTCGGGCCTGGATCCGGTCGAGCCTCCTGGCGACGGCGGTCCGGATGCCTTTCGCGCGGCGCTGTCGTCCCCAACACCGGACCGGCTGCTGATGGCCGCACAGGCCTTGCGGGCGGGGCTTTCGGTTGAGGACATCCACGCCACGACCAGGTTCGATCCCTGGTTCCTGCGTGAACTGGCGCGCATCGTTACCGCCGAACACGACGTTGCCGCCAATGGTCTTCCGCAGGAAGCCGGCGCGCTTCGGCGCCTGAAGGCACTCGGCTTCTCCGACAAGCGCCTGGCGGAGCTGACCGGCACCACGGCGGCGAAGATCCTGCGTGCCCGCACCGCGCTGGGCGTCAAGCCGGTCTACAAACGTATCGACACCTGCGCGGCCGAGTTCGCCTCCGGCACGCCTTACATGTATTCGACGTTCGAGGGTGGCTACGGCGAGCCGGTATGCGAATCCGACCCGACTGACCGGCAAAAGATCATCATCCTCGGCGGCGGACCGAACCGCATCGGCCAGGGCATCGAATTCGACTATTGCTGCGTCCACGCCGCCTATGCCCTGAAGGATGCGGGGTTCGAGACCATCATGGTCAACTGCAACCCGGAAACCGTCAGCACCGACTACGACACCTCCGACCGGCTGTATTTCGAGCCGCTGACGGAGGAGGACGTTATATCCCTTATCCGTCGTGAGCAGGACAACGGCACGGTGCTGGGCTGTATCGTGCAGTACGGCGGCCAGACCCCGCTGAAGCTGTCGCAGGCGCTGTCGCAGGCCGACATCCCGATACTCGGAACCTCTGCCGACGCCATCGACCTCGCCGAAGACCGGGAGCGCTTCCAGCAATTGCTGCACCGCCTCGGCCTTCGTCAGCCGGACAACGGCATCGCCCGTTCCGCCGACGCGGCGGAACAAATCGCCGAACGCATCGGCTACCCGGTGGTCATTCGGCCCAGCTATGTGCTGGGCGGGCGGGCAATGGAGATCGTCTACGATCGTGCCGGCCTGCACCGCTACATGCGGGAGGCCGTGCGGGTGTCCGGCGACAACCCTGTGCTGATCGACCGTTACCTGAACGACGCCATCGAGGTGGACGTCGACTGCATCTGTGATGGCGAAACCGTCTACGTGGCAGGGGTGATGGAGCATATCGAGGAAGCGGGCATTCATTCCGGCGACTCCGCCTGCTCGCTGCCGCCGTACTCGCTGTCGCCCGCCATGATTACCGAACTGAAATCCGAGACCGAGGCGATGGCGAAGGCGCTGCAGGTCGTCGGGCTGATGAACGTTCAGTATGCCATCAAGGACGACACGATCTATGTGCTGGAGGTCAATCCCCGGGCCTCCCGCACCGTGCCGTTCGTCGCCAAGGCCACCGGCGTTCCCGTGGCGAAGATCGGCGCGCGGGTCATGGCGGGCGCCAAGCTCGCGACCGATTTCAAGCTGGACGATGACTCGATCGCGCCGCACGTGGCGGTGAAGGAGGCGGTGTTCCCGTTTGCCCGCTTCCCCAACGTGGACACGATCCTGGGGCCGGAGATGAAATCGACCGGCGAGGTCATGGGTCTCGATTCCAGCTTCGAGCGTGCCTTTGCCAAATCCCAGCTGGGTGCCGGGATCACCCTGCCGATGACCGGCACCGTGTTTCTCTCGATCAAGGACGCCGACAAGAAAGGCCTGCCGTCCCTGGCGCGCCGCCTGAACGAGATGGGGTTTGCGATCACGGCGACAAAAGGCACCGCCGCCCGCATCCGCGAAGCGGGGTTTCCGGTCACCGTGATCAACAAGGTCCTGGAAGGCCGGCCGCATTGCGTGGATGCGATCCGGTCGGGCGAAATCCAACTGGTGATCAATACCGCATCCACACCGCAATCGGTCGCCGACAGTTTCGCCATCCGCCGAAGCGCGTTGACGCATTTTGTCCCGCACTACACAACCCTGGCGGGTGCTCGCGCCGCGATTCACGCAATTGCGGCATTGAAGGCGGGAACGCTTGAAGTTGCGCCGCTGCAGTCCTACTTTCGCGGTTCGTTTTAAGCCATCTCGCCGTGGTTGGGGAAGACCCGGCCGCGGCGGTGCCACTTGCAGGATTGAAGGACCGCGCTGTGCAGAAGTTTCCGATGACCGCCCAAGGACTGCGGCGGTTGGAAGAAGAGCTCCGGACTTTGAAGTCCCAGGAGCGGCCTGCGATCATCCGTGCCATCGCCGAGGCACGATCGCATGGCGACCTGTCGGAAAATGCTGAATATCACGCCGCGCGAGAACGCCAGTCGTTCATCGAGGGCCGCATCCAGGAGCTGGAGGAAATCGTCGGCGCGGTGGAAGTCATTGATCCATCGGCGCTATCGGGTATCCATGTCAAGTTCGGCGCCCATGTGAAAGTCGTGGACGAAGAGACGGACAAGGAAGCGACCTACCAGATTGTCGGCGTCTATGAGGCCGACATCAAGGCGGCGCGCCTGTCGATTTCCTCACCGCTGGCCAAGGCGCTGATCGGCAAGAAGATCGGCGACACGATCTCGGTGCCGGCGCCTGGTGGCGACCGGTCATATGAAATCCTGGAAGTCAAATTCATCTGACGTTATGACCCGACCGTGATAGTTGGGTTTTCTTATCTAACTGCGGCCCAGCAGGGGCTGGCCGCACACGCTTCTTCCGTCAGTGCGCACATTGCCGGGACGCGCTCGGCCATGAAAGCGGCGATGGTCACGCAAGGCAGTTGATGATCACGCTTGACGATGTTGAACGGGCCGCCGATCGGATCGCGGGGCGGGTCTTGCGCACTCCAATGATCCCGTGTCACGCCATCTCCCAGGTTACCGGCGCAGAGGTGTGGCTCAAGCTCGACAACCTGCAGGTGACGGGCGCCTTCAAGGAACGTGGGGCGGCCAACCGGCTGTCCATGTTGTCGCCTGCCGAACGCGCCTGCGGCGTGGTTGCCATGTCGGCGGGCAACCATGCGCAGGCAGTCGCCCGTCATGCCAATCTGCTGGGCATCGCTGCCACCATCGTGATGCCGAAATTCACCCCGTCGACCAAGGTGACGCGTACCGCAGCCTGGGGCGCCAACGTCGTGCTGATCGGGGAGACGCTGGCCGAGGCCGCTGCCCATGCCCTCACCCTGGCCGCCGAACAAGCCCTGGTTTTCATTCATCCCTATGACGATCCGGGTATCATCGCCGGGCAGGGCACCTTGGTGCTGGAAATGCTGCAGGATGCGCCGGACCTGGATGCGCTGATCATTCCGGTGGGCGGCGGCGGCTTGCTGGCCGGCTGCCTGACCGCGGCGACCGCGATGAATCCCGGCATTGCCGTCTATGGCGCCGAGGTCGAGACCTATGCCGCCATGGCGCAGCGCATCGCCGGGCGATCGGTGTCCGTGGGCGGGGCGACGATCGCCGAGGGCATCGCAGTGCGGGACATCGGCGAAATCCCGTTTGAAATGGTCCGCCGCCGCGTCGCCGGCATTCTCGTCACGCCCGAACGCGCCATCGAGGAAGCCATCGGTCTGTTGGCGGAGGGCGCCAAGACGGTGGCCGAGGGCGCCGGCGCGGCCGGCGTTGCCGCCCTGCTTGCGCATCCGGAGCGGTTCCGCGGCAAAAAGGTCGGCGTGGCGATCACCGGCGGCAATATCGACGCGCGGATCCTGTCGAACGTGCTGTTGCGCGATCTGCTGCGCGACGGCCGCATTCTGCGCCTGCATCTGCAGATTCCCGACCGGCCGGGTGTCCTGGCCGATATCGCGGGCAAGATAGGACAGTCCGGCGGCAATATCATCGAAGTGTCGCATCAGCGGCTGTTCGCCTCTTCGTCCGTGCAGGCGGCCGAACTGGAAGTCATGGTCGAGGCCCGCGACAAGCAGCACGCGAACGCGATCGTTGAGGCACTGGAGCGGACATACAGCGTCCGCCAGGTATAAGGGTGGGCGCCGAAAAGGGCCGCTTCGACCGGCGGACGCAGGACCTGCCTCAACCGTCATCGCAGCAACGCAGCGACATCATGCCCGCCGCATCGCCCGCGCGATGACGGCGGGCAACGACGGAGACACCATGACTGAACCCTCTCCAGCGCACCTGGCCACGCTGGAAGCCGAGAGCATCCAGATTCTCCGAGAAGTCGCCGCCCAGGCTGCCCGGCCGGTCATGCTGTATTCCATCGGCAAGGATTCGTCGGTTCTGCTGCACCTGGCGCGCAAGGCCTTCCATCCGGCTCGGCTGCCGTTCCCGCTGGTGCATATCGACACGACCTGGAAGTTCCGGGCGATGATCGAATTCCGCAATGCCACCGCGGAACGGTTTGGCCTTGACCTGAGGGTGCACACCAACCCCGACGGACTGCGCGATGGCGTCAACCCGTTCGATCACGGCGGCGCCTACACGCAGATCATGAAGACCGATGCCCTGAAGCAGGCGCTGACCGCAGGCGACTACGACTTTGCCATCGGTGGCGCCCGGCGCGATGAGGAGCGTTCGCGGGCCAAAGAGCGCATCTTTTCCATTCGCGCGCCAGGCCACGCCTGGGATCCGAAACGGCAGCGGCCGGAACTCTGGCACATCTACAATGGCCAGCTCGCGCCGGGCGAGACGATGCGGGTGTTCCCGCTGTCGAACTGGACCGAACTGGACGTATGGACCTACATCGCGGCCGAACGCATCGACGTGGTGCCGCTGTATTTTGCCGCCGCGCGCCCGACCGTGATCCGGGGCGGGCAGTTGATCGTCGTCGATGATGACCGCATGCGGTTTCTCCCTGGCGAGCGGCCGGTCGATCGCCAGGTGCGGTTCCGCTCGTTGGGCTGCTACCCGCTGTCGGCGGCGGTCCTGTCGGATGCCAGCGACATGGATGCGCTGCTGGCAGAAATGCGTACCACCCGGGATTCCGAACGAGCGGGGCGGCTGATTGACCAGGAGCAGGACTCCTCGATGGAACGCAAGAAGCGCGAGGGGTATTTCTGATGCCTGACTCGGTCCTGCGCGTGCTGACCTGCGGCAGCGTCGACGACGGTAAATCAACCCTGATCGGGCGGCTGCTGTTCGAGTGCGGTACCATTCCGGATGACGTGATGGCGGCGCTTGAGCGCGACTCAAAGCGCTTCGGCACGGTGGACGGGGCAATCGACTACGCGCTGCTGGTCGACGGACTGGAGGCTGAACGCGAGCAGGGCGTAACCATCGACGTTGCCTATCGATTCTTCGAAACCCCTGCACGCCGGTTCATCCTGGCCGATACACCGGGCCATCAGCAGTACACGCGGAACATGGTCACCGGCGCGTCGACCGCCGACCTCGCGGTGCTGCTGATCGATGCGCGCAAAGGGATCTTGCCACAGACCCGTCGGCATGCCGCCATCGCCTCGTTGCTCGGTATCCGCCAGGTGATCTTGGCCGTAAACAAGATGGACTTGGCAGATTTCGACGAGGCGGTGTTCCTGAGCATCCGGCACAATTTCCGCGCTCTGCTGGGCCGGTTGGAGTTCGATCGGATTACGCCGATTCCGATGTGTGCCCGTGACGGCGACAACGTGACCACGCCCAGTGCCCGCATGCCGTGGTACACCGGGATCTCGCTGCTGCGGGCGTTGGAGGTGGCTGATATCCCGTCGGCCCAGGCCGGCCCATTCCGCATGCCGGTGCAATACGTCAACCGGCCCGACCATACATTTCGTGGTTACGCCGGCACGGTCGCGACGGGGCGGATCCGCCCTGGCGATCACGTGCAGAATGCCGCTGCGCGGACGCAGGCCTCGATTACCCGCATCGTCACCATGAACGGTGACCTGGCGGAGGCGAATGCCGGCGATCCGGTCACCCTGGTGCTGGACCGGGAGATCGACATCTCACGCGGCGATGTGCTGGCCGCTGATCCGGCGCCGGCCGCCGCGGACGGCCTGGATTGCTGGGTCGTGTGGATGGATGAAACCCCGCTGTTCCGCGGCCGGGCTTATCTGCTGATGCTGGGGTCGCGGACGGTGGTGGCAACGGTGACCGAGATCAGCACCCGCCTGGACATGGAAACGCTGGAGGAAGTCAGCGTGCGCGAGCTGGCGCTGAACGAAATCGGCCGTGTGTCGATTTCGCTCACTCATCCTGTGGTGTGCGAGCCTTACGAGAGCAGCCGCGAGCTGGGTGGGTTCATCCTGATTGATCGGCTGACCCGAAGCACCGTCGGGGCGGGGATGGTGACCGCGGTGCGCACCCGCAATGCCGATATCGTCTGGCACCGGATGGAAGTCGACAAGGCTGCGCGATCTTTGCTGAAGGGGCAGAAGCCGGCGGTGCTGTGGTTCACCGGCCTGTCCGGGGCGGGTAAGTCCACCATCGCGAACCTGGTGGAAAAGCGGCTGCTGGCTCTGGGCCACCACACCATGACGCTGGATGGCGACAACGTTAGACACGGGCTGAACCGCGACCTGGGGTTCTCCGAAGCCGATCGCGTTGAGAACATCCGTCGCATTGCCGAGGTGTCGCGGCTGTTCGTGGAGGCAGGGCTGATCGTCATCGTGTCGTTCATCTCACCCTATCGCGCCGAACGGATGCTGGCGCGCGATCGGGTTTGCGCTGGCGAATTCCTGGAGATCTTCGTCGACACCCCGGTGGAGGAATGCCGCCGCCGCGATCCGAAAGGGCTGTACCAGAAGGCGGATGCCGGGCAGATCCGCAACTTCACCGGTGTCGACGCACCGTATGAGGAGCCGCTGGAGCCGGAAATCCGCCTGCGCACGCTGGAAGGCGCGCCGGACGTGCTGGCCGATGAAGTGGTCGAGGCGCTGCGGACGCGAGGGATCGTCGCCTGATTACAGGGGAATGATATGAAGCGGGCGCTTCTGCCAAGCTGGATCCGGTCAATGCCGCTTCTGCCAGAGGCGGCGCGGCTCAGGTCCATCTGATGCCGGTCGCCCTGGACACCCTGGCCGCCGCCAGCGCCAAGGCCCTGGCCTGCCGCCGCTGCGAAGCGTTTCTGCCGCTGGGTCCGCGCCCGGTGTTCCGCGTTTCAGCCACCGCTCGCATTCTGATCAACAGCCAGGCGCCCGGAACCAAGGTGCATGCGACCGGATTGCCGTTCAACGATGCCTCCGGCGACCGCCTGCGCGGCTGGCTGAACATGGATCGGGGTCTGTTCTACGATGAGTCGCGGGTGGCGATCGTGCCGATGGGGCTGTGCTATCCGGGGCGGCTGCGCAACGGCGGGGATGCGCCGCCGCGGCCGGAATGCGCCCCGCTGTGGCTCGATCAGTTCACCCGGTTGATGCCGCAGATCCGGTTGACCTTGCTGGTGGGATCCTACGCGTTGACGCACCGCCTGGGGAAAGGCGGCATGACCGAGCGGGTTCTGCGCTGGCGAGAGCTGGGGCCGGCGATCATACCGCTGCCACATCCGTCCTGGCGCACCGGCGGGTGGGAGCGACGGAATCCATGGTTCACTGAGGAGCTGATTCCGATGCTGCGGCTGGCGGTGCGATCGGCCCTGGCGTAGCCCTCCGGGCGGAACGACGCGGCGATCAACAGGGCCGCGCCCTGCCGGCGCCGGGTTCTCACCGTCCTACATCTGAACCGAGCGGATCAGGGCCAGGGCCCCATAGATGGTCAGCAACAATCCGGCGGCACAGTTGACGTAGGCCAACACCGACGGGTTCAAACGCGTCCGCACCAGCGCGACCCCGCCGCTGAGGCAGACCCACCAAGCCGATGCCGCTGTGAACATGCCAAGCAGCACGACGGCGGCATCGATCGGGGCCAGAGCCGATGGCCGGACGACGGGCGACAGCAGGGACAGGATCAGGATCAGCGACATCGGGTTGGTCGCATTGAATGCCACGGCTGAGGCGTAGGCCGTGAGCGGCGACGGTGCGACGGTTCGGGACGGCACACCCATCGCGCTACCCCGCCACAAGGTCAAAACGGCGGACCACAGCAGAAACAGCCCACCCAATGCACTCAGCAAGCGGGTGCCGCCGGCTATCCAGGGTGTCAAAGCGCCAAGGCCAAGCAGGATCACGGCCCCATAAACGACGTTGACCGTCGCTGCACCAAGGCCGGTGCTAACGCCAACGACCATTCCGCCCGCCAGTGTACGTTGGATGCAAAGCAGCCCCATCGGCCCGATCGGAACCGCGATTGCAAAGCCCACAAGCAGACCGGTCATCAGTGAGACATGGTTCGTCATTGGCATCTCTTCCGTTGCGATGTTCGAAGGTCATGGCCGCCAGTCGTCGCCTGTGACCGCTGCTGGCGATGGCGCCTTATCAGACCAAATCCCTAGATCGGCTCGCCATCTGGGAATAATAGCCTTACAACAGAACATGTCAAGAACATCGAGTGGCTATCGCAAAGCTTGCTCGATTGCCGGCCGGCAGAGGCAGGGCTGCGGAACTCAGACGCTCGATCAAATGGTGAAAACAGGCCGTGTTAGAGCAACATCACCCTGACCGGATTGGTCAGGGTGATGAAGTTGCTCGCTCAAACAACGAGATAGAGCGCGCTGACTGTTTACAGTCAGGCTGAAAGCGCTCTAGCCGGTAATAAAGCCCATCCGGAATTGGCTCACGGGCGTAGGAACGGGGCACTGCCAGGACGACACGGTCCAGCCTGGCAGCGGTCGCGGCTGCGGCCTGGACAGCCCCGGCCCTGATCGTCGATCATCACCCGGCAGCCAGCGTCAGGTCTGCGATCTGCGGCATAGCAGCCGAACATGACGTCTCCCGCGACAGGATGACGCCATGGGCCTCGCTCAGCGTGGCGCAGTCGCAGGGCGCACCCTGCGACTGCGAACAGGCTCCTGCGGCGGCACTTAGTTAATCTCGGTCCCTCGCGTTTCCGGGCAAAGCAGGATGACCCCGATCGCCAGCAGGAACGCCGCGATAGTGGTTGCCATGCCAAGCGCGAAGCCGGATTCATCGGTAGCCAGCGCCCCGATCAGGATGGGGGCGACCAGGCCTCCCAGGCGCCCGCCATTATAGGCAATGCCCATGGCGAGGCCGCGGGAGGTCGAGTTCGCAACCATCTCTGCGGTGAATGGACCCATCCCCGCGAAGATGCCGGCGATGCCGAAACCGGAGAAGAACATCGTCGCCATCAGCACGCCGGGCGTGGATTTGGATACCAGAACCGCAACCGCGATGGCGCCGATCAACAAATACAGGATGAATGTGGGGCGCCGACCGAAGCGGTCCACAAGGGCCGCGAACACCAGGAACCCGCACAGCGACCCGGCCTGCTGGATTAAAACGAAGCTGAGGCCGTGCACGAACTCCAGGTGCTTGACCGAGACGAGAAACGTCGGGGTCCAGGTGAATACGCCCCAATAGACGTACTGCACGAAGAAGATGAAGCCAAAAGCCAGCAGCATGCCGCGGGCGTTGGGGCCGCGGAACAGGTCAAGGACCGACACGCGTTGCTCGGCCGCGGCGGTGCGCTTGCGCCAGACGGGGGATTCCGGAGTGCGCAATGCGATTGGCAGAAGGATCAGGGCGGGCAGTGCGCCCAGCGCATAGATCACGCGCCAGCCATTACCGTTCAGCCCACCCATCAAATGAGCGACCAGCGCGGTGACGCCGATCGCCAGTACGGAGCCGAATGGCAGCCCCATCTGCATCAACGCACCGCCCTTGCCCCGATGCTTGGCGCCCCAGGTTTCCGCCACCAGCGCCGCGCCGGAGGTCCAGGTGCCACCCATGCCGAGCCCGCCCATGAAGCGTAATATGCCCACCCAGGTGACCGAAGGGGCAACGGCGGTGGCGGCGGTGAACACCGAATAGACAAGAATGCTGACATACAGCGCTTTGACACGCCCGATCCGGTCGGCGACGCCGCCCATGACGATGCCGCCGACGATCAGCCCCCCGGCAAGGATGCTGCCGATGGCGCCGGCTTCTGCCTTCGATAGCGCGAAGGCAGCGACCAGGGCGGGGATGGTGAGCGATAGGACGAAGGAATCGTAGACATCGAACATCCACCCCATTCCGGCAAACAACAGCACGCGCCAGGAATGAGGCGGGAGGTCGCTGTACCAGGCTGCCAGGGCTGGTGTCGCCGCGCGATCGCTTGCCATGGGTCCGCTTCCCTGCTTGATGTCGCCGCTGACGCGGCTGGTTACCGATGTCGGGCGAGCAGTAGAGCGCCTTCAGCCTGACTGTAAACAGTCAGGCTGAAGGCGCTCTATCTCGTTGTTTGAGCGAGCAACTTTATCACCCTGACCATTCCGGTCAGGGTGATGTTGCTCTAGGGAACTTTGTTCAGCACTGCAAATTTGACGATGGTCGGCCTGTGCGTGTCAAAGCCAGGCGGCGCCGGATTCAAGGCAGCCAGCCACCTGATGCAGGCAATCGCCTGGTCGTCATCAAGCCCATCTCGCACATGCGAAGGCCACTCGACATAAAGCGTCACAAGCCTATTCTCCGCCGCGCGTCACAACGAGGTCTCAGGCGATGACACAAGACGGCAAGCTGCGGGCATGGATCGAACGACAGCCAGAAGGCAAGTTTCTCGCGGGATTTGTCGGTGTAATCGTCGCTCCGGACGGCCGCATCGTGGACACGACACGGGCACCCGCGACGCAGGTCTGCAGGTCGCCTGAAGAAGCCCGGGAATGGATTGAGGACGAAGCAATCGCATTTGGTCTGCCGGTGGAATGGGTCGAAACAGCGACCGGCGGGCATTAGAGCAACATCACCCTGACCGGAATGGCCAGGGTGATGAAGTTGCTCGCTCAAACAACGAGATAGAGCGCGCTGACTGTTTACAGTCAGGCTGAAAGCGCTCTAGAACGGATCACCTGTGGGCAGGCGGCTTCGTGTCCCCGGCGAACATGCCGTTCAAACCATCGTGCTCCGGCGCCCTGAAGCTTAACCCTCAGGGCGGTCTATCTTCTTGAACCGGGTTTAGAGCTGCGAGACGCCTCCAGGACCGGCGCATAGGCCATGATCATCTGGCGGGAGCGGCATGCCTCGGCAATGCGCTGACCGAGTGCTCCTGGGTTCGGCTCCGCGACGACGGACCTGAAGATATCCGTTCGGCATACAAAGAACCCCTCCGGCACGCTGGATGCGGATTGTGGCTTCAGTGCAAGCGCATAGGGACCAGGCGTGGACCTGCGCATCCCGATCCAATTGACAGGGCCTGCAGCGGGCATGGCACAGTCGACGACGATCCCATCCTGGTCCAGCACGCGTCCGCCGACGGCGCCGACGTTCGCGTGCATTTCGAATATGCGCACCGCCTCCCACAGGCCGGCGTCGCCGGATAGCTGCAGATCCCTGCCCAACAGGACTACGAACGGGCTGGTGATAGCGTCGAGGCTGGCGCGCAGGGATGCGTCATCACCGGCCGGAAACGTCTGAACCTGCACAAAAACCCCAGGCGATGCAGCCGCTCCATGCGCGGCCTGCTCATCCGTGCCGGGCACGACTTCCTGGATAAGCGCGAGTACGGGGGGACCAACCGGACGGCGCAGAATGGTATACTGATCGGCGCCGCGGCTGATCGGGTAGAGGCCGACCTCGTACAACTCAGGCCTGGCCTGACGCGCGATAGTGGTTTCCAGCATGTGGCGGACCGAATCGAGCGAACCGCGATTGACCGTCCCGCTGTTGCTCGACGACTGTTCATGGGTGCGCCAATGATACAGCACCTCCGGCACATGAACGATTTTCTCCCCGGCCTGGGCAAACCGCGAGATGCTGTCCCAGTCGTGACAAAATTCTGCACGGTTGTCTGTATAGACACCCAGCGCGCGCGCGCGGTCGAGCCTGAATGTGCACAGGTGCCAGACATAGGAATCGACTGCGTTCAGCACCGGGTCGAAGTCGGATCGACGGTAGGGGGCTGCGATGCCCGCGTTGGAAAGGCTGTCCTCATCCGAATACAGGAAACTGGCTCCATCCGCCCTGCTTATCGCCAGCGACAATTGATCCAACGCATCGAGTGTCAGCACGTCGTCGCCATCGACCGGCACGATGAACGTCCCGGTGGCGCGTTCAAGGCAGAAGCGCAATCCGTCGATGATCCCAAGATCTTCGCTGGTAAACAGGCGAACCCGGGAATCCTGGCGCAGGCTGGCGAGTACCTGTTTCACGTCCTCCGGGACCTGCCCCTTTTCCAGCAGGATCCACTCGAAATCGGTTGCGGTCTGACCCAGAATTGACGCCGCCGTCTGCTGCAATGGTTGGGCCGGGGCACCGGAATACAGCGTCGTCAGCAATGAGAACCGGCAGGGACTGTCCTGCCTTGCGGCAATCGCCCGGCGTGCCATCACCTCTGCCGCATGTTGTTCCGGGTAAGACATGGCCATGTCGGGCGCGGGCACATCCGCCTTACTGCGCGCTACAGGCTGGTACGCCGTTGCAGCGGTCATCCCAAGTCGCGACGACAACAATTTTGGGCTGAACGGCAGACGGCGGCGGGCAATCTCCAGCGCCGTAAGTTCCAATTTCGAAATATCTCCCAGCGGTGCGCTGACGGCGGCGGACAGGAAGGGGGAGTAAATGATCCGGCGCCCCTGCGCGCAGGCGTTGACCCCAAGCCACTGTGCAAGACTTGCGATTCCAGCGCCGCTGTTGGCCAGTCGCCTGAGTGTGTCGGCAAGGAAGCGTGCATCGACGACGCAGTGCTCGATCGGAACGGCGTCAGCCGAATGTGGCTTCCACATCTGGGCAAAGTATCCGGGGTCCGACACCGAGCGGCCGACGTTCGGGCTCTGCCAGCCGCTAGCAAAATCGCGGTAGCCATCGGCGGCAACAATTGTGCCGTTTCGGACGATACGACCACCGACGACGGCGGTATCGGGAAACGCCTCGAACAGCGTAATTGCCTCGGCAGCCCAGTCAGGCTCATTGATTTGCGCATCCGGGGCCAGCAGATGAATATGGCGATGCTCCCCGGCAAGCCTTTCAACCGTGGCCAGCAGTACTTCGACGCCCATCGATTTCAACGTTATGCTCGGAACAACCGGCGCCGGATCAGCATCGCGGATGATACGCCAATCCGGCGTTCCCGCGAACAACGGCGAGGCCGCGACGTGATAGCGTTGCGGGTTCGGCAAGTGGTCGATGAACCGTTGCAGGACGCCGCGATGCGAGGAGACGATATAATCCTTGCTGTCCATGTTGCCGGCGGTCGACTGCGCGTGCATCCGCCAACTGTAGACCAGTTCGGCAATGTGCAGCGGCGCGTGGCCGGCGACGTGGAAACGCATGAACGTGTCCCAATCGTGCGCCCCATTGACCTTCTGGTCGGAGTAGACGCCCAGGTGCAGGGCCAGCTCGCGATCGATGGCACAGATATGCGCGATGTAGCAGGAGTGCACGAACAGCACCGGATCCCAATCGGGCTTGCAGTATGGGTCGCGGAACAGGCCGTCCAGCAGCTTGTCTTCATCGGTGTAGGCAAGCGGCGGGCAGCCGGCTTGCTGTAGTGCCGAGGTGACGATGCGCAGGCAGTCAGGCGTCAGCAGGTCATCGGAATCAAGCGGCACGACGTAGCGGTTATGCGCGGCCTCCAGGCACATCCGCATCCCGCCAATGATGCCTTCGTTCCGCTCCACCCGCATCAGGGTGACTGCAGGGTGATCTGCCAGCCGATCCAGGACCGCGATTGTGTCCGCCCGGGTGGTGCCGTTGTCCAGGATGATCCATTCGAAACCGGCACCGCAATCCTGACCGAACACCGTCTCCGCCAACTCGGTTACGAAGACGGGATCGGTGTTCCACACCGTCGTCAGCAGGCTAAGCATACCCGGTTCGGGTTGGCGGTAATTAGCATCGCGTTGACGCAGCAACGCGAACCGCAGGGCGTTGTAGTGATTGCCGGGGAATTGCCGATAGCCGGGAAACAGCCGGCGGACCTCGCTGGGATCACCGAGCGTGGCCGACTGCGGTAAAAGAGGCGCGCCGAGCAGGGTGACCAGAGCCGCGTGAAGCCGGGGTATCGCTGTGGCGAAGCTTTCCGACCACGTAGCCGGCAGGCTGATCCGCGGCGGCGGTTCCACGGGGTGCGTCGCAAGCGCTATCGCCTGCTGCAGCCCGGCTGCGATACCGTCGATCGTGGCCGGCGTGCCGATGATGTTGCCTGAAAGCGCAGCCAGGCTCTCGGCGTTCTTGTTGCCGTAGATCGTGGTTACGACCGGCCGCCCGCATGCCGCCATTTCGAGCGGCGGGTAGCTGGGGTGCGGCGACAGCATCGGCGACAGCAGCACGTCACTTTCGCGCATTTGCTGCGCGTAGGTCGGCAGGTCCTTCCAAGGCAGCGGGGTCAGCCAGTTTCCGCCGCCCAGGGGAATCGGGTCAAAGCTGTCGCCCATCCCGCAAATTTCCCACTGCTCGGGCGTGAGAACGCCGTCGCTGACCAGCTTGCGCAGTGCCGCGACGGCAAGCTCGAACAGGTTCCGCAGGCCGTTGGTTGGGCGGGCGTAGAACAGGAGCCGCTTGCGAACGCCATCCTCACGCCTGGGGGTGACCGGAAAGAACAACGCGGTGTCGACGGCGGGTTCGAAAACCACCGCTTCGGCGGCGAAATCCGGATCGGCAAAGCGGCCGACCTTGTTTTCAACCAGGAAATTATACAACAGATGCGTGTTGATGACCGGCAGGTGATCGAAGCCGTAGCTTTCCTCGGCAAGAGCCTGTTGGGTCGAAGCCGGGTGCAGCAGACTTTCATAATCCTGGATCAGATACAGAAAGCGCTTCTGCCGTGTATGGCGAACCGCATAGCGCGCGGCCTGGGCGGTCCACCAGGCGGTTGCCATGAACAGGTCGTTCTCACCGATGCGGAATGGCCGGCCCCGGTACCAGGCATTCACCAGCTCGACCCCATGGTGGCGCGGATCAATACCGGAAAGCTTGGTTGCGTGCTCCCAGAATGCGGTCAGATCGGCGTCCGGCGGGGCATTGAGCGAAACCAAGCGCACCCGGACGCCTGATGCGGCCAGACGGCAAGCCAGGTTTACCGCGGTGTTGGGGCCGCCGGACATGCTGCGCATCGCCAAACCGGGCAATAGGACATTGAGCGCCGGGAGCAGCGCGAGCGCCGGGTCGACCGCCAGGTTGAGCAGCCGCACCCAGGGCAACGTGTCGGCGGCGATTTCGTCGGCTGCCGGCGGTGCGCCCGGCCAGGCGCGCCCATCCTTCAGGCCCCATTGCACGAAATGGCGCAGCGGATCGCCGCCCGACGCAGCGACGTCCGGATAACGCTGCAGATACCATTGTGCCTGGCGCGCCAGTTCATCATCCGGCGGCAGGCCCCAATGGCGGCCCTCGGCCATGCCGGTCTGGCGGTAGTGCTGCAACGCCCCGACGCCGGTGGCGGCAACATCAGGGTTCTGCGCGAGATACCATGCCTTTTCCAGATCCAGCGTCGAAATCCCGGACGTGGCGCCCAGTCTGAAAACCGATGTGCTGACGGGTGCATAGGCTTCGACCGGATTGGCGCGCGCGTCGGACCACAACCGTGTAACGACGCGGCGGACATGCGGGCTGCGCCGCATGATCGTCCAGACTTTCTGGCCCGCTGCGCTATGACGCACCGTCATCACCAGTGCCCGGGCACGCCGGCTGTTACGCACGCGGGCGACGCCCCGCATGATGCCCTCTACCAGCCGGTTGCGCAGGCCCAGGCGCAGACGCCCCAGCCGTGCGCGCCACGGCAGGCGGACACGGATTGCCGCGGCAAGGCCACGAAACTGACGGTCCCACACCCGATTGGACGCCCAGATCAGCATGAACAGCGGGTTACGTCGCACCGAGGCGCTGAACGCCTCCAGCAAATCGCGGCTGGCAGACAGCGTCGCTACTTCCTGATCAAGCCTTGCGGCCTCCGCGGACTTTACCGCGACGGCGTTGTTGGCGCGCACCAGTTCCTGCTTTAGCCGACTGACTTCATTGTCTTTTACCGCCGCATCATTACGGGTTTTCCGCAGCTCGTCCCGGGTCTGCTCATGCAATTCGGATAACGCGGCATCCTTGGCCGACACTTCGCCACGCAGCTGTTCGAGCGCCGGCTGTTGCGATTGCTGCCCGGCAGCCAGCAGGTCCTGACGAAGCCGAGGCAGATGACATGAGAATCTCAGCCAAGCGTCATCCTCCTTCGATTCCGGAGCGTCCGCACGTGCGCGATCAATTAAGCCTCGAATGCGGCGCAGCATGTCCGGGTCGGGTGTAGCCATGAAAAACCGCCGGTAGTGACGACTGTCGCGCAGCAGCGGCCGCGCGCCGGAATTCATTGCTGTGTTGTAGGCATCCTTTTTCTCTCCGGCCCCAAAGTCATAGGCATAGATGACGTCGACCAGGTTGAAGAGCAGCCACTGGTCGATCTGGGCATTGGGAATGTTTTCCGCCTGCCACAAACCGGCAGTTAAAGCATTGGTGACTTCGCCAACGGACGGAAGGCCAAATTCGCGATGCTCGCGCAGGAAGTCGTTGTCTTTGCCGGCGATCTCACCGAGCACGACGGAAAACATCGCCTCCGCCTTCTCCGCGCCATCGTCCACAACCGGGCAGCTAACCACCACGCCCTTGCGGGCAACCCGTCGACACTCCGCCAACAGTGTCGAACGTTGTTGGTTCGGCACGTGCTCCAGGACCTCGATCGCGATCACCAAATCAAACGCGCCGTCAGCGAACGGGAGCGGCGCGTCGCGCTGGAGCAGGACGATATCGGGCTCGCCGAAGTCGTCGACATCGGCCCTGGTCACCTCGGCCATTGTCCCGAGAAAGGCTTCGGTCAAACGTGTCTGTCCGCAGCCGATGTCGAGGATGCGAAGTGATCCGGTTTCTGGGTTCACGAATACTTGCTCAACCACATCGTGCAGAAAGCGGTAGCGCAGGTAGATGTCGTGCTGATGGCTGGACAGCTGGGACCGGGTCTGGCTCATCGCGCGTGATTAAACTGGCCTTCCTGCCCGCGCAACAGGCCACTGCCGCAGATATTGTTCATGTTATGTTTAAAATATTTGTCTAGCATACAGTGACAACCGCGCGTCGCGAAATGCGCAACAAAATAAGCTTTGCAATACTAAGCCCTGTTGAGTTGTTATTCCGAGCGATCATGCGTGTGCCTTCGCCCAGGCCAGCAGGTCCCGCCGATGAGCCGCCCGCTTTTTGGCCGTGGCCCAGCTATAGGGGCTCGATGATTGCAGGCTCAGATGCGGCGACAGTAGTTGGGTTTCCGGTATCAAGTTGGAATGGGCGAGGATGAAGGACGCGCGTTCACGGTCGCTGACCTGGGCGTCCCAGTCAGCGTGCGCCTCACCTTGCAGGAACGGCGAATAGATAATGCGTTGGCCGCGCAGCCGGGCTGCTGCCCCGATCCAGGTGCCGAGATAAGGCAGCGATACATCCGGGCCTGCTGCCAGTTGTGGCAAAATTTCCGCCAGGAACCCGGCGCGAAACACCACGTGCTGGGATGAGACAGCGCTGGCCGAGTGCTGTTTCCAGTTTGTCGCGAAGTAGCCGGGTCGGTTGGCCGGCTGTCCCCGTGCGGGCGAATCGCAGCCGCGCCCGAACCCGAAAAACTGGCTGGCCTCAAGAATGCGACCATTCTGATCGACGATCTGTCCACCCACTGCGACGGCGTCCGGAAACAGTTCCAGCATGGTCAGGGCTTCCCAGGCCCACTCGGGCTGCCGGATCCCGACCTGGTCCCAGAGCAGGTGAATGAACCCCTCAAGGCCGTGTATCGCGGCTGCCAGTGCTGCCAGACCACCGCTCAGCGGCACCGTGAGGACGTGGTGGTTCGGATAGTCGCCGCAAGGCACATCCGGAACATGCTCCGGCCCTGTCGTGGTGGTCGTTGGGCCGGTCAGCATGATCGTGGTCAGGCGAGTGGCGTCGACATGGTTTCGCCGGATCCACCAGTCGGGCGACCCGGCAAACAGCGGGCTTTTGACGACCCAGTAACGTTCGGGATGGGTGGCGCCGGACAGGAACCGTTCGATCACCGACAGCTGGCTGTCGTAGACGACAGGCTTGGCGCCGATGTTCGACGAGGTCGACATCGGATGCATCCGCCAGCTGTAAAGCAGCTCGGCCACATGGATCGGCACATGGCCCGCCAGATGAAAGCGGGTGAACGTATCCCAGTCGTGGCTGCCTTCGGCCCTCGGGTCGCTGTAGGCCGAAAGTTCCAGCGCCTTGGCACGATCGATGGCGCAGAGATGGGCGATATAGCAGGAGTGCAGGAACAGTACGGGATCCCAGTCCGGCTTACGATAGGCCGTGATGTGGGCGTCATCGATCAGCTTGTCTTCGTCGGAATACAGCAGCGGCGGATAGTTGTTCTCGACGATATGGGTCGTCAGGATGCGGACACAGTCCGGTGCCAGCAGGTCATCGCTGTCGAGCGGCAGGATATAGCGTCCTGCCGCATGTTCCAGGCAGTAACGCATGCCGCCAATAATGCCGATGTTGTCATCGACCCGCGAGAACCGCACGCAGGCATGCCGGGCGATCACGTCCATCGCGGCGAGCGTGTCCTTGCGAGTGGTGCCGTTGTCGAGGATGAACCACTCGAATTCAGTGCCGCCGGCCTGGGCGAACACACTCTGTGCCAGAGCATTCACGTAGGCGGGATCGGTGTTCCATACGGTGGTTACGAAGGACAGCAATCCGGGACGCTGCGCGATGTCGTAGGTTCGCAGCCTCTGTTGCCGCTCCTGCTTGCTCAGTCGTCCCGACCGCAGGACCTGCAAACGTGCCTGTGCCGCGGGCGGAAGTCGGCGCAGAATGTGTCTCGCCGCGCGATAGGGCAACGATTGTCTCAAACAGAACTCTCCTGGGAATGTCCGACGGCCACCCCCGCCGGAGCATTCGCCAATAACCGGTTGTTCGTCGGCAGCGGCATCGGTTTCACGGGGTCGTCAGGCTGCTGGTAACAACGCTCCCGGGCCGGACTCCGCCGATGAACACCGCGTGACCCCCCACCATGGTCCAAGTCGCGAATTCATGCCGACCGCTGCGCCCCGCGACCAACCCACCAGTCGATGGTCTCGGAAATGCCATCCGCAAGGTTCCGCGCCGGGTGGAATCCCACCTCTTCCGACAGGCGGTGCACCGATGCGGCCAGCCGCGGCGGTTCGTTCGCCGGAGACGGTCTGGCCCCGATACGAATCAGCTCCGGCCGGCCAATGCGCGTGCCGATGGACTGGATCACGTCGCGCAACCGCACGCACTCACCGGACGCGATGTTGACAGGCCCTTCCACCGCGCTCTCCAGCAGGGCAACCAGTGCCCCGGCCACATCGGCAACATGCATGAAGTCGCGTTCCGCCAGGCCGTCACCGCACAGCGCCTCGCGGCCGGCAAGCAGCGACGTGATCACGTGCGGCACCAGGCGGACCGGTGCCTCGTCCGGGCCGTAGAGAAAGAACACGCGTCCCCATGCCACGCTGACCGCTTCGGGCGAGGCTGCCAGCAGACGGCGCAGGCAGTCCTTGGCGACACCATACAAGGTGGCCGGTGCGCACGGTGTAATCTTGTCGTCCAGCTCGCTGTGCGACCAGTCATACTCGGCGCAGGTGCCGGCACAGACTGCCCGTGTCCCGCCCGCGGCAGCAAACGCCCGGAATAGCGCGAGGCTCGCGGCCACCCAGTCGAGATTGTCCGCGGCGTTCCAGAACTGTCCTGGAGTCGCGTTCCATGCCAGATGCAGCAGATGGGTCGGGCGCACCCGTTCGATCAGTGCGGCGGGAACGCCCGGCGCCAGCAGGTCCGCCTCCATCCGGTTCGGCGCATGTACCTCGAAGCCATGCGCGCGCAGCAGCGGAACCGCCTGGCGGCCGATAAAGCCGCCGGCACCGGTTACCAGAACACGGCGGCCGTCGGTCACGGCTGAAAGTCGGGACGGTCGGCGTCACGCGGCGACAGGATCGGGTCAGGGATTGGCCAGTCGATGGCAAACCGCGGATCGTTCCAGCGCACCCCTCGCGCCAGCCCGTGCCGGTAGGATTCGGTCATCTGGTAGAACACTTCCGACTCGTCCTCCAGCGTCTGGAAGCCGTGCGCGAAGCCTGCCGGGATATACAATGCCCGACTGTTCCGCGCGGTCAGCTCAACGCCGAACCAGCGGCAGAAGGTCGAGCTGTGCGGCCGCAGATCGACTGCCACGTCCATGATGGCACCGCGTGAACACCGAACCAGCTTGCCTTCGGGGAATGGCTCCGCCTGCCAATGCATGCCTCTCAGCGTGCCGCGGGCGGTGTTGAAGGAGATGTTGCACTGGGGGAACATCGTCGGCAGGCCGGCCGTGGCGAATTCCTCCGTGCAGAACGTGCGGGCGAAATGGCCGCGGTCGTCCCGCATCGCGGCGATGTCCACAACCATCAGCCCGGCCAGCGGAGTCGCCGCGAAATGCACTAAAGAACCCGCACAGTCGGGATCGGCACCACGAACTGTCCCCCCCAGTCGCGGATCCCGGCCATCTGGTCGGCGATTTCAGGCGCGAGGTTCCATGGCAGGATCAGGACGTAATCGGGCTTGGCGGCGAAAATCGCCTCCGGCGCACGGATCGGTATGCGCACACCCGGCAGCAGCATGCCCTGCTTGTAGGGACTTCGATCGACGGTGAATGGAATGAACTCGGGCCCGATGCCGCAGTAGTTCAGCAGGGTGTTGCCCTTCGCCGGCGCCCCATAACCGGCGATGGTTTTGCCGGCTTTGTGGGCCTGGACGCAGAATTCGAGCAGCGCGGTCTTGGTGTCGATGACCTGGTTGGCAAACGTGGCGTAGGCGTCGCTATCGTCCAGCCCGGCGGCGCGTTCGTCGGCCAGCACCTTGGCCACGGCACCGGTCACGGTGTGGGTCTGGTTCGCGGCATGGGTCGCGAAGATGCGCAGCGACCCGCCATGGGTCGTCAGTTCCTGCACGTCGAACAGCGCCAAACCATGGCGGGCGAACACCTGCTCCACCACCAGCAGCGAGAAATAGGAGAAGTGCTCGTGGTAGATGGTGTCAAACTGATTCTGCTGCATCAGGCGCAGCAGATGAGGAAATTCCACCGTCACCACGCCACCCGGCTTCAGCAGGATCGAGAAGCCTTCGACGAAATCGTTCAGGTCGGGCACGTGGGCCATAACGTTGTTGGCAGCGATGACGTCGGGTGCCA
This sequence comes from Rhodopila sp., assembly GCA_965200665.1. GTDB lineage: Bacteria > Pseudomonadota > Alphaproteobacteria > Acetobacterales > Acetobacteraceae > Rhodopila. Next base: position 1,288,752 of record OZ241370.1, on the reverse strand, counting down.
CGCCTGAGGCGCGCAGCCGCCGGGCCGTCGCGGCGCCGAAGAACGCGACTTCCGTCGGGATGCCCTTGCCGGTGGCGATCGCCGCGACGTTGGCCGCCGGCTCCACGCCCAGCACGGGCACGTTGCGCGCCTTGAAGTACTGCAGCAGGTAGCCGTCGTTGCTGGCGATCTCCACCACCTGCGAACCGCTGCCCAGGTGGAACCGGCCGATCATGTGTTCGGTGTAGGCCTCGACGTGGCGCAGCCAGGAATCCGAGAACGAGGAGAAATACAGGTAGTCGCTGAAGATCTGTTCAGGGGATTCGAACTCGTCCAGCTGCACCAGGCGGCACTGGCCGCAGACGAAAGCGTGCAGTGGGTAGAACGGCTCCATCGCCGAGGCGCGATCCGCCGCCACGAAGGCATTGGATAGCGGCGACATCCCAAGGTCGGCAAAGGTCTGCGTCAGCGTGCTGCCACAGAAACGGCAATCGGTCATGAACACCCACTTCCAAGCAATTCGTAACGCGCGATGTCGTCGAGTACCAGCGCGGAGGCTTCGCCACCGGCCTGGTGGCCCTTGTACCAGCCGATGGTCCACTCCAGTGCCGCCGGCAGACTGAGCCGCGGCCGCCAGTGCAACCTGGCCTGCGCCTTGGCGGCGTCGACCGCGAGCAGGCCCGCCTCATGACCGCCCTGGGCCCCAACAACCTGCCAGGCCGCCTGTTCGCCCCATAGCCGGGTCACACGCTCGACGACCTCGCCGACCGGCCGCACATCCGTCATCGCGGGACCGAAGTTCCACGCCTCGGCAGCGTCGGCACCGTCGCAAAACAGCCGCTCCGCCAGCAGCAGGTAGCCGCACAATGGTTCCAGCACGTGTTGCCAGGGCCGCGTCGACCGCGGGCTGCGGATATCAATCGTGCGGCCCGCGCGCATTGCCCGAACGCAATCCGGGATCAGCCGGTTTTCCGCCCAGTCGCCGCCGCCGATCACATTACCCGCGCGTGCGGTCGCCATGGCAACGCCGGCCCCGGCCAGGAAAGAGGCGCGCCACGCCGCCGCGGCGATTTCGGTGCAGGCCTTGCTGGCGCTATACGGATCACGTCCGCCCAGCGCCTCAGTTTCCCGGTACGGCCACACCCATTCGCGGTTTTCGTAACATTTATCGGTGGTTACCACCACGACCGAGCGCACCGAGGGGCAGCGTCGCACCGCTTCCAGCACCCGGATGGTGCCGATGACGTTGACCTCGAAGGTTTCGACGGGCGCGCGGTAGGACGCCTGCACCAGTGCCTGGGCCGCAAGGTGCAGCACGATCTCCGGGGCGAAGGCGGACATCGCCGCGTCGAGCGCGGGCGCGTCGCGGATGTCGCCGAACAGGCTGTCGATCCGCTCGCTCAGGCCGGTGTCGCGGAACAGCCCATGGGCCTCGTCCGGCGGCAGGGCATAGCCGCGCACCACGGCGCCAAGCCGGGTCAGCCATAACGCGAGCCAGGTGCCCTTGAACCCTGTATGGCCGGTGAGAAAGACCCGTTTGCCGGACCAGAACGCCGGGTCCGGGGTCAGAAGACTTTCCACGGTGCATGCCCTTCGTCCCACAGGGCCTCCAGGATACGCTTCTCCCGCAGCGTATCCATCGGCTGCCAGAAGCCCTCGTGCTCGTAGGCCTTGAGTTCACCGGTCCTGGCGAGGATCTCCATCGGGGTCTTTTCCCAGACCGTCTCGTCACCCTCAATCAGGTCCAGGGCCTTCGGGGACAGCACGAAGAACCCGCCATTGATCCATTGGTTGTCGCCATGCGGCTTTTCCTGGAAGCCGCGCACCGTGCCATCCTGGATGTCGAGTGCACCGAAGCGGGCCGGCGGGCGCACCGCGGTGACCGTCGCCAGCCGGCTATGCGATTTGTGAAACGCGAGGGTCCGGCCAATGTCCACGGTGCTGACCGCATCGCCGTACGTCATGCAGAAATCGTCGTTGTCGAGGTGCGGGGCGATTCGCTTCAACCGGCCGCCGGTCATGGTATCCTGGCCGGTATCGATCAAGGTGACCTTCCAGTCGTCAGCCTTGCCTTCCAGCATCGTCGTGGTGTTGGTCCTCATGTCAAAGGTGACATCGGTCATATGAAGGTAGTAATTCGAAAAATACTCCTTCAGCATATAGCCCTTGTATCCCAGGCAGATGATGAAATCGTTGATCCCGTACGCGGAGTAGATCTTCATGATGTGCCAGATGATCGGCTTGCCGCCGATCTCGACCATGGGCTTCGGGCGGGTATCGGTTTCTTCCATCAGGCGGGTGCCATAGCCCCCGGCGAGGATCACTGCTTTGGTCAAATTGATGAACTCGTGCCTGCGAGATTGAAGGGCGCATGGAGGGAAAGACATGTCTGTAGCGAGGACGGCCTGCTACTTCAAGCCGGTCACCCTCAAAATCGCCGATGATGGATTGCTGTATGATGATTGCTGATCGCCGGCCAATGACCGATGGATCGGGCGGAATGACGATCATGCCGACGATGGTGGAGCTGAGGGGAATCGAACCCCTGACCTCCTCATTGCGAACGAGGCGCTCTCCCAACTGAGCTACAGCCCCATCGTCGGCCAGGGCACATCATGCGCGCCTGGCGAGAGGCGCCCCTAATGATCGGACGTGCGCCTGAAGTCAAGCGGTGTTCAGGGCGTCGGTGCTTTGCGAATGCTGGTGATGACGATCCAAGACGATCGGCCCGCCCGACGGCTCATCGGGCCGACAGCGTCTCCCACACGTCGCCGGAGGGTGGCAGCCCCAGGATGTGCCGCCGGTGCCACAGCGCGTAGAACAGTAGTTTCCAGCAGGCGAAGCCATGCCGCCAGCGGCGGATGTCGCGGAACAGCGCCTCGACCTTTTCGGGATGGGCGATCTCGATGATCCCGGGCGACGCTGCGACCAGCGGACCCAGGCGTGTCCCCTGCGCCTTGATCCATTCGCCGACCGGCACGGTAAAGCCGGTTTTCGGCGCGAACGGCTGCGCGGCCGGCTGGTTCTTCTCCAGCCACTTGCGCAGGATCCACTTGCCCATGCCGCGTCGCAGCTTCATCGCATCCGGCAACCGGAACGCCGCGGCCATCACCCCAGGGTCGAGGAATGGCGTCCGCCCTTCCACGGCATGGGCCATCATGCAGCGGTCCAGCTTCAGCAGCAGGTCGTGCGGCAGCCAGTCGGTCATGTCCAGCGCCTGTGCGGCTGCCAGCGGCGAACGGCCTCCCTCCGCCGCGCGTACCTGGGCCGCAGCCATGCCGTCGCGCCAGGTGGTGGGTTGCACCCGAAGCACCGGCACCTTGTCGAAGCTGCCGCCGGCCCACATCGCCCGCCCGCCGCGCCACCATGGCAGGGTCGCCTGGCGGTAGCGCGGATATCCGCCGAAGATCTCGTCGCCGCCTTCGCCGGTCAGCACCACCTTGACGTCCTGGCGTGCCCGCCGACCCAGGAACCAGGTCGGGATGATGGCGTAGTCCATGGTCGGGTCGTCCATGGCCGCGACGATCTCCGGCAGATGCTGCCAGACCATCTTTTCGGTCACTTCCAACGGCTCGTGCCTGGCCCCCACTGCCTTGGCGAGCGCCGCCGCCTGGGCCCGTTCATCGGCAGCACCCGGCGCATCGAAGCCGGCGGTAAAGGCCAGCACCGGCTCATCGTTCAGGCGCGCCATCAGGGTGATCAGCGTGGCGCTGTCGATGCCCCCGGAGAGGAACATGCCGTACGGGACATCGCTGCGCTGATGCAGCTCGACGCTCTCCATCAGCGCCTGGTCCAGCCGGCGCATCGCGGTATCTTCGTCGATGTCCTCGGGCGGTGCGGCCGGCACCGGGTTGATGTGCCGGCGTTCCAGGATGTGGCCATCCGCGCAGGTGATGGTTTCGCCCGGCAGCACCCGCTGGATACCCTCGAAGATGGTATCGGCACCGGTGGTGAACTGCAGCTGCAGCAATTCCTCAACCGCGGCCGGGCGAACCGCGCGCTTCACCAGGCCTGCTTCCAGCAGGGCCTGCGGTTCCGAGGCGAACGCCAGGCCGCCCTCGATCACCGCGATATACAGCGGCTTGATGCCGAACGGATCGCGCGACAGCGTCACCGTGCGGCGAACGCGTTCGTGGATTGCGATGCCATACATGCCCCGAAGCTGCTGGGCGAAGTCGGGCCCGTCGCGCATCCAAAGATGCAGCGGCGGTTCGCAGTCGCTGCTGGTGGCGAACTGCACCCCCGGCAGCGACTCGCGCAGTTCCCGGTAATTGTAGATTTCGCCGTTCGCCACCAACGTGGCCGGGCCGGCAAACAACGGCTGATCACCGGTCACCAGGTCGATGATCGCCAGCCGGTTATGCACCAGGGCGACCCGACCCATCACCGCATGGCCACGCCCGTCGGGGCCACGATGATCCAGCGCCCCGATCAGTTTCGACAACACGCTGGGGTCGGGCGGCGTCGCGCCGGAAGACAGGATCAACCCAGCAATGCCACACATTATATAAAGTGTCTCCCGCGTTGGACTGCCTGACCAGGCCGACCTGCGCTGCATAGCGCAGCTTCGGCCGCTTGTCGCGGCAAGATCCTCCGCGTTCGGGGGCGCGATCGTCACCCGCCGGATCCAAACGTGATCGTCGTCGATGAATATCCAATATGCACGAATCCGACCTCGTTCCCACCTACACCGCTTGACTCGGCGCCAACGCGCTTCTAGAGATCGCGCCCTCGACCGACCCAGGGTTTTCCGCAGGTCCGGTCGCTGGTTGCAGGCACACGACGCATGCGGCGCCGTCTATCCGTCAAGGATGGGCTTAGGCCGTCTGCCTCCGTCACCCGCTGGATGGGATTCGTCCCCATGCCGGCGGGCTTCGTCTGTTACCCGGCGTCCGCCCACGGAATCTCCGGCGCCGACGAGAAAACGGAGAAGAGAAAGAGGTCCATGCCGACCATCAACCAGCTTATCGCCCATGGGCGCGAGCGGCCAAAGTCCCGGAACTCGGTTCCGGCCCTGCAGGGTTGCCCGCAGAAGCGCGGCGTTTGCACGCGCGTCTACACGACGACGCCGAAGAAGCCGAATTCCGCGTTGCGAAAGGTCGCCAAGGTGCGCCTGACCAACGGCTATGAGGTGGTCAGCTACATTCCTGGTGAGGGGCACAACCTCCAGGAGCACTCGGTGGTGCTGATCCGCGGCGGACGCGTGAAGGATCTTCCGGGCGTTCGCTACCACATTCTGCGTGGCGTGCTTGATACCCAGGGCATTGCCAAGCGTCGTCAGCGCCGGTCGCTGTATGGCGCGAAGCGGCCGAAGTAAGGGGGCAATCGTATGTCTCGTCGTCACCGCGCCGATAAGCGCGAAATCCTGCCGGATGCCAAGTTCGGCGACGTCGTTCTCAGCCGCTTCATGAATGCGCTGATGTATGACGGCAAGAAGTCGGCTGCCGAGGGCATTGTCTACAACGCCCTGGACGTGCTGAAGCGTCGGGGCGGCGCCGCGGCTGACCCGATCCGGATGTTCCATGAGGCCCTGGACAACGTGAAGCCGGCCGTTGAGGTCCGCTCCCGCCGCGTCGGCGGTGCTACGTACCAGGTGCCGGTCGAAGTCCGAGCGGAACGGCGTCAGGCGCTGGCGATCCGCTGGATCATCGATGCGGCCCGCAAGCGCGGGGAGCATACGATGCAGGATCGTCTGTCGAACGAACTGCTGGACGCGGTGAATAACCGCGGTTCTGCAGTGAAAAAGCGTGAAGATACCCACCGGATGGCCGAAGCCAACAAGGCGTTCAGCCACTACCGTTGGTAGTTACTGCAGCAACTCAACAGGTCCCGTTTCGGATCTACGGAGATTACGATGGGTAAGGCGAAATTCGAGCGGAACAAGCCGCACTGCAACATCGGCACGATCGGCCACGTCGATCACGGCAAGACATCGCTGACGGCCGCGATCACCAAGATCCTGGCCAAGACGGGTGGCGCCACCTTCACGGCGTATGACCAGATCGACAAGGCGCCGGAAGAGAAGGCCCGTGGCATCACGATCTCGACCGCCCACGTCGAGTATGAGACGAAGAACCGCCACTACGCCCATGTCGACTGCCCCGGCCACGCCGACTATGTGAAGAACATGATCACCGGCGCCGCGCAGATGGATGGTGCCATCCTGGTCGTGTCCGCTGCCGACGGCCCGATGCCGCAGACCCGGGAGCATATCCTGCTCGCCCGCCAGGTCGGCGTGCCGGCGCTTGTGGTGTTCCTAAACAAGTGCGACATGGTCGACGACCCTGAACTGCTTGAGCTGGTCGAGATGGAGGTCCGTGAACTTCTGTCGTCGTACCAGTTCCCCGGCGACGACATCCCCATCATCCATGGTTCCGCCCTCGCGGCCCTCGAAGACAAGAGCCCTGAACTCGGTGAGCAGGCAATCCTGAAGCTGATGGATGCGGTTGACGCCTACATCCCGCAGCCGGAACGCGCGACCGACCGTCCGTTCCTGATGCCGATCGAGGATGTGTTCAGCATCTCCGGTCGCGGCACAGTGGTGACCGGGCGTGTCGAGCGCGGCATTGTCCGGGTTGGCGAGGAAGTCGAGATCGTCGGCATCAAGCCGACTGTGAAGACCGTCGTGACCGGCGTCGAAATGTTCCGCAAGCTGCTCGATCAGGGCCAGGCCGGCGACAACATCGGCGCCCTGCTGCGTGGCACCAAGCGTGAAGATGTTGAGCGCGGCCAGGTTCTTGCCAAGCCGGGCAGCATTACGCCGCACACCCAGTTCAAGGCCGAAGCCTACATCCTGACGAAGGAAGAAGGCGGTCGCCATACTCCGTTCTTCACCAACTACCGTCCGCAGTTCTACTTCCGCACAACCGACGTGACGGGTGTGGTGTCGCTGCCCGAAGGTACGGAAATGGTGATGCCGGGTGATAACGTGTCGATGTCGGTTGAGCTGATCGCACCGATCGCGATGGACGACGGCCTGCGTTTCGCGATCCGCGAAGGTGGCCGAACCGTCGGCGCCGGCGTCGTCGCCAGCATCCAGAAGTAAGTAAGCGAAACACAGCCGGCGCATCGCCCAACCCCTGGGCGGGCGCCGGCTTCCGTTTCGGCGGGGAATTGAGAGCGAACGATGGACAACCAGAATATCCGCATCAGGCTTAAGGCCTATGATCACCGCGTGCTGGACAATAGCACGAAGGAGATCGTGAACACGGCCAAGCGCACGGGTGCCCGGGTTCGCGGACCGATCCCGCTGCCGACCCATATCGAGCGTTTTACCGTCAACCGCTCCCCGCACGTCGACAAGAAAAGCCGCGAGCAGTTCGAGATCCGGACCCATCGCCGCCTGTTGGACATCGTGGAGCCCACCCCGCAGACCGTGGACGCGCTGATGAAGCTCGACCTCGCCGCCGGTGTGGATGTCGAGATCAAGATCTAAGACCATGGCCGCAACAATCCTCCAGCCACTCCGCACCGGTCTGTTGGCCAAGAAGCTTGGCATGACCCGGATTTTCAGGGATGACGGCACACACGTGCCTGTCACCGTGCTGCATCTGGACCAGGTGCAGGTCGTCGCCGCCCGCACCGAGGAGAAGGACGGCTACAACGCCGTACAGATCGGGTACGGCAAAGCCAAGGTGAAGAACGTAAGCCAGCCGCAGCGCGGCCACTTCGCCAAGGCGAAGGTCGAGCCGAAGCAGAAGCTGGTGGAATTCCGCGTCGCCTCCGACGCGTTGCTGGAGCCCGGCACGACATTGTCGGCCAGCCATTTCAGCGTCGGCCAGATTGTCGATGTCTGCGGAACCTCGAAGGGCAAGGGCTTTGCCGGTGGCATGAAACGCTGGAACTTCCGCGGCTTGGAAGCCTCGCACGGCGTGTCGGCGAGCCACCGCTCGCTGGGCTCGACCGGTAACCGCCAGGATCCCGGCAAGACTTTCAAGAACAAGAAGATGGAAGGCCATCTCGGCACCGACCGGATTACCACGCTGAACCTTGAGATTGCAGCGGTCGATGCGGAGAAGGGCCTGATCATGATCAAGGGCGCTGTCCCGGGCAGCAAGAATGGCTACGTGATGGTGCGCGATGCCATCAAGCGGCGCCGTCCGACGGATGCGGCCTACCCCGCGGCTTTGATCGAAGCGCCTGCTGGCGCCCCGACGGCGGCAGGCTGAGGAATAGGCAGATGCAGGTCGATATCATCACTCTTGAAAACGCCGCTGCCGGCAGTGCCGAACTGCCGGACGAGATTTTCAAGATCACCCCGCGTCCCGACGTCATGGCTCGGGTCGTCCACTGGCAGTTGTCCAAGCGCCGGGGCGGCAATCATAAGACGAAGGGGATGGCGGAAGTCTCCGGCACCACCAAGAAGCCTTACAAGCAGAAGGGCACCGGCAACGCCCGCCAGGGCAGCTTGCGGTCGCCGCAGTTCCGCACCGGCGGCGTCGTGCATGGCCCGGTCGTGCGTTCGCACGAATACAGCCTGAACAAGAAGGTCCGCCGCCTGGGCCTGATGTCGGCGCTGGCGCAGAAGCTTGCCGACAACAAGCTGGTGGTGCTCGATGCGGCCTCGCACGCGCCGAAAACCGCTGAGTTGGCAAAGAAGATCAAGGCCCTGGGCTGGACCTCGGCCCTGATCATTGATGGCGCCGTCGACGAGGGTTTCCTGAAGGCGTGCCGCAACATTCATCGCTTGGATGTGCTGCCGACTGTCGGCGCCAACGTCTACGACATCCTGAACCATGATGTGCTGGCGATCACGACCGCCGGCCTCGAAGGCTTGAAGGCGCGCATCAATGGCGCACCCTCCGCCGCGACAGGAGACGCTGCATGACCGCCGCCCTCAAAAAGCCGATGTCGCGCGAGGCGATGTACAACGTCATTCGCGCGCCGCTGATCACCGAGAAGATGACCATCCTTTCCGAGAAGAACCAAGTCGGCTTCAAGGTTGCGATGGATGCCACCAAGCCGCAAATCGCCGCGGCGATCGAGACGCTGTTCAACGTCAAGGTGGTCTCCGTGAACACGCTGATCCAGAAGGGCAAGACCAAGCGCTTCAAGGGACGGCCTGGCGTTCGTTCCGACGTCAAGAAAGCCATCGTGACGCTGATCCCCGGTCAGTCGATCGATTTCACCACCGGCCTCGCATAAGGCGCGCGGACAATGGCACTCAGGCAATTCAATCCGGTCACGGCCAGCCTTCGCGGCACCGTGCTGATCAACCGTTCGGAGCTGTGGAAGGGCAAGCCGGTCAAGGGCTTGACCGAGGGACAGCACAGCCACGGCGGGCGTAACAACCACGGCCGCATCACCACGCGGTTCCGCGGCGGCGGCCACAAGCAGGCCTATCGCGTTGTCGACTTCAAGCGCCGGAAGTTTGAAGTGCCCGGCACGGTTGAGCGCCTGGAATACGATCCCAACCGCACCGCGTTCATCGCGCTGATCAAATATACCGATGGCGAACTGGCCTACATCCTGGCGCCACAGCGGCTAAAGGTCGGTGACCAGGTGATCGCGGGTGCGCGCGTCGATATCAAGCCCGGCAACGCAATGCCGCTTTCGGCGATCCCCGTCGGCACCATCATCCACAACATCGAGATGAAGGTTGGCGCGGGTGGCAAGATCGCCCGATCTGCGGGCACGTTTGCCCAGCTGGTCGGCAAGGATTCCGGTTACGCTCAGGTCAAGCTGATGTCCGGCGAACTGCGAATGGTTCGGTCCGAGTGCATCGCCTCGGTCGGCGCCGTGTCCAACCCCGACAACATGAACCAGAAACTCGGCAAGGCCGGCCGCATGCGCTGGCTTGGTTTCAAACCGCACAACCGCGGTGTCGTCATGAACCCGGTCGATCACCCGCTGGGTGGTGGCGAAGGGCGATCCTCGGGCGGCCGTCATCCGGTCTCACCGTGGGGTCAGCCGGCTAAGGGCTACAAGACGCGCGGCAACAAGCGGACGGACAGCTTGATCATCCGCCGCCGGAACAAGGGTAAGTAAAGATGGCGCGTTCCGTATGGAAGGGACCGTTCGTCGACGGTTACCTGCTGCAAAAGGCCGAAACGGCAAAGGCTTCGTCCCGCAACGAGATCATCAAGATCTGGTCGCGCCGGTCGACCATCCTGCCGCAGTTCGTGGGGCTGACCTTTGGGGTCTACAACGGCCACAAGTTCCTGCCGGTGCAGGTGAACGAGAACATGGTCGGCCACAAGTTCGGCGAATTCTCGCCGACCCGGACGTTCTCCGGGCACGCGGCCGACAAGAAGGCGAGGCGCGGCTGACATGAGCAAGCCGAAGCACGAACGGGGCCTGCCCGAAACCGAGGCACAGTGCATCATCAGCAACCTGCGGGTCAGCCCGCGGAAGCTGAATTTGGTCGCTGCGATGATCCGCAATATGCCGGCGCAGAGTGCGGTCAGCACGCTGACGTTCAGCAAGCGCCGCATCGCCCATCAGGTTCGCAAGGCGCTGGAGAGCGCGATCTCCAACGCCGAGAACAACCATTCGTTGGACGTCGATCGTCTGGTCGTCGCTCGCGCGGAAGTGGGGCGGTCCATCGTGATGCGCCGCTTCCACGCACGTGGCCGCGGCCGTGCCGCCCGCGTCGAGAAATGGTTCAGCCACTTGAAGATCGTGGTGGCGGAACGGGCGCAGGAAGAAGAGGGGGCCGCGTAATATGGGTCACAAAGTCAATCCGGTTGGTCTTCGCCTCGGCATTAACCGCACCTGGGACAGCCGCTGGTTCGCCGGCGCCGACTATTCCAAGCTGCTGCATGACGATTTCCGGCTGCGCACACATCTGCGCACCAAGCTTCGCGGCGCCGGCGTATCCCGCGTGGTGATCGAGCGTCCGGCCAAGAAGCCGCGCGTGACCATCTATGCCGCACGCCCCGGCGTGGTGATCGGCAAGAAGGGCCAGGACATCGAGGTGCTGAAGAAGGATCTCAGCAAGATGGCCAAGGTCGATGTCTCGCTGAACATCGTCGAAATCCGCAAGCCGGAGATCGACGCGACACTGGTGGCCGAGAACATCGCCCAGCAGCTGGAGCGCCGGGTAGCGTTCCGTCGCGCGATGAAGCGTGCTGTGCAATCGGCCATGCGGCTGGGCGCGCAAGGCATTCGTATCAATTGCGGCGGCCGGCTCGGCGGCGCGGAAATCGCGCGTGTGGAGTGGTACCGTGAAGGTCGGGTGCCGCTGCATACGCTGCGCGCGGATATCGATTTCGGCGTGGCGACCGCCAAGACGACATACGGCACGTGCGGCGTAAAGGTTTGGGTGTTCAAGGGCGAGATCATGGCCCACGACCCGATGGCGCAGGACCGCAAGGCCGCCGAACAGGCGCCCCAACGGTAAAATGCCGCGGTAAGGACAGAAGACAATGCTTTCTCCGAAACGCACGAAATACCGCAAGCAGCACAAGGGCCGCATCCATGGCCTGTCCAAGGGCGGCACGACGCTGAACTTTGGCACCTTTGGCCTGAAGGCTCTTGAACCGGAACGGATCACGGCGCGGCAGATCGAGTCTGCCCGACGGGCCATCACCCGCGCGATGAAGCGTGCCGGGCGGGTGTGGATTCGTATTTTCCCGGATGTTCCGGTTTCCACCAAGCCGGCCGAAGTCCGCATGGGTTCCGGCAAGGGCTCGCCGGAGTTTTGGGTGGCGCGCGTTGCCCCCGGCCGCATCATGTTCGAGATCGACGGCGTGGCACCGGAACTGGCTCGTGAGGCGCTGACACTCGGCGCTGCCAAGCTGCCGATCCGGACCAAGTTCATCGCCCGGATCGGAGACGCGTAATGGCCAAGAACGCTCTCTACAAGGCAGGCGATGTCCGTGCGAAGACGCCGGATGAGCTGTCAGGTCTGCTGCTGGATCTGCGCAAGGAGCAGTTCAACCTGCGCTTCCAGCGGGCTACCGGTCAGCAGGAAGGCACCGGCCGGGTGCGTGAAGTTCGCCGCGAGATCGCTCGCGTGAAAACCATCCAGGCGGAAAAGATTCGTTCCGCCGGTAAGCAGTAAGGAGAAGGGCGATGCCAAGGCGCGTCCTGACGGGGCGGGTAACAAGCGACAAGATGGACAAGACCATTACGGTTCTTGTCGATCGTCGCGTGATGCATCCGCTGTATAAGAAGTTCATCCGCAAGTCGAAGAAGTATGCGGCGCACGACGAAGCCAACGTGTGCAAGATCGGTGACATGGTGCGCATCATTGAATGCGCGCCGATCAGCAAGCGGAAGACCTGGACCCTGGTGGAACGCAACGGCCAGGTAGTCGGCGATGCGCCTGAAGAGGCCGTTGCCATCGTCGAGTCGCATCCGGCGCCGCCGGCGCCAGCGCCGACCGTGTAAGGGAGACGGTCCATGATCCAGGTAGAGAGCAATCTCGAGGTGGCCGACAACTCCGGTGCCCGTCGCGTGCAGTGCATCAAGGTGCTGGGCGGCTCCAAACGCCGGTTCGCCTCCGTCGGTGACGTCATTGTCGTGTCGATCAAGGAAGCCATCCCCCGTGGGAAGGTGAAGAAGGGCGACGTCCACCAGGCGGTGATCGTGCGCACCAGCTTCCCGGTTCGCCGTGCTGATGGCAGCGCAATCCGATTTGACCGCAACGCCGCTGTGCTGATCAACAAGCAGCAGGAGCCGATCGGCACCCGTATCTTCGGGCCGGTCGTGCGTGAGTTGCGCGGCCGCAAGTTCATGAAGATCATTTCTCTCGCGCCGGAGGTGCTGTAATGGCCGCGCGCATACGCAAGGGCGACAACGTTCTGGTAACGACCGGCAAGTCGAAGGGCCAGCGCGGCGAAGTGCTGCGGGTGTTCCCGGATGCCGAACGCGCGGTCGTGCAGGGCGCCAATATCGCGCGCCACCATACCAAGCCGACCGGCATGGGGCAGCCGGGTGGCATCGTCGACAAGGAAGCGACGATCCACCTGTCCAATCTGAAGCTGATCGACCCCAAGAGCGAGAAGCCGACCAAGGTCGGATTCCGCGTGCTTGAGGGCGGGCGCAAAGTTCGTGTCGCCAAGGCGACCGGCGAAGTAATCGAGAGCTAGTGCGATGAGCGGAACCAAAAACCAACCCAAAGGCGGCAAGGGCGGCGGAAAAACTGCGGCCCCACGCGGCGGCAGCGGCGCACCGGTCGGCAAGGACGCCCAACGCGCCGCGCGACGGGTCGAGATCGTGGGTGTTGACAACCCGGTCACGTCGGCGGCCGAAACGCCGCGGATGCAGAAGCGCTACCGCGAGGAAATTCGCGCCAAGCTGCGGACCGAGTTCAACTACGCCAACGAGATGCAGATTCCGAAGCTGGAAAAGATCGTCCTGAACATGGGCGTCGGCGAAGCTACCGGCGACCAGAAGAAGCTGGACGCCGCGGTGGCCGAATTGGCTGCGATTGCCGGGCAGCGTCCGGTCAAGACGGTTGCCAAGAAGGCGATCGCCGGCTTCAAGATCCGCAAGGGCCTGCCGATCGGCTGCAAGGTCACGCTCCGCAAGGGCCGCATGTATGAGTTCCTTGATCGCCTGGTGACTATCGCCATGCCGCGTGTCCGCGACTTCCGCGGCATCACCGGCAAGGGCTTCGACGGCCGCGGCAACTTCGCCATGGGCCTGAAGGAGCAGATCATCTTCCCGGAAATCAACTACGACCGGGTGGACGATATTCGCGGCATGGACATCCAGTTCGTGACCACCGCGAAGACCGACGCCGAAGCGAAGGCCCTGCTGAAGGCTTTCGACATTCCTTTCGCCAACTGAGTGTTTGGAAAACCCCCGGGCATCCGCCCGGCAGGTTCCGGAGGATCTAAACAGGATGGCCAAAACTTCCCAGGTCAACCGCAACAAGATGCGGGAGAAGATGGCGAAGCGTGACAAATCGAAGCGCCAAGTGCTCAAGGACGTGCTGATGGACCGCACACTCCCGGTTGAGGACCGCTTCAACGCCTCGCTGAAGCTGGCGCAGATGCCGCGCAACGGCGCGTCTGTTCGCGTCCGTCTCCGCTGCGAGCTGACCGGCCGGTCGCGCGGCAATTATCGCAAATTCAAGATCTGCCGCATCGCGCTGCGTGATCTCGCCAGCGCCGGGCAGATCCCCGGCATGGTCAAGTCGAGCTGGTAAGGGAACGGTCCTATGTCCATGTCCGATCCCGTCGGGGATATGCTGACCCGCATCCGCAACGCGCAGCGCGCACGCCACTCCATTTGCGTGGCGCCGGCGTCGAAGCTGCGGGAGAATGTGCTGGGTGTGCTCAAGCGCGAAGGTTTCATCCGCGGTTACGCCACGGAACAGCTTCGCCAGGGCGTCGCGCAACTGCGCATCGAACTAAAGTACAACGAAGGTGAACCGGTCATCAAGGAGATCAATCGCGTCTCCAAGCCCGGTCGCCGCGTGTATGCGAAGATCAAGGAATTGCCGCGGGTCTATGCCGGCCTGGGCATTTCAATCCTGTCGACGCCCCAGGGCGTCATGAGCGATGCCGAGGCTCGCGCTGCCAATGTTGGCGGCGAAGTCCTCTGCCGCGTGTTCTAAGGGACCGACAATGTCACGCGTCGGAAAATATCCGGTTGAGATCCCCGCCGGTGTGCAGGTTGCCATCGCCGGGGGCATGGTAACCGCAAAGGGTAAACTCGGTGAGCTGAAGCTGGCGCTGACCGATCTGGTGGACGCCGAGGTCGACGGCAACCAGGTGCGGATCAAGCCACGCAACAACGAGTCCAAGTCGCGCATGATGTGGGGCACCACGCGGGCGCTGATCGCCACGTTGGTGAAGGGCGTTTCCACCGGCTACACCAGGTCGCTGGAAATTACCGGCACCGGCTATCGCGCCTCGGTGCAGGGCAAGAACCTCGAGATCAACCTTGGATTTTCGCATCCGGTGATCTACCCGGTGCCTGACGGCATCAAGATCACCTGTGAACGTCCAACGGCGATCAAGGTCGAGGGTATGGACAAGCGCCAGGTCGGCCAGGTGGCGTCGGAAATCCGGGCGTTTCGTCCGCCCGAGCCCTACAAGGGCAAGGGTGCGCGCTACGCTGACGAAACTATCCGGCGCAAGGAAGGCAAAAAGAAATGAGCGCCAAGCAGGATCTCTCCGTTCGCCGCAAGGCCCGGCTGCGCTACCAGATCAAGCAGAAGTCGCACGGCCGGCCGCGCCTGTCGGTGTTTCGCTCGGGCAAGAACATCTATGCCCAGGTCATCGACGACTCGATCGGTCGCACCGTGGCTGCGGCCTCTACGCTGGACACGACTCTGAAGGCCGACCTGAAGACCGGGGCCGACAAGGCTGCCGCCGCGGCGGTCGGCAAGTTGGTCGCCGAACGGGCGCTGGCCGCCGGCATCAAGCAGGTCGTGTTCGATCGCGGCGCCTATCTGTATCACGGCAGGGTCAAGACCCTGGCCGAAGCCGCCCGTGAGGGCGGCCTGGACTTCTAGGGAAATACGCAATGGCACGTGAACCAAGAGAAGGTGGCGGCCGGGGCCGGGATCGTGAGCGCGGTGGCGATCGCGAACCCGATGACGGCATCATCGACAAGCTGGTGACCATCAACCGCGTCGCCAAGGTGGTGAAGGGTGGGCGTCGCTTCGCTTTCGCCGCATTGGTCGTGGTCGGTGACCAAAAGGGCCGCGTCGGCTACGGCGCCGGCAAGGCGCGTGAGGTGCCTGAGGCGATCCGCAAGGCAACCGAGCGCGCCAAGCGCGGCATGATTCGGGTGCCGATGAAGGAAGGCCGGACACTGCACCACGATGTCGAAGGTCATTTCGGCGCCGGTAATGTCATCCTGCGTTCGGCAACGGCCGGCACCGGCATCATCGCCGGCGGTCCGCTGCGCGCGGTGTTCGAGACGCTGGGGATTGGCGATGTCGTGGCCAAGAGCCTCGGCAGTCGCAACCCGCATAACATGGTGAAGGCGGCCTTCGCGGCGTTGCAGAAGTGCGCCAGCCCACGTTCGGTGGCCACGCGGCGCGGCAAGAAAGTGCCGGAGCTGTTCGGCCGCCGCGATACCCCGCCGCCCGCCTCGCCTGCCCAGGAGGCTCCGGCCAATGCCTAAGGTTCGCGTAACGCAAATCGCTTCTGCCCTGGGCCGCAAGCCCGGGCAGAAGGAAACCCTGATCGGTCTTGGCCTGAACAAAATTCGGTCGACCAGCACGCTGGAGGACACGCCGTCGCGTCGCGGCATGATCCGTAAGGTTGCCCACCTGATCAAGGTGGAGGAGCTGTCATGAATCTCAACGAACTGCGCGACAATCCCGGCGCGCGCCTGAAATCCAAGCGACTCGGTCGTGGCATTGGGTCGGGCAAGGGCAAGACGTCCGGTAAGGGCGTCAAAGGCCAGAAAGCGCGTGAAGGCGTGGCGCTGAACGGCTTCGAAGGCGGTCAGCTCCCGATCTATCGCCGGCTGCCGAAGCGCGGCTTCCGCAACATCTTCCGCAAGGAATATGCTCCGGTGAATCTGGGCGTGCTGGATGCGGCGATTGCGGCGGGCAAGGTTGACAGCGCCCAGCCGATCACCGAAGCCACGCTGTATGCCGCCGGATTGGCCACCGACGACAAGGCCGGCATCCGGCTGCTCGGCGAAGGCACGATCAGCCGGGCGATCACCATCACCGTCTCCGGCGCTTCCGCCACGGCAAAGGCGGCGGTCGAGGCGGCCGGCGGGTCGGTCACCACCACGGTTGCACCGAAGGCCGCGCCAGCCGAAGCAGGCTGAACCGAACCGGACTGTGAATTAAAAGCCACGCGGGCGTCATGACCCCTGCGTGGCTTTTTGCTTACCAGCATTCGGCTTGCACCAAGGCGCGGCCGGGCAGACAATAGACGCCGATTGCGCGAGGCCAATTGCCGGAACGCGTGGATCAGGTTCTCAAACGAGTTCAGACCGCCTCGATAAAGGGACATCGCATGGCTTCCGCGGCCGAACAGCTTGCAGCCAACCTCAACATGGGCGTCTTCTCGAAGGCGACCGAGCTCAAGCAGCGCATCTGGTTCACGCTGGGGGCACTGATCGTCTACCGGATCGGGACGTACATCCCAGTGCCCGGCGTCGACGCCTCCGTCATGGGTGAAATGCTGTCGCAGCACGGCGGCGGCATCCTCGGCATGTTCGACATGTTCACCGGCGGCGCGCTGCGGCGCATGACCGTGTTCGCCCTGAACATCATGCCCTATATCAGCGCCAGCATCATTATCCAGTTGATGTCCGCCGCCATCCCGACGCTGGAGACGCTGAAGAAAGAGGGTGAGCAAGGCCGCAAGAAGCTCAACCAGTACACCCGCTACCTCACCGTCCTGATCGCCATGTTCCAGTCCTATGGCATCGCCGTGGGGCTCGAAACCATGCACGGCAGCTTTGGCGCCGCAGTCATCAACCCTGGCGTGTTCTTCCAGGTGTCCTGCATGATTACCCTGGTCGGCGGCACCATGTTCCTGATGTGGCTGGGCGAGCAGATCACCGCCCGCGGCATCGGCAACGGTACCAGCCTCATCATCATGGCCGGCATTGTCGCCAACCTCCCCACCGCGTTCGCCTCGATGCTGGAAATGGGGCGCACCGGCGCGCTCTCGCCGTTATTCATTCTTCTGTTCATGGTGATTGCGGTGGCAACGATCGCCATCATCGTGTTCGTCGAGCGTGCTCAGCGCCGGATCGCGGTGCAGTATCCCAAGCGGCAGGTCGGCAACCGCATGTTCGGCGGCGATTCCACCCACATCCCGCTGAAGCTGAACACCTCCGGCGTCATCCCGCCGATCTTCGCCAGCTCGATCCTGCTGATCCCCGCCACAATCGCCGGCTTTGCCACCAATGGTCCGCCCTGGGTCCAGATGATCGCCGCCCAGCTCGGGCAGGGTCAGCCGCTGTATTTGGTGCTGTACGCGTTCATGATTATCTTCTTCTCGTATTTCTACACTGCTGTGGTGTTCAATCCGGAGGAGACGGCGGACAATTTGAAGAAATATGGCGGCTTCATCCCCGGTATCCGCCCCGGTAGCGCCACCGCCGACTATTTCGACCGCATCCTAACCCGGCTGACCACCGTCGGCGGCATCTACCTGGTGGCGATCTGTCTGCTGCCGCAAATCCTGATCACTGACTACGGTTTGCCATTTTATTTCGGCGGAACCTCGATCTTGATCGTGGTTTCCGTTACAATGGACACCGTAACGCAGATTCAGTCGCATCTGCTCGCGCATCAATACGAAGGCCTGATTCGTAAAAGTCGGGCAAAGGGGCGTCGGTGAAACTCATCCTCTTGGGTCCGCCCGGTGCGGGCAAAGGCACTCAGGCGAAGCGGCTCGAAGAGCGCTACGGCATCGTTCAGATCTCCACCGGCGACATGCTGCGTGCCGAGGTCGCTGGCGGAACGCCCGTTGGCAAGGAAGCCAAGGCAGTCATGGAGGCCGGGCAACTGGTGTCCGATGATATCCTGATCCGCATGCTGGCGTCCCGCCTCAGCCAGCCGGACGCCACCAAGGGCTTCATCCTTGATGGCTTCCCCCGCACCGTCCCGCAGGCTCAGGCGCTCGATCGCATGCTGGCTGACAAGCACCTCGCACTCGACGCCGTGGTCGAGCTGAAGGTTGACGACGCAGCGTTGACCGATCGCATCGGTGGCCGCTTCACCTGCGCCAAATGCGGCACCGGCTACCACGATACCTTCAAACCGACCGCCGCGGCCGGCAAATGCGATGTCTGCGGCTGCACCGAATTCGTTCGACGCGCCGACGATAACCGGGAGACGGTGGCAGCGCGGCTGGAGGCCTATCACCGTCAGACTGCGCCCATTATCCCGCACTACGCGGCGGCTGGGGTCCTGAAGACCGTGGATGGGATGGCCGATATCGATGAGGTCACTCGCCAGATCGACAGTGTTTTGGCGCCCGCGTGACAGTGTTATTGAAATCCTCACGCAGAGTTGATAAGTCGCCGTTGACTCCTGCGCCGCGGAAACTATAGTCCCGCGCTCCGGCGCAACCCCATATGGGGGTTTGGCGTCGCTTGCGCATTTCAGTCCCCTTGGGGGCAGCAGAAGGTCCGGCTTACACACCGGACGACAGGAGAGTCGAGCGTGGCGCGTATTGCCGGCGTGAATATTCCAACGAACAAGCGAGTCACCATTGGGCTTCGCTACATCTATGGCATTGGTCCGGCGAAGGCCGCGGCCATCTGTCAGCAGCTTAGCATTCCCGATGAACGTCGGGTCAATCAGCTTTCGGATGAGGAAATCCTCCGCATTCGTGAACTGATAGACCGCGAATATCGCGTGGAAGGCGATCTGCGTCGTGAAGTCGCGATGAACATCAAGCGGCTCATGGACCTTGGTTGCTATCGCGGCCTGCGGCATCGCCGCGGCCTGCCGGTGCGCGGCCAGCGGACCCACACCAACGCCCGTACCCGCAAGGGCAAGGCAGTGGCGATCGCCGGTAAGAAGAAAGTCACGAAGTAATTCAGGCCTGAGGGCCTTCTTTTGAAGCGATATGCCGCGCCGGTTCTCGGCGCGGTTGGCAGTTGAAGCAGGATAAAACAACCATGGCGAAACCCGCCGCAGCGGCTCGGCCTCGCCGCAAAGAGCGCAAGAACATCATTGCCGGTGTGGCCCACGTCGCCGCCACGTTCAATAACACGGTGATCACCATCACCGACGCCCAGGGCAACGCCATCGCGTGGTCGTCCGCTGGTAGCCAAGGCTTCAAGGGCAGCCGCAAAAGCACCCCGTATGCTGCGCAGGTTGCGGCCGAGGATGCCGGCAAGAAGGCCCGCGAGCATGGCATGGAAACGCTTGAAATTGAGGTCAGCGGACCGGGTTCGGGACGCGAAAGCGCGCTGCGTGCGCTTCAGGCAGTCGGCTTCTCGGTGTCTACCATCCGGGACATGACCCCCATCCCGCATAACGGCTGCCGTCCGCGCAAGCGTAGGCGCGTCTAAGGAAACGTTCCGGCCGGTCCGTCCGACCAGGGCGGCCCGGAAGGTAGGCCAATGGTTTGGGTGTGACACTGTCCACAGGACATCAGCCGCGCCAGACGCGGTTCGAAAGGTGTTGGTAGTATGAGGCAAAGTGCAGTTATCCAGAGAAATTGGCAGTCTCTGATCAAGCCGGAAAAGCTGGAAGTCGAGCCAGGCGCCGATCCATCGCGCGTCGCCACCGTCGTCGCCGAACCGCTGGAACGTGGCTTCGGCATGACCCTTGGCAATGCCATCCGCCGTATCCTGCTGTCGTCGCTGCAAGGTGCCGCGGTCACGGCGGTGCAGATCGACGGCGTGCTGCATGAATTCAGCAGCGTTCCCGGCGTGCGGGAAGACGTGACCGACATCGTGCTCAACATCAAGCAGCTCGCGCTGCGGATGCACGGTGAGGGTCCCAAGCGGATGACATTGACCGCAACCGGCCCCGGCGAAGTGCGTGCCGGCCAGATCCAGTCCGGCCATGACATCGACATCATGAACCCGGAACTGATCATCTGCACGCTCGACGACGGCGTGAAGCTGGGCATGGAGTTCACCGTCAATCTCGGCAAGGGCTACCAGCCGTCCAGCGTCAACCGCCCGGAAGACGCCCCGATTGGCCTGATCCCCGTCGACAGCATCTACTCGCCGGTCCGCCGCGTATCCTACACCGTGGCCCCCACCCGCGTGGGCCAGGTCACCGACTACGACAAGCTGCTGCTGACGGTGGAAACCAACGGCGCCGTTACCCCGGAAGACTCGGTGGCCCTCGCCGCCCGTATCCTGCAGGACCAGTTGCAGCTGTTCATCAACTTCGATGAGCCGCAGCAGATCCGCACGGAGGAGCCGCAGGACGACCTGCCGTTCAACCGTAACCTGCTGCGCAAGGTCGATGAGCTGGAGCTGTCGGTTCGCAGTGCGAACTGCCTGAAGAACGACAACATCGTCTATATCGGCGACCTGGTGCAGAAATCCGAACAGGAAATGCTGCGCACGCCGAACTTCGGCCGCAAGTCGCTGAATGAAATTAAGGAGGTGCTGACCTCCATGGGCCTCGGCCTCGGCATGAGTGTTGCCGGCTGGCCGCCGGAGAATATCGAAGACCTAGCCAAGCGGCTTGAAGAGCCATTCTGACAAGGTTTCTGTCGCACGCTGCGATTACGGCAACGTGCGACACATGATGTAAGTCTAGCATAGTCACACGGGGCCAATCGCGCCTCGTGTGGGTCATGCGACCAAAGTAGAGCCTTAGGGAAACAGATCAATGCGTCACGGTGTTGCCGGCCGGAAGCTCGGCGTTACCTCCACCCATCGCCTCGCTATGTTCCGCAACATGGCGCACGCGCTGCTCAAGCACGAGCAGATCACCACGACGCTGCCCAAGGCGAAGGAACTGCGCCCGGTCGCCGAGAAGCTCATCACCCTGGGCAAGAAGGGTGGCCTGGCCAACAAGCGGCTGGCCTATGCCGAATTGCGTGACGACGTGATCGTGACGAAGCTGTTCAGCACATTGGCGGATCGCTACAAGGCCCGCGCTGGCGGTTACACCCGCGTGCTGAAAGCCGGCGTCCGCTACGGCGATGCCGCCGACATGGCGGTGATCGAACTGGTCGACCGTGATCCGACGGCCAAGGGCCAGGACAGCGGCCCAGTCCAGGAAGTGGAAGACGACACCGAGGAGTAGCCGGTTCAGTCCGGCCCCTTATCGCGGGCTGGCCCATCCAGGCTTCTGATCCGGCTCTGCCCGGGCTGCGGTAATATCGCTGCCGGGCATCAGCCATGTGACCCACGCCCTGTGGATCCGCCAACGGAATCAGCACAGGACGCCAACGGGGCCGATGCTACTGCCCCGCTCTTGTCTCCGGCACGGGAGCAGCGGCCGGGGCGCGACCATGTCGGCCCGTCAGATCATCGCCCGCCGTCGCCGGCATCAGGAACGCGATCGGCACCGCAGCCAGCGTCATTAGCCCCACTACGACAAAAGCCGCGCTGAAATCGGCGGTTTCCGGCGTCTGGTGGTGTGCCATCGAACGCGCGATCTCCAACGACAGCGCGCCGACCGACACGCCGATGGTCGCCGCCAGTTGCTGACCTGCCGTGTAGAGGCTCGTTGCCGCACTCATTTGCGCGCGCGGCACATCGCCATAGGCTAGGGTGTTATAGGCGGTGAACTGCAGCGACCGCAGGAACCCGCCGACCAACAGCACCAGGTAGATCGCCGCGGCTGGCCAGGTTGGCCGGAACAACGCGCACATCGTCAGCATGACGCCCGACAATGCGCCGTTCCAGATCAGCGTGTCGCGGAACCCGAACAGCCGCAGGGCGTGCTGCGCCGCGGGCTTCATCACCAGCGCGCCGGCCGAACTGGCGAAGGTGATCAGTCCGCTCTGAACCGCCGAGTTGCCGAACCCCACTTGCAGCATCATCGGCAGCAGGAACGGAATGGCGCCGATGCCGGTCCGAAACAGCATCATCGCGGTGAATGACAGCCCGAAGCACGGCAGCTTCATCAGGGTGAAGTCGAGCAGCGGGGCAGCGCTGCGCCGAGCGTGCAGATAGTACACGAAGCCGATCGCCACACCGGCGGCAATCATCGCTTCGGTCAGTTCCGGCGCCACCAGGCCGCGTCCTACCGTCTCCAGCCCGAACATCCCGCAAACCAGCGCCAGGCCGGTCAGCGCCAGCCCGCGCAGGTCAAACGCACCCTTGGGCGGCTCGCGAAAATCCTGGATGAACAGTGTCACGGCGACCAGCCCGATGATCCCGACCGGAATGTTGATGAAGAAGGTCCAGCGCCAGTTGAAATAGGTGACGATAAAGCCCCCGACCGGCGGTCCTACCACAGGCCCCAGCAGCGCCGGCATGGTCAGCCAGGCCATCGCCGCCACCAGTTCCGACTTTGCCGCGGTTCGCAACAACAGCAGCCTCCCGACCGGCACCATCATCGCGCCGCCGACGCCCTGCAGGATGCGCGCCAGGACCAGCTCCACCAATCCGTTCGACAGCCCGCACAGGATGGACCCCACGGTGAAGACAACGATCGCCCAGCGAAACACCGTCCGCGTGCCAAAGCGATCCGCCACCCACCCGCTCGCCGGAATGAACACGGTCAGCGACAGAAGATACGATGTCAGTGCGACATTCATCCGCACCGGGTCATAGCCGAAAGACCGAGCCATGGTCGGCAGGGCCGTGGCGATAACGGTCGAGTCGAGGTTCTGCATGAACAGCGCACTGGCAACGATTACCGCCGTAAGGCGGGTCTGACGCGAAACCCTGGGCGTGCGAACGGTGATCTGGGACGACATGTCCCCAGTGTCGCGCGGGAAAGCGCAACGGGAAAGCCCCTGGCCACACGCGGTAGTTGTAATTGTGGCAAGCCGCGGTAAAATATACAGGCTGTAATGTCTTAGAGCCGTGTCATGTCTCTCCCGACCGACGACGTGAAGAACTGGATGCACATGTTCCGTTGGATCGTGAAGGTGATTCGCGACGAATACGAGGTGGACGAGAAGATCCTCACCCGGTCGGCGATACTGGAAACCGATTGCGGTCTACAGATGGAGCAGGTCGAATCCGTTCTCGATACTATCAGCGGCAGTTTCGAACTTCGTTTTCCCGCCGGCACCCTCGACGAGGTCGTGCGGCTTGAAGAACTATGTATGCTCGCCGCCTGGATGAAGGGTCTGTACAAGCGTCCGGAGTTTATCTCCGCCGGGTTCGAGCAGAATTGCCGCGCAGCGAACACAAGCTGCTGCTGAAATGGAACTGCGGCTGTCCCGGCTTTCATATCACGCCGGCAGCAGGCGGTGACTGGCGGGATCCGCTCCGACGTCGAACCGAACCGGCCGTCACGTTGCCGGCAGTATTGCGAAAAGCCATTATCCAAACATGCAATTGTGGTCGGTGCCAGACCGTGACAGTCTGCTGCAGCTGCGCCGGTCCCAAGAGTCTCAGGGGAAATGATGTTTCACCAGTTATTGACGCCCGTCGCTGACAGCCTGCCGCTTTCGTTCGTAGTCGCCGTGCTGCCGATCGTGACCGTGCTGGTGCTGCTTGGTCTGCTGCGCAGGCCCGCCTGGCAGGCCTCGCTTGCCGGCTTGATCGTCGGCCTGGTCATTGCTGTCACCGCTTGGCAAATGCCCGCCTTCCTCGCACTCGATAGTGCCGTCGCCGGCGCGGTGTTCGCGCTGTGGCCGGTGATGTGGATCGTGTTCAACGCCCTGCTGCTTTACAACATCGCCGTCGCATCAGGTCGCTTCGACGCCTTTCGCGACTGGGTGCTCAACCACCTGCCCAACGATCGGCGGGTCGTGCTGGTCGTCATCGGCTTTTGCTTCGGTTGCCTGCTGGAGGGTATTTCCGGCTTCGGCACGCCCGTTGCGATCACCAGCGCGCTGCTGATCCTGGTTGGCTTCCCACCGCTGGAGGCATTGACCTTCACCCTGATCTTCAATACCGCGCCGGTGGCATTCGGCGCCCTCGGCGCACCGGTCACCGTGCTGGGCCAGGTCACCGGTCTGCCCGCTGTGCAGCTTGGCGCGATGATCGGCCGCCAGTTGCCGTTCCTGGCCATGCTGCTGCCGTTTTATGTCATGGCGCTGTATGGCGGGGCGAGATCGGTCAAGGCCTTGTGGCCGGTCCTGCTGGTGGCGGGCGTCAGCTTCGCCGCGGGCCAGTTCGTGTCATCCAACTTCCTGGATTACGCCTTGACCGACGTGCTGTCCTCGCTGACCGCATTGATCGTAACGCTTGGCTTCCTCACGGTATGGAAGCCGGCCCCCGACCCGTCCTTTGCGATCAGCGCCCTGGTAACCGGCGCGGCCCGCCATGGAACCGTGCCAGCCTGGCAGGGATGGTTGCCCTGGATCGTCGTCTCGGTCGTCGTCATTGCCTGGACCCACTTCAAGATCTTCGCCATCGGCCAGATGTCGATCCCCTGGCCCGGCCTGCACAACGCCATCGCCATCACCCTCTACAACGACAAACCCTATGGCGCCGTTTGGGTGTTCCAACCATTGGCGACCGGCACCGCCATTCTCGTTTCGGCCGTTATCACCGCCGCCCTCGTCGGCATCGGCCCCGGACGCTTCATCAAGGCCGTCGGCGACACCTGGACACAGAGCCGTATCGCCATCCTGACCGTCGCCCTGATCGTCGCGCTGGCCTACCTGATGAACTACTCGGGCCTGAACTACACGTTGGGCAAGGGTGTCGCCTCGATGGGCTACATCTTTCCGCTGATTTCGCCGTTCCTGGGCTGGGTCGCGGTCTTCCTGTCCGGCAGCGATACCTCCGGCAACGCCCTGTTCGGCAACCTGCAGGTGGTTGCCGCCAACCAGCTCGGTTTGAACCCGGTGCTGATCGCGGCGACCAACTCCTCCGGTGGTGTCATGGGCAAGATGATCTCACCGCAGAACATCGCCACCGGCGTGTCGGTCACCGACCTGAAAGGCCAGGAGGGCGTGGTTTTCGCCCGCACCTTCAAGCACAGCATTGCCCTGACCTTCCTGCTCGGTCTTCTCGTTGTCCTGCAACAATATGTCGTGCCCTGGATGATCCCGTAGCCGGCGCCTGCTTCTCCCGCCTGGATCCAACCGGCCAGATCCAGCGGGCCAGATCCAGCCGGCCGGGTTCAGCTTGCCGGGTTCAGCCGGAGGGAGTGGCCTGGCAGACCGGCTCCGTAGCGAACAGCGGCTTGCGGATTTGGTCGCCGAGGGCCGCCGCAACCACGGGTTCGATCGCCGCCGCAAGAGCGTCCATGCCACGCGGTGTCGGATGAATTGGCGAACTCCGTCCGGGAACAGCCTTCTCATTGAACAGGCTGGTATCGAGGCGGCCCCCGCGCATGAAAGCGCAGGATATGTCCCGATATGTTGCGATGGCACCGCGCTGCGCGAAATGCGCCGACAAAAGTGCATTCACCTTTCGGGCAGCGCCCTGTTCGGCCTCCGGCTTGCCACTCGGCAGAATGCCGAGGATCAAGATCCTCGTGTTCGCGGATCGATCCCTGACGTCCTGCGCAAGCTGCTCGATCGAGCCGGCAACTGCAGCTGGTGGCTTCTCCAGATCATTGGTGCCGATCAGGATGACTGCCAGCGCGGGCGATGTGCCCTCCAGTTCACCGTGGCGTACGCGCCAGATCACATCCGCCGACTGGTCGCTGTTGAACCCGAGGTCGACCGCTTTACGGCCGCCGTACCAATGGTCCCAGACACGTGCATAATCGGCGTTCCATTCGAAACTGTGCGTGATCGAATCACCGAAGAATACGAGCTGAACCGCCTGCCGGTGCATCTCGACCTGCTTTTCGGCGAAGCGATCCTGCCACCATCGCTGGGACTGTTGTGATGACGCGGCAGGTTCGGCGGACAACGCACTGCCGGGCCAAATCGCAAGCCCGGCCACAAGTGCCAGAACAAGTTGGAATAGGCGCAAGGCTGGCTCCCTGAATATCTAAGCTGGACGTGACCGTAACCCGCAAACTCCAGGGAAACCGGGCGTGAACCGTTCTACGTGCAGGCAATCGCGCGCAGTTTAGCGCGCCTTCCCCGCTTGTCTCGTTCCGCGGCAAAGGCACACGCACCTTTGAGGTACCCGGCCGATAGCGTCACGTTAAGGGTTACCGGTCCACACGATTGGAACTTGGCAAATGCGTTGGCTATTCGTTCCGGAAAACAGGATGGCTGCCTCGGGTGGCAGAATCCCTAGCTTGGATGGTCTCAGAGCGATCAGCATTCTGACCGTTCTATGCGCCCATTTCATCGACGCGCGGAAATTCCCCGGCGGGTTCGGGGTGTATGTATTTTTCGTCATAAGCGGCTTTCTCATCACGCGCCTGTTGCTGGTTGAACAGGCTGGCGGAAAGGGCGTTTCGCTTCGGTTGTTCTATATGCGCCGTATCATCCGGCTTTATCCCGTCATCATCGCTTTTACCGCGACGATAATCGGGTTGAATATTTTGTTGCAATTGCCTTATAATTTCATTGAGCCCGCATCAGGGTTGTTCTATTTTGCCAACTATCTCTACGTTTACTTTGGGATACACCAGATTCCTGCCGAGATGCCCTTTGGGGTGTTCTGGTCGCTGTCGGTTGAGGAGCATTTCTATATTTTGTTTCCATTGGCGTTCGTGCTCCTGAAGGGCAACCCGATCCGGCTGATGTGGCTGCTGGCAAGCCTCTGTGTCGGATGCCTCGCCCTGCGTTTGGGGGTGGCGAAACTGCACCCGGACTACCTGCACACAATGACATTCTATGCGGAGTCGCAATATCGCATCGATTCAATCGGATTTGGTGTAATGCTGGCGTTGGCGTGCCAAACCGACCGGGGACGCCATTTCGTGCGATTTATGGTTCGGCCACTCCCGGTCGCGGCGGCCGTTGCCGTGCTGATCGTGTGTTTTGCCGTGGATGACGTCTGGTTCCGGGAAACCATTCGCTACACCCTGCTTGGGTGTTCGATAGATGTGCTGATAGCCGCGGTGCTTTTTGGCGACTGGCTGGGCTTCGTCCAGCGGATACTGAACACGGCGGTTCTGGTATGGATCGGCCGGCTCAGTTACTCGATATACATCTGGCACGAAGGCGTTTCGTCTTATCTGGTCCTCCCCGGTTTACCGGCCTGGCAAGGCCTGTTGATTAGGGTGGTCGTTACCATGGCCGTGGCGGCGATCTCATATTACGCGATCGAGCAGCCATTTCTGTTGTTGCGCCGGTATCTGCGCCATGTCGAACGCGTAGGACGCGATTATGGGCCGGTCCAAGTGAAAGGCGGGATCTGATCATGAGCACACGCTTGCGCATTCTGGCGCCGATCCTTCCACGGGTCGCTTCATCCGCCAGCCATGGGATGGCAGGGTTGTTTTGGTGCGGCGTGGCTGCAACGATTGTGCAGTTGACCTTCTCCTCCAACGTCCTGGCCGCACTTGGGCACAAGCCCAATGTGCATCCCGCGACGATCTTCATGGCACTCTGTGTCATCTACGGGACGGTAACCGGGGCCATCCCCTGGCACAAACGTCTCAGGGACGCTCCGGGGCTGATGCTGTTTGTGGTCGGAATCCCGCTGGTGATGGCTTACTCGATCTATTGGGTAGGCATATCCGGTGCCACGGTGTTCGTGGAAAGCTTCTGGTCGGCAGGTCTTCTGGCGCTGCTCTTGGAACCCGGGAATGCAAGGCAGAAGCGGATCCTTGGCTACATTCTGATCGCGCTCGTCATCCTGAATGTCGTCTTGGCCCTGTATGAGAGCCTCACGCACACCGAGCTGTTTCCATTGACTTTCGATCCCGATGCCCTAGACGCCCAGGACGCCGTGACAGACGACTTCCGCGCCCACGCGCTGTTTGTTCACCCATTAAGTGCCTCTTTAGTTACGGCGATGGCATTCTTCCTGCTCTACAGCAGCCGTATTCGCTTTCTGTACGCGGCACCGATATTCGGATTTCTGCTGATCGGCCTGCTGGCCTACGGCGGACGCACCGCACTCGGCATTACCGTCGTCGTCTCCGCCGTGACGGCAGGGTTCATGCTGCTGACCAGCCTCGTGAAACGCAGGCCGAACATGGACCTGATGAAGGCGGTCGCACTCGCTGCCATCATAATTCCGCCCATCGTGTACGTGGTCGTTACCGAAACCACCATCGCAGACCGGATCATTAACAACCTCTACTATGATGACAGCGCCGCGGTCCGCGCCACCCAGTGGGACGTCTTCAGCTACCTGACGGTCCATGACTGGCTATTCGGTGTCTCCAAACTACACCTCACCGAGCTGAAGTATCAGATCGGGCTGGGCGGTAACTCAACCGACATCGAGAATTTCTGGATACTCATTTTCCTCGCTTTGGGTATTCCTGGGTTCATGATGTTCCTCGCGGTGTTCGGCGCTTTCCTGCTGCATCTGGCGCGCTACGGCGGCACCCTCAACGCCTGGCTGGTGGTTGGCGCCTCGCTTATCATTGACTCAACCTCGAATTCGCTGGGCGTATGGAGCAACGATCTGATGATCGAGGTGGCGTTTGTCGTTGCGATTTCCGGCTTCCGCGGCTACCTGCCCGTCCGTCGACAGCGAGTCGTGCGAATGGCCCAGTCAGCACTCCGACCGGCAATCGTTGGGCGAAACCCCCTGATGCTGATGCCGGGACCGCGCAAGATGTCCAATTTGCGCGCGGATTGACCTGACAGGGATTGCAGGCTTTCAAAGCCGTGACGTGGCCTGCATCCCGCTCAAGGTCCGATCCGTGTGTGGCAGTGTCGTTCATCGCCGTAGGCAGCGCCCCAACTTGGGGGTTGCGGCCGCCGGCACGCATCGGCACTGTCCCTACGACAAGTCCATGAAAACAGGACCCAACAGCATGTTCTCTCCAAAGATGATGCGAACAGCCGGGGTGGTGATGCTGGCGTTGTCGCAAGCGGCCACCGCACAGGCCGAAGTGCCGGAGGTGCGGTTCGCCCGCCAGTTTTCCATGGGCTACCTCCAGTTCAACGTCATCGAGCACGAGCACCTGATCCAGAAGCATGCCGCCGCGCTCGGCATACCTGACGTCAAGGTCACCGGCGTGCGCTTCAACGGTCCGGCGGCAATGAACGACGCCCTGCTGTCGGATTCAGTCGATATCGTCGGTGGCAGCCCCAACGGCATGTTCACCCTGTGGGCCAAGGCCCGCGGCACCCCGCACGAGGTACGTGCAATCACCGCCCTGGTGACGCTGCCCTACCAGATCACCAGCAACGATCCGGAAATCAAGACGATCGCCGACATGGGCAAGTGCAAGAAGATCCCGGTGCCGTCGGTGAAGGTCTCCTCACCGGCAGTGACGGTGCAGATGGCCGCGGCAAAACTATACGGGATCAAGGAATACAATCGGTTCGACGCCGCTACTGTAACAATGTCCCCAGCCGATGCCACCATCGCCCTGCTGACCGGCAGCAGCGACGTCAACTGCGTGGTGGCCCTGCCGCCCTATCTGCAGCAGCAGCTTGAGCACCCCAACATTCACTCCATCGCGTCGTCCTTCGACCTCGCCGGTGGCCCGACAACCTATACGGTGGCCTACACCTCGAAGCGTTTCCATGATCGGGATCCTAAGCTGTATCAGGCTGTATATGACGCGCTGATTGAGGCAACGGAACGGGTCAGAACCGATATTCGGACGGCATCGCGCTACTGGATCGAAGACAGCGATTCAAAACTGACCGTCGATTTCGTCGCCGCCGCCGGGTCCAGCCCCGGCACGCAATGGACGCCGATCCCGCTGGACACGATGAAACAGGCCGCGTTCATGGCGGAAATCGGCACCATCAAGGTTAAGCCCACATCCTGGAAGGATTACTTCTTCCCCGAGGCGTACGGCCTGGCGGGCAGCTGACGGCGCGCGGGATTAGCCCGCCCCTTCACCCAACCGTCACAATCCGGTAATCGAATGGCAACGTCATGGCAGTAACGCCAAACGAGCCAACCGAGGAACACGTCCGCCCATGAAGCGCCGCGCCCTGCTCGCTGCCCCGATCGCTCTCGCTGCCCCGATCGCTCTTGGTGCCGGCCATGCCGCCGCCGCCGACAAGGTAAAGCTCATCTGGTGGCACGCAATGACCGCCGCGCTTGCCGATGAGGTCAACCGCATTGCCACCGGCTTCAACGCCAGCCAGGACATGGTGGAGATCGAGGCGGTCTACAAAGGCGGTTACGCCGATACCCTGACCGCGACCATCGCAGCCTCGCGCGCCGGTCAGGCCCCCCACCTTGTGCAGATCTTCGAGGTCGCCACCGGCACGATGCTCGCCGCAGGCAAGGCCGTGAAGCCGGTATGGGAACTGGCCAAGGACACCGGCCTGCCGATCATGCCGGAAGCCTACATCCCCGCCGTCCGCGGTTACTACAGTCTCAGCGACGGCCGCATGGCCTCGATGCCGTTCAACTCGTCGACCGCGGTGATGTGGTACAACAAGGACGCCTTCCGCAAGGCCGGCCTGGATCCCGATCGGGCACCCACGACATGGCAGGAGGTCCGTAGAGCGGCCGAATCGATCAAGGCAAGGAACGCCGCGCCGGTGGCAATGACAACCTCCTGGCCGACGTGGATCCAGCTCGAGCAGTACAGCGCACTGCACAACCTGCCCTTCGCCACCAGGCAGGATGGTTTCGATGGGCTGGACGTTGAACTGGTGTTCAACAGCAAGGCCCATGTAAAGCACATCGAACGCCTGCTGGAGATGTCGAGGGATGGCAGCTTCAAATACGCCGGCCGCGATACCGCGCCGGACCCGTTGATCGTATCCGGTGAGGCGGCGATCTCCTTCGGGTCGTCGTCCTCGCGCGGCAATCTGGTGAAGTCGGCCAGGTTCGACTGGGGCGAAGCCTATCTTCCTTACGATCCAGATATCATCAAGACCCCGATGAACTCGATCATCGGCGGCGCCAGCCTGTGGACCATGACCGCCCCGAACCGGACGGCGGACGAATACAAAGCGGTCGCCGAATTCCTCAAATACATCGGCGCGGCCGACGTCGATGCGACCTGGGCGCAGAATACCGGTTACGTTCCCGTCACCTATGCCGGATACGAATTGTCGAAAGCCCAAGGCTACTACGTAAAGAATGTCGGTGCCGACATTCCGGTGGAGCAGCTCGCACGCGGTGCCATCACCGCCAACACCAAGGGCCTGCGGCTCGGGCGCCTGCCCGAAATACGCAACATCATCCAGGAAGAATTGGAAAAGGCCCTGCAAGGTGGCCAAACCGCACAGCAGGCGATGGACGTTGCGGTGACGCGCGGAAACAAGGTGTTGAGGGAGTTTGCCAAAGCGGCAAAAGGGTAGCGGCGAAAGGGTAGCTGGATGGATCGCCGAACCGTCTTCAATGGCCGGTTACTGCCGGTGTTGCTGCTGCTGCCGCAGCTGTTGCTGACGTTGTTCTTCTTCTACTGGCCGGCCGGCGACGCCGTGTGGTCCAGCCTGACCACCGGGGATGCCTTCGGCCAGGGATGGGTTTTCGTCGGCCTCGACAATTTCTCCGACCTGTTCACCGACAGGCTGTACCTGGATTCAATTGTCCGCACCGTGCTGTTCTGCCTCGCGGTCAGCCTGGCGGCGATGACGGTAGCACTTGTCCTGGCCGTGTTCGCCGATCGCTCGATCGCCGGGCGAGGGGTGTACCGGACACTCTTGATATGGCCCTACGCCATCGCCCCGGCCGTATCGGCGGTCTTGTTCCTGTTCGTACTGAACCCGCGCATCGGTCTGCTCGGGCGCTGGCTGAACCGCCATGGTATCGCCTGGGACTACACCCTCAACGGCTCACAGGCGATGCTGATGGTGGTGGCCGCCAGCGCCTGGAAGCAGGTCAGCTATAATTTCATCTTTTTCCTTGCCGGCCTGCAGTCGATCCCCCGCGCGGTGACCGAGGCGGCGCGCATCGACGGTGCCAAGGGTTGGCACCGCTTTCGTTCCATCACCTTCCCGCTGCTGGCGCCGACAACGTTCTTCCTGCTGGTGGTCAACGTTGTCTATGCCGCATTCGATACATTCGGCACGATCTACGCATTGACCCAGGGCGGCCCCGGCAAGGATACCGAAACCCTGGTGGTGAAGGTGTTCCGCGACGGGGTAATCAACCAGGACATCGGCTCGTCGTCCGCGCAGTCGGTGGTGCTGATGGTCGGCGTCATCGTGATCACCGCGGTGCAGTTCCGCTTCATGGGTCGAAAGACAATGACATGAGGCGCGGCCCCGATTTCGTTGCTCACGCTGTTCTTGCACTCGGGGTGATCCTGTTCGCATTGCCGGTCTGGCTGGTGTTCGCCGGCTCCACCCAGGATTCCAACGCCATCCTGCGCGGCGAACTGTCACTGGTGCCGAATCTGTCCAACCTGTCGATCTATACACGCGTGTTGACGACCAGTACTATGGGCAGCCAGCCTGTGTGGCACATGCTGCTGGTTTCGCTGGGTATGGCGCTCGCAATCGCCTGCGGCAAGATTTTCATCTCGGTCCTGTCGGCCTATGCCGTGGTGTTCTTCCGCTTTCCCGGCCGGCAGATCGCCTTCTGGCTGATCTTCGTCACGCTGATGCTCCCGGTTGAGGTCCGCATCATCCCAACTTACGCGGTAATGGCCGATTTCGGGCTGATCAACACCTTCACCGGCCTATGGGTGCCGCTGATTGCCTCAGCCACCGCAACATTGTTGTTTCGTCAGGTGTTCACAGCAATCCCAGATGAGCTGGTGGAAGCGGCCCGCATGGACGGCGCCGGACCGTTACGGTTCCTGTGGGATGTCGTGCTGCCGGTTTCAGGCGCCAACATCGCCGCACTGTTCGTGATCCTGTTCGTCTACGGCTGGAACCAGTATCTGTGGCCGCTGCTGGTCGCCACCAACCAGGGGCTGGACACGATCGTCATCGGCATCGTCAAGATGATCGGGCAGGAGACGCAGACCGATTGGGCGGCGGTGATGGCGACCACGGTGCTGGCACTGCTGCCGCCGGTGCTTGTCGTGGTGCTGATGCAGCGTTGGTTCGTTGCGGGGCTGACCGAGGGCGAGAAGTAGATGGCGACCCTCGAACTGCAGGGGCTGCGCAAGAGTTTCGGGGCCACGCAGGTGCTGCGCCAGATTGACCTTGCGCTGGACGACGGGGAGATGCTGGTCATCGTCGGTGCCTCTGGCTGCGGCAAGTCGACGCTGCTGCGCCTGGTGGCGGGGCTGGAAACACCCAGCGCCGGGCGCATCCTGATTGCCGGACGTGACGTGACGCGGCTTGACCCGTCGGACCGGGACATCGCGATGGTGTTCCAGAATTACGCGCTGTATCCACATATGTCGGTGTTCGACAATATGGCCTACGGCTTGCGCATTCGTGGCCTGCCGCGCGGCGAAATTGCAAGCAAGGTCGAGCAGGCCGCCGCATTGCTGGGGTTGGACTCATTGCTGGGGCGCAAGCCGCGGCAGTTGTCGGGCGGGCAGCGGCAGCGCGTCGCGATGGGGCGAGCGATCGTGCGCGACCCTAGGCTGTTTCTGTTCGACGAGCCGCTGTCCAACCTCGATGCCAGGTTGCGCGTGCAGATGCGCGCCGAAATCCGCAAGCTTCAGCGGCGCCTGGGCGTCACCAGCCTTTACGTGACGCATGACCAGGTCGAGGCAATGACCCTCGGCGACCGGCTGCTGATCCTGCATGAAGGTCAGCCGGCGCAACTGGCCACGCCGATGGAGGTGTTCGCCCATCCCGCCAATACCTACGTCGCGAGTTTCATCGGCTCCCCGACAATGAATTTCCTGCCGGGCCGCCTGGTCCGTGACGGTACTGCGGTGCAGCTGGACGCCGGCCTGCTGGTCCCGTTGCAGCGGCGCCATGCAGGTGACGGTGTGACGCTGGGTATCCGTCCCGAACACCTGACAATGGACAATGATGGCCTCACGCTGACGGTCGATCTGGTCGAACCACTCGGATCTGAAACCTTGATCCATGGCAGGATCGTTGGCCAGGACAACGCTGCCGTCGTGATCAAGGTCTCCGGGGCAGTGAGCCCATCCGAAACGATTACGATCTCCATCCAGAACGATCATGTCCACGTCTTTGATTCGACTACGGGTATGCGCATCGACCCGATCTGTTGACCCTGGGCTGTGCGCACCGGCACGAAGATCAGACGATATAGCCCAGTCCGGATGCGATCAGCAGAACGTGGATCGCCCGCGAAAATTGCCGGTCGGATAGTCTTCTGTATAAGGCGAGCCCGATCGAGGTGCCGAACAATGATGCCGGGATGAACAGCAGGTCGGCCGGATTGACGCCGAGGCCGCCGGTGCCCCGGCGATGCAGCAGGCTGATGATGATCAGCGCCAGAACCTGCATGATCAGGATGAACGGCTGAAACACCGCGCGCTGCCGAGCCTTGTCCCAGCCTTTCATGCTGCACCAGATGGTGATGAAGGCACCTGGGAAACCGGCAGCGCCGCCTGTGATGCCGCCAAGCAGCCCGGTGATGAAATCCAGCGCAGCGTGTTGCTGGCGGATGACAATCGGCTTGCGCAACAGCATGTAGACCCCATAGGCCAGCAGGAAAACGCCAAGGGCCGGCGCATAGCGCACATGGTCCGTGTGCAGCAGAAGCCAGACGCCGCCGGCCAGGCCGAACGCCCCACCCGCAAGATAGACACCCAGCTCCCGCCAGACGATTTCGCGACGCGCGGCCCAGGTCATTGCGAACTGATTGGCGATGCTGCACATGACCATGACCTGGACAACCTGCACCGGATCGTCGGAAAGATGAAACAGCATCGCGCCGCAGATCGCAGAGAAAGCGAAGCCGGCGATGCTGGATAGCAGTGACGCCAGGACGATCGACACCATAATGAGATCGACGTGGTAGGTGTCGCGATCCAGGATCAAGGTGCCGACGACGGCCAGGCCGATCCAGGTGCAGCCGGGCCTGCTTCCTATCAGCCGCCGCAGCAGCGCGCGTAGATAGGCTGCCCGCCGATCGCGCGCCTCAGCTACCGCCGCCGGCCATTCCGGATGCGAAAATTCGCCGACCAGATCCATGACTTCCTCCAAACGGGCGCAGGGCGCCGCAGTCGTTTCGAGGAGGGAAATGCAGCGATTTGGCTCCGCTCGCTGTTAACCCGGTCACAATCTGGACGCACCTGCTGAGCCGCACAGCGGGCGCAACAACGCTCTGTAGGGCCGCATCAGTCCCGTAATTACGATCCCGCAGGCTGAGCCCAATGCCTGTACAAGCGCGGTCGGCCGTGCCCTCGCGCCGGCGGATCTGAAGCGACCGACGGATCTGAAGCGACCCGACGCGATAGGAGTATGGTCTGGTCATGCAACCTGACAACGACAACGGGTCATACCGTCACCGATATGACCCGTTGCTCCTGTTTCATACCAACTGGCGTTGCCGCCAGATGGTATGCGCGTCAGTTCTCACTCGGCGGTTCGACTGCGTCCCCCCAGTGCGGCGGCCGCACTGGCAATGAATGCACCGATCAGCATCGAAAAGAATGTGTAGAACGATAGCGCGGCGGTGGCCTTCCTGGCTTGGTCAGCCGCCACCTTGGCCTTCTGTTCGGCGGACTGGACCTGGGTGATCACGCTGTCGACCCGCTTGCGCGCATCGTCCTGCGAAATTCCAGTCCGTTCGGTCACAAGTTGCGAAAGATACGTCTTGTCGTCATCCGACACCGATCCGTTCTGCACACCCATCACCAGGATACGCGTCACCTCGGGGCTGGCATCCGGCGCGGTGTTCGAACTATGACCACCGCGGAACAGCGAGTCGACATAGTAGCCGCTGACTGTGCCGGCGCCCTGTGCGGCCCCGGCTGCCAGATGGGCGCCCCCACCCAGGGCGGCAGTGACGACCGACGCCAGCAGGCCAAGCCCGACGACCGATGCCACCGCCCAGGCCAGCAGGCCATGCGCGGTGTCGCGGAAGAACACCTCATGCGCGTGCACGCCGGCCCACTTTGTCCGCAGACGCCCGGTGACGTAGCCACCAAGTGCTGCCGACACCCACTGCACAACGATCAACCAGATCGCCATGATCGCGGTGAAGCTGGTGATCGAAACGCCGCTGCCGGACCAGGGTGAGACTGACGAAAGGCCAAGACCTGAGCCCAATGCCAGCAACAGGATCGTGACAGCGGCGATGACGAAAGCACCCCCCAGGATGGCGCCCCAGGACACTGCCGATTCGCTGGCCTCGCCAGCCAGGGCCTCAGATGCCCTGCTTACAGGTATTGTTGTTGTTTGCATGCCGATCCTCCCGATAGAAGACGAAGCGGGTGTGACCGCTTCTGGCTCTGTTCAGTGCCAGAGCAAGGCGAGCAGGATGATGACCGGGATCGGTATGCCCAGAAGCCAAAGTAGAATTCCACGCCCCATGATTTCCTCCTGATAGCAACAGCATTTCACGTAAGCTGTATCGCTTGCGTGCCGGCAGACGCAATATCTGTCGCGCGCGGCGATTTGTTAATCAAGTACGGGTGAGTAACGGATGCCGCACCGCACAATGTTGCTTCTGTGCCTCAACCGCCTGATGGCAGCTGCTCGCCGATCCGCTGTCTTATTCGTTGCTACCCGGCCATCCATTGTGCCAGGCCTGAGCCCACCGCGCTCAGGACTGGCACCGTGCGTTTCCGCACCCTGGGTTAAAGCAACGCTTCCGCCGCCGCGTGATCTTTCCATCCTTCGCCCGGTCGCCAACCACCGCGGGGACTAAGGCAAACCTGCCATCGTCACAACAAACCGGCCTTCGGGCCGCCACGCCACGGCCAGCTCAATGCATACGTCCGCAGCAGGGCAGTGGCCCTGGGGACACGACCGCGTTTGTTCCGGCCAGAAAACCGGCTTGACGTTCTTGACACCCGTCCCCCCCATCGGTAGCTAGCCCCGGCTTTCCGGCACGTAATGTGTCCAGGAGCGAGCATGAGCCAGGATACTGGCGGTCCAGACCCCTCCTTTGAGGCGCGTTTGAAGGCCGCCCGAAGCAAGCAGGGTCTCGACGCCCCGCCGAAACGCTCCCTGGGAGACCAGGACGCACTCGGCGGTTCACCGTGGGGAATCGGCGCGCGGGTTGGGGTGGAGCTGGTTTCGGCCCTTGTGGTGGCAGTCGCCATCGGGTACGGGCTGGACCGGGTCTTCCACACCACACCCATCCTCACGGCGGTGTTCGTTCCCCTGGGTGGTGCGGCCGGGGTAGCAAATCTGTGGCGCCTGTTCGCGCCACGGAAGTCGGATAAAAAGTAGGAGACGCGCAGCGTGGCGGCCGAGGGTTCCAATAGCATCGACGCGCTGGGGCAGTTCCAGCTTCATCCGGCTTTGGGCGCCATTGGTGGTTCGGTGAACTTCACCCAGTCCAATCTGATGATGGTCATCGCCGGCCTCGCGGTCCTGGCATTCCTGTACCTGGGCATGAAGCCCCGGGCAATGGTGCCAGGCCGGTTCCAGGCCGCGGCTGAGATGGGCTATGAGACCATCCTGGGCATGTGCACCGAGACCATTGGCGGGCACGAAGGCCGCAAATTCTTCCCCTTCGTGTTCACGCTCTTCTTCTTCATCCTGTTCGGCAACCTGCTGGGCGTGTTCCCGCTGTTCTTCACCTTCACCAGCCACATCATGGTGACCCTGGCGCTGTCGCTGACCGTGTTCGTCCTGGTCACCGTTGTCGGGCTGAAGGAACACGGCCTGCACTGGTTCAGCTATTTCATGCCGCAAGGCATCCCGGTCGCCCTGGCCCCGCTGATGGTCCTGATCGAATTCATCTCCTACCTGTCGCGGATCATCTCGCTGTCGGTGCGTTTGTTTGCCAACATGATGGCCGGTCACGTGATGCTGGAGGTGTTCGGCTCCTTCATCGTCATGCTGGGCGGGCTTGGCCTGCTGGGCTACTTTCCCGCCGCCCTGTCGCTCGGCGTCAACACGCTGCTGATCGGCTTCGAACTGCTGGTGGCAACGCTGCAGGCTTACGTCTTTGCAATCCTGACCTGCATCTACCTGCACGACGCGGTTCACCTGCACTGACATCCCTCTAACCATTTCTGAACAAGCCGGGCGGGCTTTTCCGCCCGCGCGAGCGGATAAACGAAAGGAACTCGGACTATGGACGTCGCTTCCGCCAAGATGCTCGGTGCCGGCATTGCCATGATCGCACTCGCCGGAGTCGGCATCGGCATGGGCACGATCTTCGGCTCGCTGGTCACCAGCGTCGCCCGCAACCCCGCCTCCCGCGACCGCGTGTTCGGCCTCGCCATTCTCGGCTTTGCGCTGACGGAAGCGGTGGCGCTGTACGCGCTGGTCATCGCGTTCATCATCCTGTTCGTCTGATCCACGGCCGCCATGATGATGTCGCACCGGATCGGTCTGCGGGCGGGTCGGCTGGGTAAGGGTCTGCTGGGCCAGGGTCTGGTGGGCCAGGGTCTGGTGGGCAAGGCTCTGCTCGGCACAGGCCTGCTGATGCTGCCCGTCGCTGCGCGGGCAGAAGGTATGCCCCAGCTCGACTTCACCACCCCGCTGACCATCAGCCAGGTGGTGTGGGGCGCGATCATCTTCGTGGTGCTTTACATCCTGCTGTCGCGCGGCGGCCTGCCGCTGGTCGCGACCGTTTTGGACGAACGGGCGACCAGGATTGCCAAGGACCTGGACGAGGCGCGGGCTGCCAAGGCCCGTGCCGATGCCGGCATGACGGAGGCCGAACAGGCGACCGCCAAGGCCCGTGCGGAGGCCCAGTCCGCGATCAACGCTGCGCTGGAGGAGGCGAAGAAGGCCGCCGCCGCCCAGTCCGAGACGTTGAATGCACGGCTGGAAAAGCAGTTGCAGGATTCGGAGGCGCAGATTGGCCAGGCTCGGGCCTCAGCCATGAGCGCATTGCGGCAGGTGGCGACGGAAACCGCCGCGACCGTGGTGACCCGGCTGACCGGCGTGGCCCCTGATCCGCGACGGCTTGATGGCGCCATCGGCTCAGCCCTGGCCGCGCGCGGCATCGGCTGATCAGGAGAAGACAGTGCATCACGAACCAAGCTTCTTCGCCGAACCCAGGAACTGGGTGGTCATCGCATTCTTCCTGTTCTTCATCCTGTTCGGGAAAAAATTGTGGGGTGCCTTGGCAGGCATGCTCGATGCCCGGGCGGTGATCATAAAGGCTGAGCTCGAAGAGGCGAGCCGGCTGCGGCGCGAGGCCGAATCGATGCTGCGTGATGCCGAAAAGCAACGCACCGATGCGGTGGCTGAGGCAAAAGTGCTGATCGAAGGCGCCCGCGCTGAGGCCGGCCGGCTAAGCGCCGCCGCTGCCGCTGAGGCTGAGGCTTCAGCGCATCGCCGGGAGCAGATGGCCATCGACCGGATCGCCGCTGCGGAAAAGGCAGCCGTGGACGATGTCCGCCTGGCCGCGGCCGACGTCGCGACGGCAGCGGCGCGACAGGTGCTGACCGAAGGTCTGACCGCGGACGCAGACTCACGCCTGATCGATCAGGCGATCACCCAGCTTCCGTCGGCACTGGCAGCCCGCCGCGCGGCATAGAGGCTGCCTCCGCCCAACCAGGCGGAGCACGCGCCAAACCGGAACTGATGCCGGCCGCCTATAGGCCGGCTTTTCCGCTACCAGTCCCACCCACATTCCAAAACGGCAGCTCTCCCAGCCTGATCGGCGAAGGGGCGCCACCCGTTGCCGTTATCGCATGCGGGTATCGCGCCCCTTCATCACGCGCAGCGGTCACACTCTGGGTGCAATAGCCCGGGGCTGAAAGCCGACAAGCTTGAACCGTCCGCTTGAACCTGAGGCTTGCAGGCCATGATGGATCATCATGGCCTGACGGCGCTGACCGGAACCAGCCGCACTATTCCCCGGCCGTGTGACCCGGAATGCGCTCCAGCCGGCGGTCGTGGCCAAGCGACACCAGCACGACCGCCGACATTACCGGTGCGGCGGCAATTGCCAGCAAGGCGATAAGGTTGTTGCCCCCTGTGGCATCCTTGATCGCCCCGAACATGTACGGGCCAAGGAACCCACCCAAATTGCCGACGGAATTGATCAGCGCGATGCCGCCGGCCGCGGCGATGCCGGACAACATGGCGGTCGGCAGCGGCCAGAACGTCGGCGCGATCGCTTGCTGCCCCATGATCCCCAGGATCAGCGCCACCGTCATCCAGACCGGATGGGCGGTGCCGATAAAGATGCAGGCAGCCAGGCCCGCCGCGCACAGCAGGCACGCCGAGGCGACGTGCATGATGCGATTGCCGGTGCGGTCGGAATGGAAGCCCCAGTAAATCATCGCGAACGCCGCGAAAACGAAGGGCAGCGCGCTGACGTAACCGGTCATCTGGGTGGAGATACCGAATGACTTGACGATCTGCGGCAGGAAGATCAGCAGCCCGTAGTTGGACACGTTCTGCCCGAAATACACCAGCGTCAGCAGCCAGACGCGCGGGTTCAGCAACGCCTCCTTCAGGGCGTAGCTATGCACGGCCTCGCGCTGCGCCTGCTCGGAATCGAGCCTGCCCTGCAACCAATTGCGCTGTTCCGGGCGTAGCCAAAGCGCATCGGCGGGGCGATCGGTCAGCAGGAACCAGACCAGGAAGCATGTGATGATCGGCGGCAGCGCCTCAATCAGGAACAGCCACTGCCAGCCCTGCAGCCCAAACGTGCCGTCCAACGTCAGCAGCCAGGCCGAAACCGGCGGGCCAATAATCAAGGAGATCACGCTGGCGGATTGGAAAAACGCCATCATGCGTGACCGGTAGTACGACGGGAACCACCAGGTCAGGTACAGCACGATGCCCGGATAGAAGCCGGCTTCCGCGATGCCCAGTACGAAACGGATGCCGTAGAAGCTCCAGTCGTTCCAGACGAAGGCGGTCAGCGCGGAGATGATGCCCCAGGTCAGCAGGATGCGGGCGATCCAGCGCCTGGCCCCGACCTTGGCCAGGATCAGGTTGCTGGGCAGTTCGGCAATAAAATAGCCGATGAAGAAGACGCCCGCACCGAAGCCGAACTCCGCGCCGGAAAAGCCCAGCGCCTTGTTCATGGTGAGGCCGGCGAAGCCGACATTCACCCGGTCGAGGTAGGCGCAGAAATAGCCCAACATCAGCAACGGCATCAGCCGCCAGGCAATGCGCCGTATGGTCTCGTGTTCCAACGGCTCCTCGGCGGCGCCGGCTGGCGGCACGATCGTGCTACGATCGCTCATGGCAGGGGCGCTTCTTTTCCCGGATTGGCAGTCATGGTTCCTATAGCGCCATGATCCAGGCCGTAGATCAAGTTTCAGGAATCGTCGCGAAGACCGGATCCAGCGTCAGGTCCCACAGTCGAACACCGCCGGTGATGCCCCCTTCGTTGCCGACCAGCCGTACATTCGCCGCCAGCTCGATCTGCACATACTTGGCGTTCCCGCCGCCGATCAGCAGCGTATCGAAGCCCACCAATGTTGTGATGGTGGCCAGGACACGGCGAAGGCGGCGGTTCCAGCGCGCTTTGCCGACCGCCTTCAAGGCGGCGGCGCCGATGAACTGGTCGTAGGTCTTGCCCTTATGCAGCGGATGCTGGCTGAGTTCGAGGTGCGGCGCCGGCCTGCCGTCCTGGAACAGCGCGAAGCCCATGCCGGTACCCAGGGTGATCACGCATTCCAGGCCCTTGCGGCTGATCACGCCAAGCCCCTGCACCTCAGCGTCATTCAGCATGCGGGCAGGCTTGCCAAGCTTGTCGGTGAGTGAGGCGGCGAGCGGAAAATGTCGCC
This sequence comes from Rhodopila sp., assembly GCA_965200665.1. GTDB lineage: Bacteria > Pseudomonadota > Alphaproteobacteria > Acetobacterales > Acetobacteraceae > Rhodopila. Next base: position 1,246,622 of record OZ241370.1, on the reverse strand, counting down.
ATTCCGGGGTGCCCAGGTTCGGGGCGGTCAGCACCTGGCCCTGGCGAACGACGCCGGGAAAACCGATGGAGATCCGGTCGAAATCGCCAAGCGGAACGGCCAGCAGGACCAGCGCCTCGACTACCACCTGGGGAGCCGGGCTGGCTGGGGTGTCGACCCGGTTGGGACCCGCAACCATCGCCCCGTTCTGGTCGAGCAGACCGGCCTTCAGATGCGATCCGCCGATATCGATCGCCAGCGTCAGCGCCCCCCGCTTGCGGGCCGGATTGGAGCTGCTGTCCATGAATGGTCCCTCCTGACGTCAGCAGGTCAGATAGGCCATCGACCGAGGTTGGGAAAGGTCATCGTGCGTGCAGCACGTCAGACATCATCGTGCGTGCAGCACGTCAGACATCATCGTGCGTGCAGCACGTCAGACATCATCGTGCGTGCAGCACGTCAGACATCATCGTGCGTGCAGCACGTCAGACATCATCGTGCGTGCAGCACGTCAGACATCATCGTGCAGCACGTCAGACATCATCGTGCGTGCAGCACGTCAGACATCATCGTGCGTGCAGCACGTCAGACATCATCGTGCGTGCAGCACGTCAGACATCATCGTGCGTGCAGCACGTCAGACCTCATCTCGCGCGCAACACACGCCAGATGCCATCGACGGCGCCCACGTCGCGCTGGTCGGTCGCGCCAAGCACGCTGATCACGCCGCGGACAAACACCAGGCCCCGGGTGCGGCGGGTGATCTCGCCGCGCAGTTCGACGAACTCGCCGGGGTGGATGGCGTCAAGGAAGTGCGTGTTGAGCTGGATCGTGGTGCAGGGGCTACGTTCGGCAGCCTCCCAGGCCAGCATGCTGAGCCCATGATCGGCAAAAGCCATCAGCACGCCGCCATGCACGACGCCGTTCGGATTGCCGTGGTCGTTGTTGGTAAGCAGTCCGTAATGCCAATGCCCTTCGACCTGCCTTGCCCAGGGAATGCCGATGCCACTGGGCAGGGCGGCGCCGGGCAGGGTGCGCCATCCGACGGCCGTCGGATCATAACGGGTCATAACGCCGCCAGCCTTGCCGGAAGATCCCGCAAGCTGTCGAGGCGGATATGCGCCCGCTCGATCTCCGGTCGTTCGGCATGCATCCAGCCCCATGGTCCACGCCGGAGGAACACCGAAGTCATGCCGGCGGCCAGGCTGGGCAGCACATCGTTGTCCAGCCGGTCGCCGACATAGGCGATGGCGTCGGGCGGTTCACCAGCCACCTCGGCGACCTTGGCGAAGAATGCAGGGTCGGGCTTGGAAATTCCCCAGCCGGCGGAACTGGCGATCACGTCGGCTGGCAGGTCGAGGCGGGCGAGCGCGGCCTCTGATTCGACCGGCTGGTTGCCGGCGATCAGCACCTTGTAGCCCTGCTCGCGCAGCGCGGTCAGGCATGGGATGGCATCCGGATAAAGATCCTGGGGGATGAAATCATAGGTCCAGCCCTGCGCGGCACGCACTTTACGGACCGTGCTGAATTCGATGTCGGGTCGGAAGATTTCGAACACGCGGCGCAGCGACTGGCCGCGCTCCATGACGACGCCGATGGCGGTGAACAGGGTCAACGGCCGGACGCCGAGAAACGCGGCCCATTCAAGCCAGTGGCGGGTCTCGTCGATCAGGGTTTCCCCCACATCGAAACATACGGCTCTGATCGGCATCGGTGGATTGTGTTGCGGCACGGGGCCGCTGGCAATGGTCGATCGGGCATGTTGGCCGACCGTCGCGAGCATGTGCGACGCCCCAATCCGGCGGAAAGCCGGCAAGATAATGAGCGATACGCGCCGGCCGGCGCATTCTGCTGGCGCCCTGGTTCCGGTCCATCCGCGCTGGCAGCGAAAGTACATGACGTTAATGGCGCCTTGCGGCAACCGGACGGCCGAATGTGCCTCGCAGCGGTATCGACGGCTGTTTCGGCGGCAGCGCAATGCCGATGGCGAGCAACAAGCGCGATGCCGCGTCGCGCCAGGCCGTAGCCGCATCGATGGGCGGCGCGACCGCGCAGGGGCAGTCGCGCCATTGGCTGATCGCATGCGCCAGGCTGGCCGCGTCGGGTGCGCACAGGATCGCATGCGGCGTGGCGGCGAGTTGCTCGCCCAGGCCGCCCACCCGCGTGGCGATCACCGGGCGCCCGGCGGCGATAGCGGCAGCGGCCACGCCACTCTGACTGGCCTCACGGTAGGGCAGGATCAGCGCATCCGACCAGGCGAGCAAACTGCCGATTTCCGTTTCAGGGACCCAGCGATTTTCAACCGTGACGCCAGGGCAGGCGCGCAGCGCGTCAAGCGCCGGACTTTCCGGGCCACTGCCGACGACCCGCACCTCAACGCCGCCAGGATCCTGCGCCAGGACCTCGGCCAATAGATCGAGGCCCTTGTATGGAAGCAGGCGGCCGAAGCACAGCAGGCGTGGTGGGCCACCCGTGCGGCTGGCGATGGGCAGGTCGAACGCGAAGGGCGGATGCTCGAACGGGATCAACGTGCTGGTGAGCGATCGGCGGCGCAGCCTGGTGCCGACATGATCGCACAGGACAGCCAGGCCGTGCGCCATGCAGCACAGCAGTCGCTGCAACAGCATCTGGCCGGGGAACCCATCGCCGGGATGGGGTTCGGCGTCATGCACGACCACGACCAGACGGGCCCCCAGCAGGCGGAGCGCGATCGCCATCAGCGGATCGAGCGGACCCGGCATGGCGCAGATCGCCAGATCCGGCTTGTTCCGGCTGAGCCGGAACAGCAGGAACGGCAGGGCCAGCGGCGCGGTGATCAGGCGGCCCAGGAAGGATGCCATGCCGACGTAGGTCCGAACCGGCATCTCGCAGCGTGGCGGGTTGATGCCACCCAATATCTCTGCGTCCTGCGAGAGTGACAGCGTCACATCGATCCCCGGCCGGAACCGCAGCGCGTCAGCCAGGCAGGCGGCGAAGCGGGGACCGGCGCCGCGGCGCCCCCACTGCCAAACCAGGATTTTCATCGCAGCGCCTCCAGCGCGGCACGAAACGAGCGACCGTCCATGTGCGCGCAGGCGCTCCGGCGCGCACGTTCACCGAGTGACCGGCGGGCGGCAGGATCGTCGGCGAGACTTCGCAGAAGGGTGGCTGCCGCGGCGACGTCCGGTTCCGCCCACAATCCACGGTAGACCAGGCGATCGTCGCGCGCCGGGGCCAGGCGATACGGCACCAGGGCGGAATTGGCACTGTCCATGAAGTCGGTGTTGCCCGACCAGCCGGTGGCGATGACCGCTTTGCCCAGCAGCATCGCCTCTGCCATCACCAGGCCAAAACCCTCACCCCGATGCAGCGACAGCACGATGTCGGCGCAACGTGTCAGCGCGTGACGGTCGGCCGGCGGCAGCGTGCGCGGATCGATTCGGATGTTGGGCGCCTGCGCCATCTGGATCAGCCGGGCAAAATCGGCCGGGGCATGTTCGGGATGGCTGACCTTCAGGACCAGGATACGGTCGGCCCGGTCGCCGAACGCGCCGCGAAAGGCGGCAATGGCGGCGAACGGGTTCTTGCGCACGAATGACGAGGCCAGGTTGAACGACACCAGCACGACAACGGCGTCCTCCGGCAGGCCGAAATCGGTTCGTGTGGCGTCGGAGGCAACCGGCGGCACGATGCCAAGCGGCGGCGGGACGATGCTGATGCGCCCTGGCGTCAGCGGTTCCAGCGCGGCGGCAGTGAAGCGTGAGGGTACCCAGACCTGATTGACGCAGGCCGCCGCGGGGCGCCATTCCGGTGGCACCTCCGGCATCTCCCACGCCCAATAACCGATAATTGCGCGGGCGCGGGTCAAGGCATCGGGCAGGCGCAGCAAAGCGAGCGGCAGCATCGGGGCGTTGACGTGCAGAACCAGCGGAACGCCGGGTGGCGGGATTTCCGATGACGCGGCGTGGAGTTCAGGGCGTCCGTCGACCGGCGGCGGCAAGTCGATGGTCCAGACCGGTATGTCGAGCCGCCTGGCAGCGTCGGCCATCAGCCGGGCACCTTCCCCGAGGCCGGAGGCCCTGGAAAACTCGCCGGCGATGGCAATCCCGGGGGTGGCGGGGCCGGCCCGTGGCGTAGGCCTCGGCGCGACCCAGCCGGTGGCTTGAGCCAACAGCCGGCGGCGCAAGCCTGGCGGCAAGCCGCGCCACAGCACGTGTGATGCACTGGGAGCAAACGCTGTGGTGGTGCGCGACGGCATGCCGTCCATCATCGCGGCCAGTTATTAATAAGTGCTTAAAACGGCCCGGCTTGCGTAATGGGTGCGGGGCGCGCTACGCCCGCCGAAGGTAGATCTGGAGTGTCGCGTGCCATGGCCGTCAAGGATGTGAAAAAGGTCGTTCTCGCCTATTCGGGCGGGCTGGACACAAGTGTGATTCTACGCTGGCTGCAGACCACCTATGGCTGCGAAGTGGTCACCTTCACCGCCGATCTGGGACAGGGCGAAGAACTCGGTCCGGCGCGCAAAAAGGCCGAGATGTTCGGCATCAAGGAAATCTTCGTCGATGACCTGCGTGAAGAGTTCGTGCGCGACTTCGTGTTCCCGATGTTCCGCGCAAATACCGTTTATGAGGGACAGTATCTGCTGGGAACCTCAATTGCCCGTCCGTTGATCGCGCAACGGCAGATCCAGATCGCGGAGCAGGTCGGGGCGGACGCGGTAGCGCACGGCGCGACCGGCAAGGGCAACGACCAGGTTCGGTTCGAACTGTCGTATTACGCGCTGAAGCCGGACATCAAGATCATCGCGCCGTGGCGTGAATGGGAACTGACCAGCCGGACCCGCCTGCTGGAGTTCGCCGAGAAAAACCAGATCCCGATCGCCAAGGATAAGCGCGGCGAGGCGCCGTTCAGCGTGGACGCCAATCTGCTGCACTCCTCATCCGAGGGAAAGGTGCTTGAAGACCCAGCCGACGAGGCTGACGAGATGGTCTATCAGCGGACTATCCGCCCGGAGGATGCGCCCGACCGGGCAACCGTGATCTCGATGGATTTTGTCGCCGGCGATCCGGTGGCGATCGACGGCGTGGCACTGTCGCCGGCCGCGCTGCTGACGCGACTGAATGAACTCGGTAAGGCTAACGGGATCGGGCGGCTTGACCTGGTGGAAAACCGCTTCGTCGGGATGAAGTCGCGGGGCGTTTATGAAACCCCAGGCGGCACCATCCTGCTGGCGGCGCATCGCGGGATCGAAAGCATCACCCTGGATCGCGAGGCCGCGCACCTGAAGGACAGCCTGATGCCGCGCTACGCGGAACTGATCTACAACGGGTTCTGGTTCAGCCCGGAGCGGCGGATGCTGCAGGCGCTGATCGACACCAGCCAGCATAGCGTGAGCGGCCGGGTGCGGATGAAATTATACAAGGGCAACGTGACCTGCATCGGGCGGGAGAGCCCGAACAGCCTTTACTCGATGAAGGTCGTAACGTTCGAAGACGACCAGGGCGCCTACGACCAGGTGGATGCGCAGGGCTTCATCAAGCTGAACGCGCTGCGGCTGCGTCTGGGGGCAATGGCCGGCCGACGCGGCGGAGCACTGTAGATTGGACTGATCGGCCCCGTCAAAATAGGCACTTCTGTTGGGGCCGATCCTGGCCCACGATGCGTCAATGCAACCATCCGGTGCAGGACAGGAGATCGCGCGTGTACACCCCGGTCCATTTCAAGGAAGACCGCATCGAAGTCCTGCATGAGGTAATCCGAAGCTCCGGATTGGCCACGCTGGTATCGATGACGGCCGACGGGCTGATCGCGAGCCACGCGCCCCTGATGCTGGATCCTGATCCCGCGCCCTACGGCAGGCTGATCGGGCACTTGGCGAAAGCCAATCCGCATGCCCGCGCGGCCGACGCCGGGGTGCAGACATTGGTCATATTCCAGGGTTCGGACGGCTACATCACACCGTCCTACTACGCGGCGAAGCAGGAGCACGGCAAAGTCGTCCCAACCTGGAACTACGCCGCCGTGCATGCCTACGGCACACTGGGAGTGTTCGACGATCCGGCACAATTGCTGACGGTGGTGACCCGGCTGACCGAGCGGAACGAGACGCCACGGGCGCAGCCCTGGGCGGTGGCAGATGCGCCGGATGATTTTGTCCAGGGCATGCTGCGGGGTATTGTCGGGATCGCGCTGACGGTCACCCGGCTGGAAGGCAAGGTCAAAATGAGCCAGAACCGGCCGGCCGCCGACATTGCCGGCGTAATCGCTGGGCTGCGGATGGACGGCCGGGACGAACTGGCAGCTGCCGTCGCACAGGCAGCCCCGGCGGGTTAGCCTGAACGCACGCCAAAGCCCATTGACCCAACGCCCATCTGTTCAGCGCAACATCGCCGGCAGTATTCCGTCCAGCACCGTTCGGGCCAGCTTGACCGCCCGCTCGCGCATTTCCGGCCCGCGGGTTACCCCCTCCAACGTCAGAAACCGGATATCCTCCAGTCCGATTGTATTCAGCACGGCACGCAGGTAACCCGTCAGGAAGTCAGGCTGCGGCGGCGTCCCAGTCGGCGAGGCACTACTGAACCAGCCGCCGGACGCGATCACCACATACACCGGACGGTTACGCAGCAATCCGACCTTGCCCGTCGGCGTGCTGGCAAACGTCCGATGGATGCGGACGATTTGATCGATCCAGGCTTTCAGCACCGCCGGCACCGCGTAGTTGTTCATCGGGGTTGCGATGACCACCGCATCCGCACGCTCCAACTCCTCGATCAGCGCATCCGATACTTCGAGGGCGGCATGGGTGCCGCCAGGGTCCATGATCCCTGCATAGAACCCCGCATCGACAAACGGTGGCGGCGCCGCCACCAGGTCGCGATGTACGACCCTGGCCGCCGGATGGTGCTGCGCCAGGCGGCCCAGCACATCCTGCGCAAAGTCCTGGCAGATCGACGCAGCACCTCGTGGACTGCATGAAATATACAGAATGGTATCCATGGCTCAGTCCAATCCCTTACCGAACCGCAGCGAGGCCGGCAGCATCCCGTAGCGAAAGTAAAACCGCTGGCCCAGCAGGTTATCCAGCGCCGTATCCAGCGTCAGCCGGTCGATCCCTTCGGCCCGCGCCTGCACTGCGACAGCATCCAGCAGCCTTGCGCCTGTTCCAGACCGCCGATGATCCGCCGCCACCACCAGGTCATCAACATAGCAGAACCGGCCCCGGATCAGGTTTTCCTGCATCCGGTAGCCAGCCGCGCCGATCACTGCATCCCCTGCCCACGCCGCCAGCAGGTGATAGCCATGCTCGAACTGTCGCAGCGCCCGCTCGACGAATTCGGCTGGCCCGCTGAGATGCGGGCGCAACGCGTGGATGACCGGAAAACAGGCGGCCAGATCAGCTTCTGACCGCACCGGCCGAACGTCGATGATCACGCGGCCTCCGCATGGAAGCCGCCGCCGATGGCAACGCGGTTCCACAGGTTGATCATGCCGATCAGCGTTAGCAGGTTGGCGATCTCAACCGTTGAAAATAGCCGCTCCACCTCTGCCGGCCGCTCCCCCGTGACCGGCAGCCGCGTCAGGTGCTCAGTCAACGCCAGGGCAGCCCGCTCCCGCTCCGTATAAAACGGCGCCTCCCGCCACGCATTCAACAGATACAGCCGCTGCTCGGTCTCACCCGCCTTGCGGGCATCGCGGCTGTGCATGTCCAGGCAGAACGCGCAGCCATTGATCTGCGAGGCACGCATCTTCACCAGCTCGACGATCGTCTTCTCCAGCCCGCAGCCACGCAGATAGGTTTCGACGCCGGACAAGGCGCGATAGGCGTCGGGGGCGGTCTTCACGAAATTCATGTGGGACATGGTCTGCTCCTTGGTTTGTCGCTCGCCTAACTTGTCCACGCGGTGGCATAGTTCGAAGAGCCAAGAATGGACGAATCGACTGGGCCATGACGCTGAACATCACGCTCGATCCTACGGAAACCGAACCGCTGTTCCTGCAGATTGCGGCGCGTGTCCGGTCAGCGATCGCCACCGGCCACGTCGCCGCCGGCGCCAAATTGCCCTCCGCCCGGGTGCTCTCCGCCCAACTCGCAGTCGCGCGCGGAACCGTCGACGCGGCCTATGCGCTGCTTGCCGGTGAGGGTGCCATCGATACACGCGGCGCCGCCGGCACGATCGTCTCCGGAACGGCGCCGGTCGAAGCCGTCGAACACACGCCCTTCATGTTCGCGCCCGAGGCCACAGGCGAACCACCTGGCCCGCTGCCGTTTCAGATGGGTCTGCCTGCCCTGGACCAGTTTCCTCGCAAGTTGTGGTCCAATCTGACCGTGCAGGCCGCCCGCGCCCTGCAGCCGTCTGACCTGGCAGGCGCCGATCCCGCCGGCATCCCGGCTTTACGCCAGGCCATCGCAGCCTACCTTGGTGTCGCCCGCGGCATCCGCTGCTCGTCGGCCCAGGTGCTGATCACCGCCGGCTACCAGGGTGCTTTGTCGCTGGTGCGCAGCGTGCTGTTGCGTCCCGGCGACCCGGTGTGGATGGAGGACCCCGGCTACTTCATCGCCCGCCAGGCGCTGGAGGCTGGGGGCGCCCGCATCGTCCCGGTGCGTGTCGACCAGGACGGGCTGCGTGTCGCATCCGCCATCGCCGCCGCGCCGAAAGCGAAGCTCGCGGTCGTCACACCCACGCACCAGGCGCCCACCGGCGTCGCTATGGCATTGCCGCGCCGCCTGGCGTTGCTCGCCTGGGCAGCCGAAACCGAGTCCTGGATCCTGGAAGACGATTACGACAGCGAATTCCGCTACGTAGGCCGCCCGCTGCCATCGCTGAAAAGCCTCGATCGGGCCCAGCGGGTGCTCTACGCCGGCAGCTTCAGCAAAGTTCTCACCCCATCCCTTCGTCTCGGTTACCTCGTTGTTCCCGCCGAACTGGCCGCGGCCTTCAACCGTGCGGCGCGACTGACGACGCTGGGCCAACCGGCGCTGGAGCAGGCCGTGGTCGCCGCCTTCATGCAAAGGGGTCATTTCGCCCGCCACATCCGCCGCATGCGCATCCTCTATGCCAACCGCCGCCGCGCCCTGGCTGTTGCGCTCGACACCGCATTCGGCATCCATGCCCGGGCGGAGATGGCCGCCGGCGGTATGCATCTGCTGCTGCGGTTTGCTCAGCCCATCGACGATACCGCCCTGGCCAGGCGCGCCGTCATCGCCGGGCTCGCCCCCACAAGCCTGTCCGCCCATGCCATCGCGCATGATTGCGGCCAGGGTCTGCTGCTGTCCTTCACCAACATCCCGGTGGAAACCGCTCCTGCCCTCGCCGGGCAGCTCCGGGGCTTGACCGGCCCGCCCCCCGCTTGCGACGCTGGGCGATGACATGACGGAGCAACTGGATGGTGCGGGCTAAACTGGCTGCGTTTCTTCAAGCCGCGCCGCTCGCCCTGATCCTGATCATATTTCTGCTGGTGCCCATGTGTGCGCTCATCGTCGTCAGCTTCTTCGACTACGACAGCGTACAGATCATCCCTGCGTTTGAGCTCACCAACTATACCGACATCCTGGGATCGGCCGTCACCTGGCGTACTTATCTCAACACGATCCGCTATACTGTCATTGTCTGGTCCGTGACCGCCGTGCTGGGCTTTACGATTGCCTATGTGCTGGCGTTCGAAATCCGTGGCCGCACCACGCAGATGGTGCTGTTTCTGGTCTGCACCGTGCCGTTCCTGACCTCCAACATCATTCGCATGATCTCCTGGATTCCGTTTCTGGGCCGTGAGGGTCTGCTGAATGGCACACTCATGAAACTGGGCCTGATCCACCGGCCGCTCGAATTCCTGCTGTTCTCCGATTTCGCTGTCGTTCTGGCCTACACCCATCTCTACGTCCTGTTCATGGTGACCCCGATCTTCAACAGCATGATGCGTATCGATCGCCGCCTGCTGGAAGCCGCGTTGGACAACGGCGCCGGCTGGTGGCGCATCATCGCCAGCGTCGTGCTGCCGCTGTCCAGGTCAGGCATCGCCATCGGCTCGATCTTCGTCGTTACCATGGTTATGGGCGATTTTGTTACCGTCCGCCTCATGAGCGGCGGGCAAAGCGCCTCGGTCGGGCTGATGATCGCAAACCAGATCTCGTCGCTGCAGTATCCGGCCGCCTGCGCCAACGCCGTGATATTGCTGGCGATCGTGCTGATGATGGTCGCGGCGATCCTGCGGATCGTCGACATCCGGAAGGAGCTGTAATGACGCCCGCATTGCGCCGCGGCATCCTGCTGGGCATCCTGGGCCTGTTCATTCTGTTTCTGTATGGACCAACCTTGACGATCCTGGTCCTGTCCTTCCAGGGTCCGGACGGCGGCCTGACCTTTCCGATGAATGGCTTCTCGCTGCACTGGTTTCACCGCCTGTTCGAAACCCAGGCCGTCGGCGACTTCGCCGGTTCGCTGACACGATCTTTCTCGCTCGCAACAATGGTAATGGTATCAACCGTTGTCGTATCGCTGGCCGCGGGCATGGCATTTCGCCGGCGTTTCGCGGGATCCGGGCCGCTGTTCACCTTGACCGTTGCCAGCCTGATCATCCCCTCCATCCTCGTCAGCCTCGGCGTCGGACTGCTGTTCAACGCCCTTGGTTTCGACCCCGACTGGTACAGTTCGGCATTTGGCGCCCAGCTCACATGGACCCTGCCGTTCGGCCTGCTGATCATGTTTGCCGTGTTCAATCGTTTCGATCGCGCGTGGGAGGAAGCCGCCCGCGACCAGGGCGCGACGGCGTGGCAATCGTTTCGTCATGTGGTGCTGCCGATCATCATGCCCAGCGTCGTCGGCATCGCGCTGTTCGGCTTTACCCTGTCCTATGATGAGTTCGCCCGCACCCTGCTGACCGCCGGCAGCGACAACACTCTGCCGTTGGAAATCTTCGGCATGACCACAAGCGTCACGACACCGGTGCTCTATGCGCTGGGAACGCTGACGACACTGTTTTCATTCGTGGTTATCCTGTGCTCGCTGATCGTCGTCCGGGCGCTGGCAGCCAGGCGCGCGTCATAGGGAAACCAACATGTCTGACGTCACGGTGCTGAACCACCCGCTGCTGCGCCACAAGCTGGCCCTGCTGCGCGACAAGAACACCACCACCGCGAAATTCCGCCAGGTGGCGCGCGAGATCAGTCTGCTGATGGCCTACGAGGTCACCCGTGACCTGCCGTTGGAACCGATCGAAATCGAAACCCCGCTGGAGCCGATGAAAACCGAGCATCTGGCGGGCAAGAAACTCTGCATCGTGTCAATCCTGAGGGCAGGTAACGGTATTCTGGAAGGCATGCTCGACCTGGTCCCATCCGCCCGGGTTGGCCACATCGGCCTCTATCGCGAGCACACGACGCTGCGGCCGGTGGAATACTATCTGAAGCTGCCCAGCGACATTGCCGAACGATTGGTGATTCTGGTGGACCCGATGCTGGCAACCGGCCATTCCGCCGTCGCGGCCGCCAGGCGCCTTAAACAGGCCGGCGTCACCGCCATGAAGTTCGTCTGCCTGCTCGCCGCACCTGAAGGCATTGCCACCTTCACCGCCGAACATCCGGACGTGCCCGTCTTCACCGGCGCGATCGACCGGCAGTTGGATCACAATGGCTATATCCGGCCGGGGTTGGGCGATGCCGGCGACAGGATCTACGGAACGCGTTGATCGTTACAAAATAGGCTTATATTAAGCAAGAAATCCAAATTAACGGCCGTTTTATGTAACACCCTTTCTGATGCGGATTTATCCTCAGTTTCGCTTGTTCATCACGAATACGTGTGATTAGCTTCACCTCGCCGTGATCGTGTAGTCCAAACGAGGCCGAGATGCCAGTCATCCAACTGCCCGCGAAAACCCTCAGAGGCCTCTCTTTCAGCCTGCCTGAACTCATCCTGATCGCAAGCTGGTCGGAGGCAAACAGTCTTCGCATGGTGGTCCGGTTGGATCATGGAACCGACTCGGAAGACTACGAAGAAGTTCTGGCATTCCACCTCGGGGACAGCCCGCTTTGCCGCTGGATCATGTGGCGCAGCGCGCGCGTCGTCTTCATCCAGCCCTTGATCGGACGGACCCAACGTTACGAATCGGTCGCCGAAGCCTTCGAGGGCATGACCGCGAAGCGCCGCGTGGCGCTGACCGACATCAATCCGGTCGCCTGGCCGGCGTAACCCACAGGACAACAAAAATGGGAGTTGCATCAATGTCAGATGACGTCATCACCGTTCGGCTTCCGCAGAAGCATGCTGAATTCCTGCAGGCCAACCTGTCCATGCTGGCATCAACGACCCGCCAGGCCATGACGCGTCCCGGCATCGAAGCAGGCCGGCGCAGCGCGCTCGGCAGCCGTGCTTCGTTGCTTGAAACTATTGAGGATGCGGTGCGCGGCGCGATGCTGGAAATGCCGAGCATGACCCGCAAAAGCGCGCGTGGTGTTGAAGTCGTGGCTCGCCGCGCCGCCTGATACCAAACTGTTCATCGCTTCACAGCAACTTCTCGCCGGCCGGTTCATGGTCCGTCGCCAGACGGAAGGAACAAGTCATGCAATTCAGTTCGGATAACGCTGTGTTCGAGAAAGTCGTGAGTGCGATTGAACAAACCATTTCTGTCACGGGCGCCAGCCTATCCCCCGCATCCCGCCTTACCGATGACCTCCGGCTTGGGCGCTTCGGCCGGATCAGGCTGGCGCTCTACCTCGAAGAAATCTTCGATGTCGAAATCCCCGATGAGGCCGTCGACCGCTTTGATACGGTCGGCGATATCGTCAGCTACGTCAGTCGGTGGTGCGCCGATACCACCGATCTGACAGCGGACCATGTCCCACTATGGCCGAATTAGCTTTCTGGATCACCGATCGGGGTACGTCTTCAGCGTCATTGTGAGACGCCCGGCGACAAAGCGCTCCTGTCGGGATCGCACGGGCCCGCCCGCAAACCGCGATTGCAATTGAAGCCGCCGCGTTCGGTGTTGCCGAATGCTACACCGGCCCCACCCAATCCAGGCCGATATCCAGAACCGTCGCCGAATGTGTCAGCCAGCCCACCGACAGAAGGTCGACGCCACTGGCCGCAATTGCCGGCGCCGTATCCGGACGAATACGGCCGGATGCCTCGGTGATTGCCCGCCCGTCGACCATCCCGACTGCCTGGCGCAACATGTCGGGGCCCATGTTGTCCAGCAGCACCGCATCCACCCCCAACGTCAACGCCTCTTCGAGTTGCGTCAGGGTATCAACCTCCAACTCGATCTTCACCAGATGGCCGACGCCGGCCCGGGCCCGCTCGACCGCCGAACGCACCCCGCCGGCGATCGCCACATGGTTGTCCTTGATCAGCACGGCATCGTCCAAGCCGAACCGATGATTGGATCCGCCGCCGATCCGCACGGCGTATTTCTGTGCGAAGCGCAGCCCGGGCATGGTTTTACGGGTGCAGCACACCTGCGCTCGGGTCCCCGCGATCGCGTCCGCGATGCCGCGCGTCGCTGATGCCACGCCGCTCAGATGGCTCAGGAAGTTCAGTGCCGTTCGTTCCGCAGTCAGTATCCCGCGCGCCGGCCCCTCGATCACGGCGATCGTATCGCCTGGCCGCAGCCGGCTGCCATCGTCCAGCGCCACCGCAACAGTGATCGCCGGGTCGATCAGGCGGAACGCCGTGGCAGCGAAATCCAACGCCGCCACCACCCCGGCCTGGCGGGCCACCAGCGCGCAGCGCGTCTGCATTCCGGCGGGAACGATTGCATCCGACGTCAGGTCGCCGGCGCGACCCAGATCCTCCAGCAGCGCAGCCCGCACCGCCGGTTCGATCATGATCAGCGGCAGTGCCATCACCGCACCTCCAGCATGCGCTCGACCGACCGTCGTGCTCTGTCCGCAAGCGCCGGATCGATCGTCACGGCTTCCTGCATCGTCTCCAGCGAGCGGCGGATCTTCGGCAGCGTGATACGCTTCATGTGCGGGCACAAATTGCACGGCCGCACGAACTCGATATCAGGATAGCCGACCGAAACATTGTCGGCCATCGAGCATTCCGTCAGCAGCACCACCCGGCGCGGCCGCTCCCGCCCCACATAACCCGCCATGTCTGCGGTTGATCCGGTGTAGTCAGCCTCGGCGATCACCTCCGGCGGACATTCCGGGTGCGCCAATATCACCACGCCGGGGTGATCGTCGCGCAGTGCCCGCACCTCGGCTGCGGTGAACCGTTCATGCACCTCGCAATGTCCGGCCCAGGTCAGCACCTTCACCTTTGTCTGCGCGGCAATGTTGCGGGCCAGATACTCGTCCGGCAGCATGATAACTGTATCGACACCCAGGGATTCGACGATCTTCAACGCATTGCCGGAGGTGCAGCAGATATCCGACTCCGCCTTCACCGCCGCGGTCGAGTTCACATACGTCACCACCGGCACCCCCGGATGGCGTTCGCGCATCAGCCGCACATCCGCCGCCGTGATCGACTCCGCCAGCGAACACCCCGCCCGGCTGTCCGGAATCAGCACCGTCTTACTAGGGTTCAGCATCTTGGCGGTCTCCGCCATGAAGTGCACGCCGGCCAGCACGATGACCTTGGCATCCACCTTCATCGCTTCCCGCGCCAGCGCAAGGCTGTCGCCCACGATGTCGGCGACGCAGTGGAAAATCTCCGGCGTCATGTAGTTATGGGCCAGGATTACCGCGTCACGTTCCCGCTTCAGGCGCAGGATCGCCTCGATGTCGTCGGCAAAGACCGGCCACTCAATCGGTGGGATCAGCGTCTTTACCCGCTCGTAAAGCGGCGCGGTGCGTTCGTGCAACGTGGTTGCCGGCATCAGGATCCTCCTAATAATGCTCTTTCTGAGCATATAGCCTGCTTATGCTAGCAGTGAGTATAAGGATGTCAAGCGTCACGCTCATGCGCCGTCGCTGGTGGCCTTGGCGTTACCGGTTCACCTCATGATCGGAAAGCGCTGTATTATCCCAGCTCAACAACTCCGCCTTATCCGGGACCGCAACGCCATGAAACTGGACATCAAGGACTTTCGTGTCGGCGAAGGTGACAAGGTCGACCTCGGAAAACACCCGACCCGCGTCGATCCGGTCTACGAATCCAAGGACGACTATAAGCGGTTGCTGGCGAAACAGGTTGCTGCACTGAGCGACCAGCAAATGCTACTGTATGCGTCGGACGACTATGCCGTCCTGCTGATCTTCCAGGCGATGGACGCCGCCGGGAAGGATGGCGTGATCCGCCATGTCATGTCAGGGATCAACCCGCAGGGCTGCCAGGTGTTCAGCTTCAAGCACCCCAGCCCGCAGGAACTGCAACATGATTTCTTGTGGCGAACCACGCGTGATCTGCCGGAACGCGGGCGCATCGGCATCTTCAACCGATCATATTATGAGGAAGTACTGATTACCCGCGTGCACCCTGAAATCCTGGCCAACGAAGGCATGCCTGGCAACCGGAAATCGATCTGGCACCGCCGCTACCGCTCGATACGGGACCTTGAAACCCACCTGCATGACAACGGCACTCGTATCGTCAAATTCTTCCTGCATCTGTCGAAGGAAGAACAGCGGAAGCGGTTCCTGGCGCGCATTGATGAGGCGGAGAAGAACTGGAAGTTCAGCATGGCGGATATCGAGGAACGTCGCTTTTGGAAGCAGTATACCAAGGCTTACGAGAAGTGCCTCAGTTCCACCAGCACCGGACATTCGCCTTGGTATGTCGTCCCCGCCGACGACAAGGAAAACGCTCGGCTGATCGTGTCCGAGATCGTCTTGCAGACCATGCAGAACCTGAAGATGCGATATCCTGAAACGAGTAACGAACGCCGCGAGGAACTTCTTTCCATTCGCGCGCGGCTCGCGGATGCGGATTAGCCCAGGGTCTCGCGCCGGATCCCGATGCGGGATGCCGGCCAATTCCGGCCATTCACAGTCAGCTTGAAACGCTATTTCGGGGTGATTTGTGTCCGCGCCGGGGAAAGGTCACTGATCGGCGTTATCGTGCTGGCCCGCTCAGGTCCCATTGTTGTGTAGGCGACAGCCAGCGCCACCGCGATGCCGCAAGCCGCGGGTAGAATCCATTTCGGCATCGTCAGGCCGCGCATGACTTTGTTTGCAGCCTGCGACTCGGCCGGACGGGTCACCTGCGATGGCAGCAGCAGAACCAGCCGGGCCGCCGTGCTGCGGGCGTCGTTGATCGCCTGCGACGACAGCGGCATCTGGGCGATGCTGTGTGCCAGCCGATCGACCGTCGTGGACTTCGGCAACTTCGTCCACTTCGCAGCTTCGGCCCAGGGATCCTGGCCCAGTCGCGCCAGGACCGAAAGGATGGTCAACGCCGAACCATTCAGTTCCGTGCCGACTTCGGCGAACAGGAATGGGCTCAACCCGGACCGCTCCAAGGCAAATGCGTCAGAGGCCGCCATGTGAATCTTCCAATCTCAATCTACCGCTATAGGTGATGCGCCGCACTGGTGACTACAAGGCGGAGCTGCGTCCTCAGCCCGAGGGTTTGGCTGCCGCGGTCCAGTGGGAGGCCGGCGGCGGGGGGGCTCCGGATGCCGGGTTCCACCGCCCCGACTTCTTCAGCGCCTCCTCAACCTCCTTCGGCATGTAATTCTCGTCATGCTTGGCAAGAACTTCCGAGGCTCTGAACACCCCGTCGGTCTGCTCAGTGCCCAGCACGACGACGCCCTGGCCCTCGCGGAACAGGTCAGGAAGAAGACCCTTGTAGACCACCTGCACGCTGGCGTTGCCGTCGGTCACCTTGAACTGCGCGCCGGCCTGGCCGCCGGTGGTCCGCTGGACGGTCCCTGCTTCTACCAGCCCGCCCAGCCGCACTTGCCGTCCGCTCGGTCCGGATTTCGCAAGATCGGAGGGGGATACGAAGAACACCAGGTTGTCGCTGAACGCCGACAGCGTCAGGGCGGCGGCCGACCCCAGGCCGATGCCGCAGACGAGCAGGACGATCAACCGCCGCTTCTTGCGGGTCATCACCGGCCGCGCTCCCGCCGGGTGTCGATGGCAGCCAGCTTCCGGCTGGCGGAGCGAACGCGAAAATAGGTCTCAATTGAAAATACCAGCGGCACGGCCACCGCTATGGCGTAGGCCGCAAGGATATAGGGCAGATGGGTCACGACATGGCCTCCTGCTCGCTGGCGGAGGATGCCTTGGCCATCAGCAGGGCGCGAATTCGCCGCTCCATCACCGCGGCGCGGGTGCGGGCGATGGTGATGGCGGCGAACAGCAGGGTAAAGCCGATGGCCGAGAACAGCAGCGGCCACAGCATGCTGGCTGCAATCGTCGGCGCGCCGGTCAGACCGATCGAGGCCGGCTGATGCAGCGTGTTCCACCAGTCGACGCTGAATTTGATGATCGGCAGGTTGATCACCCCCACCAGCGCGAGGATGGCGCCCGCCCGGTAACCCCGCGTTGGATCGTCGAATGCGCGTACCAACGCGATGTGCCCGAGGTACAGCAGGAACAGCACGAACACCGAGGTCAGTCGCGCATCCCAGACCCACCAGGCGCCCCAGGTCGGTCGGCCCCACAGACTGCCGGTGGCCAGGCAAACCGCGGTGAATCCGGCGCCGACCGGCCCGATCTCAACGGCCGCGAGGTCGGCCAGCGGATGGCGCCAGATCAGCGACATGAAGCTGCAGACCGCCAGGGCGAAATACCCGGCGGAGGCCAGCCAGGCGAACGGGACATGCACATACATGATGCGAACAGTATCGCCCTGCTGCCAGTCATCGGGCGCGAAAAACAGGCCCCAGACCAGGCCGATCACGGTCAGAACCCCGCCCGGCCCGTACAGCCACGGCAGAACCTTGCCGGACAGCCGCAGGAACTGGCCCGGATTGGCAAATCGATGCAGCGACTTCCCGGAACGGGGCGGTGCGACAGATGAGCGTGCTTCCACAGACATCCCTTACCCGATCGGCCGGCGGCGTGACAGCGGGCCTATAACGCGTCAACAGTTTTTAATGCCAGCCTGCTCATCGCACCTTGATCTCGATCATACCTCCACGGCACACCGATGGCCCGCGTATTGAATAAGCCGGGCGCGCGGTGCCAAGATCGCACGCGATGGTTTGGGGGACAGGATGCCGGGCTATTGGCTGGTAAAGTCGGAACCGGAGGCGTTCTCCTGGGATCAACAGGTTGCCAATGGGACTGAACCCTGGACCGGTGTGCGCAACCACATGGCGAAGAACAACCTCAAGGCGATGCGCAAGGGTGATCCTGCGTTCTTCTATCATTCGAACACCGGCAAGGAGATCGTCGGCATCGTCGAGGTCGCGCGAGAAGCCTATCCGGACCCCACCGCAAAGAGCGGTGACTGGGTCTGCGTCGACATGAAGGCGGTTCGGCCGCTGCCGAAGCCGGTTACGCTGGTCGAGATCAAGGCTGATCCCGGACTGGCGGACCTGGCGTTGGTGCGGCAGTCGCGGCTGTCGGTCATGCCGATCTCGAAGCCGCATTGGGACAAGCTGTGCCGGATGGGCGGGTGGAAGGCGTGAAATCCGGGGCGAGTTCACAACGTCCCGCGGGACGTGTATCTCGGTGGCCTGCCACGGCGGCATTTTGATGCCGGTCAATGTTTTCGCCGGAGATCGGGATAGCGTGACGACACTCGGCGGCCGAGGTCATGCCTGCCTGGTAGAAAAGTAAAGCCCTCAGGGCAGAAAGGGGACAGTCCGTGGCAGCAAATGCACCGACTCAGGATCAGGTATTTCCGGTTCCGGCAGAATTCGCCGAAACAGCCCATCTCGATGCCGCCGGTTACAAGGCGGCCTATCAGCAGGCGGCGTCCGATCCCGACGCATACTGGGCGAAAGAGGCCAAGCGCCTGGCGTGGATGACGTTTCCGACCAAGATCAAGAACACCAGCTTTAGCGGCGACGTGTCGATCAAGTGGTTCGAGGACGGGGTGCTGAACGCCTCCGTCTCCTGCCTCGACCGGCATCTGGCCGAACGCGGCGATGCGACAGCGATCATCTGGGAAGGTGACGACCCCAACAGCAGCCGCCACGTCACCTACCGGGAGTTGCACGACCAGGTCTGCCGCCTTGGCAACGCGATGAAGCAGCTGGGGGTCAAGCGCGGCGACCGCGTGACCATCTACCTGCCTATGGTGCCGGAGGCGGCAGTCGCAATGCTGGCCTGCGCGCGGGTCGGCGCGATCCATTCGGTGGTGTTTGGCGGCTTCTCACCCGATAGCCTGGCCAATCGGATTCAGGATTGCGACTCAACGTTGCTGATCACCGCCGATGCAGGGCGCAGGGGCGGCCGGTCGGTGCCGTTGAAGGCAAATGCCGACGAGGCACTGAAGGATTGTCCGAGCGTCAGGGCGGTGCTTGTTGCCAAGGTTACCGGGGCGAAGGTGAACATGGTCGCCGGCCGGGACCATGATTACGCGACATTGCTGGCGGCGGCGTTGCCAGACTGTCCCCCCGAACCGATGTCGGCCGAAGACCCGCTGTTCATCCTGTATACCTCGGGCAGCACAGGCAAGCCGAAGGGGGTGCTGCACACCACCGGCGGCTACCTGGTGTGGGCGAGCTACACGCATGAAAACGTGTTCGACTACCGACCGGGCGACGTCTACTGGTGCACCGCGGATGTCGGCTGGGTCACCGGCCACACCTATATCCTGTACGGGCCGCTGGCGAACGGCGCGACCACGCTGATGTTCGAGGGGATCCCGAACTACCCCGACAGCAGCCGGTTCTGGCAGGTGATCGACAAGCACAAGGTGAGCATCTTCTACACCGCGCCGACCGCGATCCGGGCGCTGATGCGCGACGGCGACGGGCCGGTGAAGAAGACGTCCAGGCATTCGCTGCGGCTGCTGGGCAGCGTGGGTGAACCGATCAATCCCGAAGCCTGGCTGTGGTACTACAACGTGGTTGGTGAGCGGCGCTGCCCGATCGTCGATACCTGGTGGCAGACCGAGACCGGCGGCATCCTGATCAGCCCGCTACCGGGCGCCACGGCGTTGAAGCCGGGGTCGGCGACACTGCCGCTTCCCTCGGTCCAGCCATTGTTGGTCGACGGCGACGGAGTTGAGCTGACCGGAGCGACGGAGGGCAATCTGTGCATCCGCGATGCCTGGCCCGGCATGATGCGGACCGTGTTCGGCGACCATGAACGGTTCATCCAGACCTATTTCTCGACCTTCAAGGACCTGTATTTTACCGGCGACGGGGCTCGGCGGGACGCCGACGGATATTACTGGATCACCGGGCGGGTGGATGACGTGATCAACGTGTCGGGCCACCGGATGGGCACGGCTGAGGTTGAGAGTGCGCTGGTGGCGCACCCGAAGGTGGCGGAGGCAGCGGTCGTCGGGTTCCCGCACGACATCAAAGGGCAGGGCATCTATGCCTATGTCACGCTGAATGCGGACGAGGAACCGTCCGAGGACCTGCGCAAGGAGCTGGTCGCCTGGGTTCGCAAGGAGATTGGGCCGATTGCCTCACCGGATGCGATCCAATGGGCACCAGGCCTGCCGAAGACGCGCAGCGGCAAGATCATGCGCCGGATCCTGCGCAAGATCGCCGCAAACGAGACGGAGGGGCTGGGCGATACCTCGACGCTGGCCGATCCCGGGGTGGTGACCGAGCTGGTGCAAAACCGGCTGGGCTAGCGTCCATTCCCGGTGGGGTTGCAGGCCTGACGGCGACGGTCCAGTTTGCGCGGACTATATGCCTCAGGACCGCTCCCCCGCATGAATGAACCGCTACCGGCTGACGGCCTGCCGCCGGAGCGGCGACTGCTGGCGATGATTTCGGTGGGCATCGCCGTGGCAATGGCGGTGCTGGACGGATCGATCGCCAACATCGCCCTGCCGACCATCGCGCACCAGATGCAGACGACGCCGGCGGCCTCGATCTGGGTGGTGAACGCCTACCAGCTCGCGGTTACGGTCAGCCTGCTGCCAATGGCATCCCTGGGCGACGTCTATGGGCATCGGCGGGTGTACTGCTGGGGGCTGGTTCTCTATATCATTGCCACGATCGGCTGCGTTGCGGCGACCAGCCTGCCAGAGCTGGTGGCGGCGCGAGTGGTGCAGGGCTTTGGCGGCGCCGGGATCATGAGTGTCAACGGCGCGCTGATCCGCTTCATCTTTCCGCGTGCCCAGCTTGGGCGGGGCATCGGCTACAACGTGCTGGTGGTTGCGACGTCCTCGGCGGCCGGCCCATCGGTGGCCGCTGCGATCCTGGCGGTTGCGTCGTGGCCTTGGCTGTTCGCCCTGCAACTGCCGTTCGGGGTGGTGGCGCTGCTGATGTCAGTGCGGTTCCTGCCGCGATCGCCGCTGACGGCGCATGGGTTCGACGTCACCAGCGCGGTGATGAACGCGATCACCCTTGGCCTGTTCATCACTGGGCTGGACGGTATCGGCCATGGCGAGCGGCTGCCGCTGGTGGTGCTCGAACTGGGCGGCAGCCTGGTGATGGGGGTGATTTTCGTGCGCCGGCAGTTGGGGCTGCGGCCGCCGATGTTGCCGGTGGACCTGCTGATGCAACGGCCGATCTTCGCCTTGTCTGCGGCAACGGCGGTCTGTTCCCATGCCGCCCAGATCATCGCGCTGGTGGTGCTGCCGTTCTATTTTCAGTACGCGGGCGGATTGTCGCCGTATGAAATCGGCTTGCAGATGACCCCGTGGCCCGCCGCGGTGGTCGTGGTCGCGCCGATCGCCGGACGGCTGGCCGACCGATACTCCGCGGGTATCCTGGGGGGGCTGGGGCTGGCGGTGATGCTGGGTGGCCTGGTGCTGACAATGCTGATGCCGGCGGAGGCATCCTGGTGGAACGTGGCGTGGCGCCTGGCGCTGTGCGGGGCGGGCTTCGGCCTGTTCCAATCGCCCAACAACCGGCTGCTGATCGGTAGCGCGCCGCCGGACAGGGCAGGGGCGGGCAGTGGCATGCTGTCGACCTCGAGGCTGGTCGGACAGACCACGGGCAGCGCCATTGTCGCCATGGTGCTGGGGCTGACCCATGGCGGCGGCGATGCGATCGCGCAAGCGACACATATCGCACTTGGCGTGGCATCGGTGTTCGCGGCGTCGGCGATGGCCTTGAGCTGGTTGCGGGTGATCCGATAGGACGCATGCCGGCTTCGGCCATGGCACTTCGGCAAAGTCGGCCCCTCCGGCGATCCAGCGCTTGCGCGAATTACGCGCGTGGCTGCCACTCGCCGATGAGGCTGGGACCTAGACCCGCCGGGCTGGCGGGGCGGTGGGCGGTGCCGCGGATCCGGTCGCGGTAGCGGCTGACCGCAGGGTCGACCGAGGCCATCATCAGCGCGGCCATGGCGAAGCTGAGAGCAGATCCCAGCGCCAGAACGCCGTACGAGTAGCCGGTCGTTGCTGTCAGGATCACGATCAGGACCACCTCATGATAGAGGTAGAGCGGATAGGTCAGGTTGCCGAGAATCCGGTCGATACCGCGGCCACGGCTGATCGGCGCGAAGGCCAGGACTGTCATGACGGTCAGGAGTATCAACAGGATGATCAGGTTGCCGCCCTGTGACAACGGGATACCCTGGAGCGGCACGATGCGGGCCTGATCCTCGATGAACTGCCACAACATGACCGGGACACAGGCCAATGCGCTGATTAAGCCGATGCGGGATTGTCGGGTGGTGAAGTAAAGCGCGCTGCCGTATGCGAAGTATGGCGTGAACATCAGCATTGCCACACCTTGCCGATGCACGGCGAGCCATACGGAGGGAAGCAGGATAAGCGCCAGCACACTGCCCACGATCGCGAAGCCACGGGTCCAGGGCAAGCGGCGGCCAATGAGGATGCAGAGACACATCGCCACATAGAACGCCATCTCGACCCGGATTGCCCAGGTAATCGTCAGGAAGTCGTAACTGATCATCCGCTTGCCAAGCGGCAGGAGTTCCAGGAAATTCAGCAGGACGTTGCGGATGGCAAATGCATCGTCCGGGAACGACGGCTGCGAGCGCCACAACCGGACGCCGCCGGCGAGACGAAAGATCTCATGCGCCAGCATCGCAAGCGCGACGGCCAGGATGAAATGCGGCACGATCCGCAGCAATCGATTGGTCAGAAATGCGCCGGGACGCCGGCGATAGACCGAATCGACAGCCTCGGTGATGACGAAGGCGGACAGAGCGAAGAACACCAGGACGGCGACGCTGCCGGGGGCAAACGGTGCCATGGCTACGGCGAGCGGAGCGGGGGCAAGATCCGCCCCGAAATGCTGTGCCATGACCAGTGTAGCGAGCAGGAGTCGAAAGCCGCCGAAGAACCGGTAGCGATACACATCGTCCGCGCTTTGACCAACATTCAGCACTTGGTTGCCCCGGTAGTTCTTGCTTGTAAGGAACGGCGACCAATAGGCGAAGGGGTGCAAGCCAAGGATAAAAGTTTGCGTGCCTGGACTACGCGGTACGACGCTGATCGTTCAAGATCCGTTCCTGATTCGGAGCCGGTGACTGTGGTACCTGGCCGAGGCAGCGTTCAGCGCGTGGCCATCGGCGTGGGTGCATGGGGATCTGCCCGCAGTGCGGCGGTCACCGCGGCGGCGACCTGTGCACAAGGGTCGGGGGCGAGGCGTATGGCAGTCATACCCTGTCCTGGCGGGCAGGCGCCGCCAAGCCGGGCAAGACCGGCGAGCATGTCCCGCGCCTCGGCCTTGGCTTTTTCAATCCGCGCGGCGGTCATCGGGGGCAGCGGTTTCGGCTGGATGACCGGCGCGGGTGGGCTGATCCGGTAACCTGGCGACTTGGCCTGTGGGCGATCCGCCTGCATTTTTTGGTTGTGTCTGTCAAGCTGTGCAAAAGTTGTGGCAGGATAACTGATGATGTTTCTTTGTTCGGCTGTACGGGGCCGTTTCTTCGTCCCGGCCCAATAGTCTGACGGCGGTGGGGGGAGCCGCGGTCAAGGACGGCCGTCAGGCTGCCGCGCTGGCGGCGCGCAGCGTCCTTGAGGGCGGCTCCCCCCACCGCCATCCTTGAGCAGGCGGGGCGCTGGCTCATGCCGCTGCTCGCATCTGCTGTTTCTTGTGCTCGCGCAGATCCTCCATGTTCAGGTAACGCGGACTTTCCAGCCATTCTTCGTGCGTTTCGACCGCCAGCGCGCGGACCAGCCGCAGGCAACTCGCCGGGCTTGGGAAGATCCGCACTACATGCGTGCGGCGTTTGATCTCCTGGTTCAGCCGTTCCAGCATATTGGTCGATTTCATGTGCTTATGATGCGGCAACGGCAGCCGGTAATAGGTCAGCGTCTCCTCGATGTTCTCTTCGACCCAGGTGCACAGGCGGGCGTATTTGCCGCTCCACTTGTTTAGCCAGGCAGCGAGGTCGCGCCGCACTTCGGTGATCTCGCGCCGGTCATAAATCCAGCGCAGCTCTTGCAGGCAGTCGTCGTTGGCACGCCGCGGCAAATGATCCAGGGCATTGCGCAGAAAGTGCACGTAGCAGCGCTGCCAGGCCGCCTCGGCCAGCACCTCGCGGATCGCCTGCTTCAGACCAGGGTGATCGTCCGAGACCACGAATTCCACGCCATGCAATCCGCGCTGCTTCAGTCCGAGCAGGAACTCCCGCCAGCTCGACGCGCTCTCCCGATTGGCCAAGTCCACCGCCAGCACCTGGCGGTGACCGTCGGCAGCGACCGCGATCGCAATCAGCGCCGCCTGGCTCGCGATCACCCCGCCTTCGCGCGCACGTTCATAGCGGGCGTCCAGGATCAGGTAGGGATACGGCTCCTCCAGCCGCCGCGTCGCAAACGCTGTCAGCGCCGCGTCCAGTGTCTTATTCATCTCGCTGACCGACGAGGCCGAGAAGCTGTGCCCGCACAGCGTCTCCGTGACCGTCTTGACTTTGCGGGTCGAGACACCCTGGACATACATCTCGGCCAGCGCACTGACCAACGCCCGCTCCGAGCGCTGGCAGCGTTCGAACAGCTCCGTCGAGAACAAGCCCGCGCGGTCGCGCGGCACACGCAGTTCAATGCTGCCGACGCGGGTGATCAGCGAGCGAGCATACGAGCCACTGCGGTAACCGAGACGCCCGTCCACCCGTTCGCTCCGCTCCGCCGACAATGCCTCCGTCATCTCCGCCTCCAGCGCTACCTGGATCGCAGCTTTGACCGCCAAGCGGAGGAAATCGTCGTCCCCCGACAGGATCGCTTTAATCTCGCCGGCTTCGCCTTTAACCTGCCGCTTGGTCATGGTGTGCGCCCTCCTCACAGGGTTGGTGAATTCGAACATCACCAGCATGCCATGGCCGCTTCGGCCGGGTTAGATTTTGCACAACGATCCGGACAGTATCCATTTTTTTCAACGTGGCGCGACACTGCTCGGATGAGCGGCTGAGGCTGACGGCGGTGGAACGATAGCGCAGGACCTTGCTGTCCGGCATGGCTGGATCGGCCATGGACAAACGAAGATTGTCCAGGGCGGCGGCGCTGAAGCCGATGATGCGCGCTGCAAGGTCGAGTTCCTGGGAATTAGTCGGATCGTAGGCCCGCAACAGGTCAGCGACGGCGCCGTGTGCTTTTCCGGCGTCATCCGAAGTGCCAAGCATAAAGAACGGCATCAGCAGGATGCAGATCGCATCGAACGCGCGATCCATTGTGGCTTGCGGGCTGGCTGTCATCATGTACTCGTTTGACGTTGAGTTCGTTTCTTAGAACGCTACCATAAGTTGAGTAGTTATGCAACCAAAAAGATGGGGAGCGGCAATAATCGGCAATTTACTCCCTACGGTTGTATGTCAGTTTGAGGCATCGATCGCGGGTCCGCGCTTTGGCCGACGGGTCGTCGGCAATACGAGCAGGGCTGCACTGGCCAGGGCACAGAAGGCGCCGACACTATAGCTGCCACGGAACCCGCCGAATGCGGTCACCGCCGCGCCGAACACAGGGGGCGCGGCCATGCCGCCGGCGAAAAAGATGGCGGTGCCCAAGCCGGTTGCCTCGGTGCGGCGGCTGCCGCCGAGGGCGGCATACTCGGCATAGCCCACGCCGGTGTATCCGCCGGAGGTGCATCCGGCGAGCAGCGCGTTCGCCATGACTGCCCAGGCCGGCCAGCCGGCACTATAGAAGCCGGTGAGTACGGAAGCCGCCGCCATGCCGACACCCAGCACGGCAAGAGTCTGGGCCGGGGTCAGGATACGGTCGGCGATCCAGCCCCAGAGCGGTCGGCTCAGGGAGCCGGCAATCTGGTAGACGGCGAGAACCTGCCCGGCCTGGACCAAGGTCATCCCGACAACGGTCGTCAGCTGCACCGTCATGAAGGCAACCAGGCATAAAGCGAGGCCGGCATAAACGAAGGCGGCGACAGACAGCCGGCGAAAGCGCTGTTCGCGCAGCAGGGCGAAGGGTTGCAGCAATGTGGGCCCGAGGACACGGCGGCCGGGTTCGCGGTCGTGGTCCCAGCGGCGGCGGGGGATCTCCATCGCGGCGATCAGCAGCACGACGGGGCCGAGTTCGGTCAGCAAGGCGCCGCGCCAGCCGATCGCAAGGGCCAGGGATGGCAGGATCAGGGCCGCGAGAACGCCGCCGAGCGGCACCCCGATCTGGCGAAGGGACATTACGAGGTTGAAGACGGGTTGGGGAGTTTGCGGCACCAGCAGGTGGGTGCTGGCGGGGGCGGCGGCACCATAGCCAAGGCCCAGGACAATGACCGCCAGCGCCAGGCCGGTCACGCCGGAGCCGAGGGCGGCCAGCGCAAGCATCCCCGCGGCGGCGAGCAGGACGGCCTGGGTGGTGCGGACGCCGCCGTAGCGGCGGATCATGCCGGGGGAGATCAGGGCGGAGATGATGCCGACGCCGTAGGCGGTGGCGACGAAGCTGCCGACCAGGGTGCCGCTGACGTGCAGGTCGCGGGCGACCTCCGGGGCGACGGTGGGCAGCGAATACAGCGCCATGGTGGCCAGGGTCTGTACGGCGAGGGTGGCGGCGAGCGGTGCCAACGGCATTGACCGAAGCAGCCGGGCGGTCGATGGGGCGGTCAAGGCGCGGGGTCCAGGTTGGTCATTGCTGGCGTCTGATGTCATTGCCGGAGTCTGATGTCATTGCCGGAGTCTGGCACCGGCAGCCGGGCGCGTCGATTCTGGCCGGCGGATCGCACGCGCGCCGACTGTGGACAGCCGGCGCCGGCCATCTTGTTGTCGAGCAGGAACCCTAGTTGAAAGACATGCCGCCCGACAGGGCGATTGTCTGGCCGGTCATGTATTCGTTGTCGATAAGCATCATGACGACCCGGGCGACTTCTTCACTTGTTCCGAAACGACCGAGCGGAATGCGGGCGGGGGAAGAAGCAACGCCGGAGCGGACCATGTCGGTTTCGATGAGGGAAGGAGCGACGGCGTTGACGGTTACCCCTTGGGTGACGAGACGGGCGGCGTAGCCTCGGGTCAGGCCTTCGAGGCCGGCCTTGGACGCGTTGTAGTGAACACCCACGCCGCCGGCGCCGCGGGCTGCGCCGGAGGAGATGTTGACGATGCGGCCCCAGCGCTGGGAGCGCATGTGGGGCAGGACGGCCTGGGTGCAGAGGAAGACGGATTTCAAGTTGACTGCCACGGTCTGGTCGAAATCGGCCTCCGTAAGGTCGTCGAGGCCGCGGATCAGGGCGATGCCGGCGTTGTTGACCAAGATGTCGATGGGGCCGAGTTGCTGCTGGGTTTGTTGCACCATGGCGGTAACCGCCCGGCTGTCCGAGACGTCTGCGGCAATGGTGATGGCGTTGCGGCCAAGTGCCTTGATGGCATCGGCGACGGAAGTGGCTGCCGGCGCCCGATCCCGATAGTTGATCGCGACGCTGGCGCCGGCGTTGGCGAGAGCGAGTGCGATGGCGGCGCCGATACCGCGGGAGGCGCCGGTGACGAGGGCGGTGCGGTTGGTCAGTGGCATGGGCGTCCTATGCTTGGTGAGTGCCGAGCGGGGATTTTGAAGCGGCGTTTGATCGGGTGTCGGCGACCAGCGACCGTGGCAGGGTTTGGCCGTTTCGGTCCCGGTGTTGCGATTCTGTCCACCTGCCAATCATGGGAAGCCCTGGCAAATCGTTACTTGGGAAAATCCGGCGATCCATACGTCGTGAAGCGTTCCTGGGCGTCAATCATTTCTTGATCAGTCAACAGGCGCGGCGTGCCGGCCGACAGCGCCAGCAGGAACTGGCGGCACAGGGTTTCCAGCAGGATGGCGCGTGACAAGGCCTGGGCTGGGGTGGCGCCGCAGACGATCATGCCGTGGTTGGCAAGCAGGCAGGCGGTGCGGCCGGTGATTGCATGTGCGGCGGCCTCGGCAAGGGCAGGGGTACCGAAGGTCACATATGGGGCGCAGCGGACATCGCGCCCACCGAACTGGACGACCATGTAGTGAAAAGCCGGTAGTCCCGATCCCAGGCAGGCGAGTGCCGTGCAGGCGTCGGCGTGCGTATGGACGATGAAGGCCGCATCCCGGTGGCTGCGATAAATGGCGGCGTGCATGGCCCACTCGCTGGATGGGGTGCCGCCGTTCGGGGCGGTTCCGTCAAGCCGGACCTGCACCAGGGCCGAACCGGCGGCTGGGTCGGCGCCGGACGGGGTGATCAGCATCCCGTCCGGCGTGCGGCCGCTTACGTTGCCGGAGCTGCCGACGATCAGGCCGCGTGCGCCCGTTTCGCGATACAGCCAGGCGACTTCGTCATGCATGGCGCGCGATGCCGGCGAGGGCGCGGGCGGTGCGCTGGGGCGCGGCACGACGACGAAGTGGCGGTGACTGCATCAGATAAGGAACACGCCTTTTCCGTCCGACTGCTGGTCGAACAGCTTATAGGCCTGTTCGGCCTGCGGCAGGGTCCAGCGATGGGTGAACAGCTTGTCGACGTCCACCTTCCGCTCAACACAGAAGTCGGCGCACTCCGCCTGGATGATGTTGGAAAAGGTCCAGGATGCGACGAGGGTCATCTGGCGGCGCAGCAGATGCGGGCTGACGTCGATATGGACGTCGCCGCCCTCGCCGACAAAACACATGGTGCCCCAGACCTTGGTGGAACGGATGGCGTTCAGCCGAGCCTCGGCGTTGGAGGAGGTGTCCAGTGTCAGGTCGGCGAATTTGCCGCCGGTCAGTTCCTTGATGGCGGCGACCGGGTCGTTGGAGCCGGGATTCACCACTTCGTCGGCGCCAAATTCCTTGGCACGTTCCAGGCGCTGCGGGTTGATGTCGAGTGCGATCACGCGCGCGCCCATGGCTTTGGCGAACTGCGTGCCGGCGAGGCCGACCGGGCCCTGGCCGAAGATGGCGATGGTGTCGCGGCCGGATATATTCATCCGTCGCAGCGCCCCATAGGCGGTGCCCGATCCACAGGCGATGGCCGCGCCGGCGGAGAATGACAACTCGTCGCGCAGGGGGACCAGCGTGTTGGCGGGAACGCGCAAGTATTTGGCATGGCCACCGTGCGCGTTGCTGCCGTAGACCTTGACCGGCACCTCCTGACACAGCTGCTGCCAGCCGGAGCGGCAGTGACCACACTGGGTGCAGCCTTGGTAATGATGGACCATGACGCGTTGGCCGATCTTGGCTTCGGCGGGCAGCACGTCGGGCCCGATCGCCGCGACGACGCCGCAGGGTTCGTGGCCGGCGATCGTGGGATCGGAATTGGGCGGCAGGCCAGTGGCGTTGCGCGGCTGGTTCTTCGGGCGGCGGTACTGGTGCAAGTCGGAACCGCACATGCCCGAGGCCTTCATCTCGATGACAACCTCGCCGGGGCCGGGCGTGGGGTCGGGGAAGGTCATCAGTTCGAGGCCCTTCTCGCCGGTGAATACGACGCCTTGCATGATTTCCTCCATGTTTCCTCGTTCGGCGCAGTTTAGACGGATTTCGGCCGGGGGGAACCCGGCGGGTGTGCACTGTGACGGCCGGGGGTGATGGCGAGCGGCGAGGCGGCCTTATGGCCGTAGTTCCGGACAATCTCGGTCAGACAATTTCAAGAGATTTCAGAAGGACGTGCCGTCGCGACCTGGCCGGTGCATTGCCGCCGGGGAACATCATATTGGTTGTATCTGCAACCAGCTGGACAGATTCGATCGGAACACGAACCCCGAATTCGGTGGGTTGACTGACCGGACCGCCGGCCGGATCGCCCGCCGGGCATTTAGTTGCAACTGGCGCCTAAGGGCGTGGGTTGGGGCGGCGGCTGCATACGATAGTATGTAAGAGCCATGTAACGTTGCGTGCAAGAGCTTATGCTGACTTCATAGCGTCCGCTCGCGGGGCGTTGTGTACTAACTTCATGCATCCGTGTGTGGGGTTTCGCCTTAGGCAGGGTTTGTTGCGACATGCATTGATACTTGCTGTCGAGGTGCGGGACGACAAGAATAAGTGACGGCTGCGTCACGCACGCGGAGGCTGGGATCGACCTCGCGCTTGGAACACGCCATTGCGCCCACGGACGTCAATGATGATGACGTTTGAGCGTACTACGGAGAAATAGCGTAGCTGTCATGCAACCGAATCGGATGTCGATCTGACTGCTATCGTGTGCAACTATGGCAAGACCAGTGGGCAGGGTCTGCTTGGACGATCCAGGTGGCAGGATGCTGTAGTGTGATGGCGCAGCTTGGCTGTGCGCAGTACGCCTCAAGGCACGGGCGGGCTATTGGGCACGCCCGTGCAATAATTCGTGACGCTACCTGGGGCGTGATGTACACCGCAGGTCATGCCGCGTCAGCCTACGGAGACCGAGACGAATCGCAGGAGTTCGTGGTGTGACATCGGTTTTTCGAGTACGGTCATGACCCCGAGGTCGGCGGCTTTGCGTTCGACCACGGGGTCGTGAATGCCGGTGATCAATAGAGCCGGAATATTGACGCCCCGATCGGCCAGACGTTCGATCATCTGTAAACCGGTCATCTGCGGCATGTTCTGGTCGACCACGAGGCACGCCAGGCGGTCGAACTGGGCACCGGCCAGGAATTCGGTGCCTGAACGGTAGGTTTCGACCTGATATCCCATTGTTTCCAGCAGTCCGCCGAGGACGTCGCCGACGTCATTGTCGTCGTCGATCACCGCGACGACGCTTGCATTGTCCCTGTTCATGAACTCATGTCCTCTAACGATCGCGCCCGGAACGGCGTTGATAGGATTCTGACCGGATGGTAACCCGCCCGGCGAAACCAAATAAGCCTTAAAGAAGCGGATCACTTGCTATTGTTAGTATCAAGCGATAGATAAGCGGTGCAAGCGACGTGAATCGGTTAGGTTAACGTAAAATTAGGGTTGTCCTGGCAGCATAGGTCTCGCTCGCGAAAGCCGCCTGCTCAAATTGATGTCATTTGGCACACACCCCATGGAAGTACTGACCAAGTGATGGCGGCACGGCAGGGATCGACCATTCGAAATGGTCACGGCGCGCATTCATACGGATTTGTCGTGGTCTTGGTACTCTTAATCACCGGGTGATGGAATTGTCTGAAAATCTAAAGCTTCGCCTTGAGAATCTCACCGGAGAAAACCAAACGGCGCGTTTGGGCCGATCGGTTGAGCCAGCGTCCGGCAGTGAACCCGAACCGATCGACGAAGCCGAATCGCAAATGCGCAAGGCCCTGGGCCTATTGGGTGAGGGGCAGCGTCACGAGGGCCAGCGACATCGGCCAGAGGCGGAACGATCGGAACCGACGCATCGCGCGCTTGACCGGTTCAGTGGTGGGGATCGGTTTGGTGGCGGTGCGCATCGTCGCCGCTTCGTCCAGGACGGTGATGTTCCGGTAACCGTTCTGCGACGGGACCAAGGTCACGAGGCGCCTGCGCACCGTAGCGCACCGAGTGTGGTCGCGCCGACGAGCAGTCGACTGCAGCGGACTGAGGCTGCGTTGGCGGCGGAGACAGCGGCGCGGGAAAAGGCCGAACGGGCATTGGCGGATGTGCAGGCGCTCGCACATGATCTGCAGACGAAGATCGGCCATGCCGAGCTTGCCAAAAACGAAGCGATCGGTGCTTTGCGTGGCGAGCGCGATGTAAGCGCGCAGCTGCGGTCTGAACTGCATGGTCTGCGGGAGCAGCTTGAGCAGGTCTCTGCACAATCGCATGCAGCGGAGCAGGCCTCGGTATCTTGGCAAGACCAGCTGGCTGACGAACGCCA
Source organism: Rhodopila sp. (assembly GCA_965200665.1). Taxonomy (GTDB): domain Bacteria; phylum Pseudomonadota; class Alphaproteobacteria; order Acetobacterales; family Acetobacteraceae; genus Rhodopila. Next base: position 1,214,564 of record OZ241370.1, on the reverse strand, counting down.
TGCGCGCAAATGCGCTGAGAAAGCGCTGCATGTTGTTGAGGCCGCGCGGGACGAGGCGGAACGCCTGGTGCGGGCACTGTCGGAAGATGTCCGGGCGCCGGCTCTGGCACCGGCACCGGCACCGGCTCTGGCACAGGCACCGGCTTTGGCACAGGCACCGGCACCACGCCGGTCCGAAGCAGCTCGCCGGCCGCATGTGGAGCGCGAAATTGTTGCGACACCGACTCGGCGGTTGCGGGTTGTTGAACCGGCCGCGGCCGAGCCGGAACCGGTAAAGTGGTGGTTGAATACGAAGCCGGCCTCCAAGCGTCGCTAGAGGCCGGACTTCCGAATAACAAGTTGGCGAGGGCCAATAGATCGCATTCGGGGCAACGCTTTGATACTTATGCGCCCGATGGTGCCTTCGACGTCGATTGGTAGCGGGTTTCAAAGTGGCGCGCAGGCAGCAGTCAGCCAGTCGCTCTCGTCAGGGCCGAGCCTGGGTCCGATCTCGGTCATTACGCGGGCATGGTAGGCGTCGAGCCATGCGCGCTCTGGACCGGTCATTGCCTCGACATCAAGCAGGCGACGATCGAACGGGGCCAGGGTCAGGGTTTCGAACCGCAGGAAAGGCTTGGACGCCGCGGGCAGCGTTGCGTTTTGCACCAGCAGCAGGTTCTCAAGCCGGATGCCATAATGATCCGGCAGGTAATAACCCGGTTCGTTTGACAGGATCATGCCGGCGGCGATGGGTATCGGGCGGGCGAGGCGAGAGATGCTGACCGGGCCTTCATGAACCGATAGATAGCTGCCGACGCCATGGCCGGTGCCATGATCAAAGTCGAGCCCGGACTGCCAGAGCGAGCGGCGGGCGAATGCGTCGAGATGGGCGCCGCCGACGCCGGCAGGAAACACGCAGGTGGCGAGCGCGATATGGCCCTGCATCACGCGGGTTACGCGATCGCGCACCGAATCGGGCGGCAGGGCCGGGCCGGTCCAGACGGTGCGGGTAATATCGGTGGTTCCGTCCAGATACTGCGCCCCCGAGTCTATTAGATATACTTCATTCGGCTTCAGTGGCCGGTTGGAGTGCTCGGTTACGCGGTAGTGAATGATTGCGCCGTGCTCCCCTGCGCCGGAGATTGCGGGAAAGCTTTCGCCGCGAAACAGATCGACCTCCCGTCGGAACGCCAGCAATGTTTCGGCGGCGGACATTTCGGTTTGCTTCCCGGTCGGCGCGTTGACCGACAGCCAATGCAGAAAGCGGCAGACGGCAACGCCGTCGCGCAGGTGAGCAGACCGAACACCTTGTTGTTCGCCGTCATTCTTGCAGGCTTTGGGAAGCAGGCAGGGGTCGCTGCCGGCCACCACCGTGGCGCCTGCCTTGCGCAGTTGCTGGGCGAACCAGACCGGCGAGCCGGCCGTATCGACCCGCACGGTCTTATCCTTGAGCATCGAAAGCGCGGGCAGCAGGGCCGTGCGATCCATCACGGAGACAGCGTTGCCCAACCAGGCGCGGGTTTCATGGGGGATCTTGGCGGGGCCAATGAACAGTTCGGTGGTGCCGTCGGATCGCACCAGGGCAAAACCGAGAGCGAACGGAGTGAACGGCACGTCCGCCCCACGTATGTTGAGCAGCCAGGCGATCGAGGCCGGATCGGTCAACACCGCGGCGTCCTGTTTCGCTTCCTGGAGGGACCTGGCGACATCGGCACGCTTGTCCTGCGAACTGCGGCCGGCATAGGCGAGAGGATGCGGGTGCGCCGGCGCCGCGGGCGGATGCGGACGCCCGGTCCAGACCGCGTCGATGGGATTTTGCTCGACGGGAACCATCGTCAGGGCCTCGTCGGTGAAGCGCGCCAGGCCCTCCTGGCTGATCAGCAGCGGGTCATAGCCGATACGGGCGGACTTCGGCGCATGGCGGACAAGCCATGCGGGCGGCGGTTGTTCCGTGATGTGCAGGCGCTCCCACAGATCGGGATCGGTCTGTTCGGCCAGTTGCAGAACATAGCGGCCATCGGCGAAGACCGCGGCGGTCGACGCAAGAACGATTGCAAGGCCCGCGCTGCCGGTAAAGCCGGTCAGCCATGCGAGACGTTCAGCCGAGGTGGGCACATACTCGCCCAGATGTTCGTCCGAGCGGGGGACGATGAAACCATCGAGGCCCTGCCTGGCAATTTCCTGCCGTAGGGCGGCCAACGCGGAAGCAACCATTCTCTTTTCCTCATTCAGACCGATGCTAAATTCATACCTTGGTAACTTGTCATGCGTTAGGTGCATGTCTGGCGGGGGAAATTCGCCCTTATTCTATGTGCACGCGAGATTATGTTGCAGCGCATCAAGACCTGGGGACGCTCCGCCACTGTGACGCCGCGTTGCACCCAGCGATGTATGGACAATCGACATGAGCGATCATATCGCTAACTCTCAGTTTTCTTTTCAGCTGCCAAGCTTGAGCTACATTGACACGCGATGGGAAGAGCCAGCCCTGCGCGAGGCTGCCCCGTCACGGCAGGTTCGTAGCGGTGGCCTCGCGGCGTGGCTGTCGCACAAGGTCGCGGCGTTCGTGGCCTGGCAGCGCAATGGTGAGGCGGAAGCCGAACTGCGGGCGATGTCTGACCGTGAACTTGCGGATATCGGGCTGAGCCGGTCAGATCTCTTTCGTGTTTTCCAGCCAGGCCTGGACCTGGACCTGTATCAGCGTGGTGCTCGCCGCTGAGTCGCTAAAGTCTTGCGTTGATGCCCCACAGGGTGTCGACGCATGACGCAGGACGGCCGTACGACACTTGTATGGATACCCTCGTTATCTTCTGCTTGCGGGATGATCTTCTGCCCGTGGGCGCGGCACCAATCGGCTTTTATCGCCGATTGGTGGGCCGAAGCTGTGGTGTTGCCGGCGCGGGGGTGAAGGCGGCTTAATTCAGCAGATGGACGGCATCGAATGCTGACGCGATAAGCGTCGGAACGCGTTCCCAGTCTGTCAGCAGCCAGTAGCACGTCAGCAGTACGATGATCCCGAACAACGGCGCCGTGTAGACCCGACTGCCGCGCAACTCCTTCCGGGATGTTTGCATAGAAAGACCTCCAGTCACTTCGGGCGCTGGCAGACGAGCATGCCCACGCAACGCAGTGACCTTGGCCACCGATTACGGCCAAACTTAGCGTGACCTACGCAACGTTTGCGAGGGGCGAGATAGCTGCTTCACGCCAGACGCATAGGTTATCACGCGCTGCTTCTGCATAGTGGCGGGCATTGCCCGACTAAGCGCCGAGGGAATGTCAAAGTGAGCCAGAACACCGCCGCCGTCCTGCCCGCTGCAGCGACCGGGACCGACACGCTGTCCGACACCGGCACAACCTTCACCATCCTGGTGTCACTTAGCCTGTGCCACTTTCTGAACGATATGAACCAGTCGCTGGTTCCAGCGATTTATCCCATCTTAAAGGACTCCTACCGGCTCGACTTCGGGCAGATCGGACTGATCACGCTGGCCTTCCAATTGACGGCGTCGCTGCTGCAACCGGTGGTCGGCATGGTCACGGACAAGCGTCCGACGCCGTTCTCGCTGCCGGTGGCTATGGGCTGCAGCCTGTTCGGACTGCTGCTGCTGTCGACGGCCCACAGCTACCACATGATCCTGATTGCCGCAGCGATGGTCGGCCTCGGATCATCAGTATTTCATCCGGAATCCTCGCGCGTGGCGCGGATGGCATCCGGCGGGCGGTATGGCTTCGCCCAATCGCTGTTTCAGCTTGGCGGCAGCTCCGGATCGGCGATTGGCCCACTGCTGGCGGCGTTCGTGGTGGTGCCGCGTGGGCAGGCCAGTATTGCCTGGTTCTCCGCGGCTGCATTGCTGGCGATCTTGCTGCTGACCAATGTCAGCCTGTGGTATTCGCGTCATCCCGCGATGGCGGCGCGACGGGGGCGTCGTGTGCCGACGGCTATCCCGGCCTCACCCCTGCCGCGCGGCAAGGTGATCGGCGCGCTTACGGTGATCCTGATCCTGCTGTTCTCGAAGAACGTCTACACGTCGAGCCTGAGCTCGTATTACACGTTCTACCTGATCCAGAAGTTCCACCTGTCGATCCAGAACGCGCAATACATGCTGTTTGCGTTCCTGGGCGCGGTGGCAGCGGGCACCTTCGCCGGCGGCCCGATTGGCGACCGCGTCGGACGCAAGCCGGTGATCTGGTTCTCGATCCTGGGGGCGTTCCCATTCGCGCTGATGCTGCCGTATGCCGACCTGATGTGGACCGGCATACTGAGTGTGGTGATCGGGTTGATCCTGGCATCGGCGTTCTCGGCGATCATCGTCTACGCCCAGGAACTGCTGCCGGGCCGGATCGGGCTGGTGGCGGGCATGATGTTCGGGTTTTCATTTGGCCTGGGCGGCCTGGGCGCGGCGGCGTTGGGACGGATCGCGGACGTCACCGGCATTGAAACCGTCTACCGCGTCTGCTCCTTCCTGCCGCTGATCGGCCTGCTCACGGCACTGCTGCCGAATATCGAGCGTAAGAAGTAAGGCTGAGGCCGGGAGAGCGAGCACGCGAGCGAGGGTCCGACCGCACCCCAGTTGGTTCCAAGGAGCGTCGCTCCCTGGTGGAGTTCGAGGCAAAGACCCGATCTTGCCTTATCCTTCTACGCTTGGGGAGCCGTATCGTGGATTTGGCGATGGTGCTGGCGGTGGATGGGTCGGCCAGTGTGACCTTTGAGGAGTTCGGGCTCATTGCCGGCGGGATGGCGGCGGCGCTACGCGATCCTACGGTTGCCGAGGGGCTGGTCGGTTCGGCTGAGCTGGCTTTGTTGTTGTGGTCGGGTGCCGGGCAGCAGGATGTCATCACCGGCTGGACGCAGATTTCGACGGAAGCCGATCTGCAGCGTTTCGCTGACGAGGTGGACAACATGCCGCGCACGGTGCGGGCGGGCGCCACGGCGATCGGGGAGGCGTTGCTGGCGTCGCTGACCTTGCTGGCAAAGGTGCCTGTGGTGCCAAAGCGGAACATCGTCGATGTGATCGGGGACGGCCGATCGAACGACGGGATTGCGCCAGGGCCGATCCGCGACCGTATGGCGGCGGCGGATATCACGATCAACGGGCTATGCATCCTGCACGAGGAACCGGACCTGCTGACATCCTATACCGATGAGGTGATCGGCGGGCCTGGAGCTTTCGCGGTGACCTGCCGGGATTATGCGGACTTCACCGAAGCGATGCGGCAAAAGCTGACGCGGGAGATCAAGGGGCCGATCGTTTAGGTGCCGCTATTGCTTCATGGCGGCGCCGCGCTTACCGTTTCCGCAATCAGACGTTCAGGAGATCCCGATGCCACGACTAGGATTTGGCGCCTTTCTTGCCCCGCATCATCCGATCGGCGAACATCCGATGTTGCAGTTCCGGCGCGACCTAGACCTGGTGGAGCAACTCGACAAGCTGGGATACGACGAATTCTGGTGCGGCGAGCATCATTCGAGCGGCTGGGAAATGATTGCCTCGCCGGAAATGTTCCTGGCTGCGGCCGGCGAGCGGTCGAAGCGGATCAAGCTGGCCACCGGTGTGGTGTCGTTGCCCTATCACCATCCGTTCAACGTGGCGCAGCGCATGGTGCAGCTGGATCATATGACCGGGGGGCGCGCGATCTTTGGGTCTGGGCCGGGGGCCCTTGCGTCGGACGCGCATACGCTGGGGATCGATCCGATGGTGCTGCGTGATCGCCAGGATGAGGCGATCGGCGTCATCAAGCGGCTGTTCGCCGGCGAGCGGGTGACCGCCAAGAGCGAGTGGTTCAACATGAATGATGCGGCCCTGCAGCTGCTGCCATTGCAGGAGGATATGCCGTTCGCGGTCGCCTCCCAGATCAGCCCGTCTGGCATGACGCTGGCGGGCAAGCACGGGATCGGCATCATCTCGATCGGGTCGCTGTCGAGCGAAGGCTTGAATGCGCTGCCGACCCAGTGGGGTTTTGCCGAGGCTGCTGCGGCCAAGCACGGCAAGATTGCGGATCGCAAGAACTGGCGCGTTCTGCTGAGCTGGCACATTGCCGAGACCCGGGAGAAGGCGCGCGAACAGGCGCGTGACGGGCTGCTGCGTCACCACAACGAATACATCACCGCCACGCTGCAACGGCCGGGGGCAAAGCCGTTCAAAACGCCGGATGAGGCGGTTGACAAGACCGCGTTTTCGGACGCCGCGGCCGCCACGATCGGTACGCCGGACGACTTGGTGAAGCGGATCAAGGAGGTGCTGGAGATCAGCGGCGGGTTCGGCACCGTCGTCGGTTTCGTGCATGACTGGGCCAATCCGGAAAACACGGCGCGCAGCTGGGATATGGTGGCGCGCTATGTGGTGCCGGAGATCAACGGGTACCTGGCGGGGCTGCGCAAATCGCGCGAGTTCGTTGCCTCCAACCGGGAATACTTCGACCGCGCGAAGCAAGCGGTGATGAGCAAGATCACCGAGAACGAGGCAGCCGCGGCGGCGCTGGCGGTGACGAAGTCGTCGATGTTGGCGGCGTCGGCCAGCAACGCAATCGATTTCGACAAGGAGCGGGCGCGCGCCGGCAAGCGGTAGCCGCCGCACGGCTGCGTAAGCCTATGCCGCAGAAATGATCAGCACCGGGGTGAACGCCAACCCGGTGCTGAGGTTTGGATCCGACGGTCAGAACAGGGAAACGCTCCGCTGAGCCAGCAATCCGGACGACCCGTGGATGACCGTCTGGTCGCCGCGGAAACGCGCAGCGACTTCGTTGCGGTCACTGAGACCGAGGGTGAGGTTACGCGCGGCAAGACGGTTGGTTCGGTAACCGCGACGAAAACATTCGAGGCCGCGGCCGACGATCCGGATGACATGCCGCTGCCGACCGACCCGAAGACGATCTTCCTGGGTGGTCTTTTTGTCCTGGCATGCATGGCGGCGCTGTATGTAGCGGCGGAAATCGTGTTGCCGCTGATCCTTGCCATCGTGCTCAAGCTGCTGCTGCAGCCACTGGTCAGGCTGCTGGAGCACGTTCACATACCGCGCGCGGTGGGCGCGATCCTATCCGTGCTGCTGGTGCTGGCGGTATTCGGCGGCGCGGCCAGCATGCTGGCGGGCCCGGCCGCCGCCTGGGCAGGCAAGCTGCCGGAGGCTATTCCCAAACTGCGCGACAGCCTGAGCTTCCTGCACGAGCCGATCGAGGCGGTTGAGCGGATGATGAGGCAGATCCCCGGCATGTCTGGGGAGGCTGGCGCTCCAAACCCTGCCGCGGCGGTGAAGCCGTCGAACCTGATCGGCGTCGTGTTATCGGGGTCGGCGACGGCGACCTCCGGCCTGTTCACCACATTGCTGATCCTGTTCTACATGCTGATTTCAGGCGAGACCTTCCTGCGGCGGATGGTGGAGATCCTGCCGCGCTTCAAGGACAAGCGGCAGGCGGTCGAGCTATCGCAGCATATCGAGCGTGACGTGTCAGCGTATCTGCTGACGGTTGCCTGCATCAACGTGCTGGTTGGGGCGGCCACGGGTTGCGTGATGTGGGCCTGCGGCGTGGCCAATCCGATGTTGTGGGGAGCGGTCGCATTCATGCTGAACTTCGTGCCGATCCTGGGGCCGATGGTCGGTATCGTGGTGTTCCTGATGGCGAGCGTGCTGTCGCTGGGCGTCACCTGGTGGGCGCTGCTGCCGGTTGGCCTGTATTTCACCATCCATGTCATCGAAGGCGAGATTGCAACGCCGATGCTGCTGTCCCGCCGCTTCACCATCAATCCGGTTGCGGTGATCCTGGCGTTGATTTTCTGGTACTGGATGTGGGGCGTGACCGGCGCGATCCTGGCTGTGCCGCTGCTGGCGATCGTCAAGATCGTGTGCGACGATTTGCGCCCGCTGCGGGCGTTTGGGCATCTGCTGGAGAATTAGTGCATTCGGCGATTCACCGGCTGACCATCAGGTGGGTCCCGCGCCTGGGATAGCAATGGCGCCGGGTCTGACGCCATGATGTCAGGCAGCCAGCGCCATCGCTCCCCGTATCATATCTGCCGCTTTTTCCGCGATCATGATCGTCGGCGCATTGGTGTTCCCGGAGGCGACTGTCGGCATCACCGAAGCATCCACCACCCGCAGACCGAGCAGACCGTGCACGCGCAGTTCCGGATCGACGACGGCCATCGGGTCCAGCCCCATCTTGCAGGTGCTGGTGGGATGAAACACCGTCCCGCCATTCCGCCGCGCATAATCCAGCCACTCATCGTCGGTCTGCACTGCGGTTCCCGGCAGGTATTCGGATTCGACGAATTGTTGCATCGCCGGATGGGCCAGCATCTGGCGGCACCATTTCAAGCCCGCCACGATCGCCCGGCGGTCCACCTCCGCCGACAGATAGTTCGGGATCATCGCAGGGGCATCGCCGGGAGAGGCCGTCTTCAGCCGGATCTCCCCCCGGCTGTCGGGCCGCAGCTGGTAGGCGATCATCGTGAACCCCGACCATTAGTGCAGCCCATCCTGCGGCCGGTCGGCGCTGAATGGTGAGATCGAACACTTCACATCCGGCGACGCCAGTTCAGGCCGGGTCCGGATGAAGGCTGCCGCCGGCGACACCCCCATCGTCAGCGCCCCGGTGCGGAACAGCGCGTACCGCACACCGGCCGCGACCTTTCCGAACGGGCTGTTGACCACGTCGTTCAAGGTCACCTTCACCCGCGACCGCAGCTTGATTGGCGCCGAGTAATGGTCCTGCAGGCTCTGGCCCACCCCGGCCAGCGCATGCACCACCGGAATACCAAGATCCGCCAGATGGGCCGCCGGCCCTACGCCCGACAGCATCAGTAGCTGCGGCGAGTTGATCGCCCCGCCGCACAGGATCACCTCACGCGCCGCCTTCACGATTGTCGGCACGCCGTCCAGCCGGAACTCGACCGCCGTCGCGCGCTTGCCCTCAAACACGATGCGCTCCGACAGGGCGCGGGTCACCACCCGCAGGTTCGGCCGCTTCATCGCCGGGCGCAGGTATCCCACCGCGGTGGAGCATCGCCGTCCGTTCCGCGTCGTGGTCTGGTGGTACCCCACCCCGTCCTGCACCGCGCCGTTGAAGTCGTCGTTGCGCGGCAGACCATTTCCAACGGCGCTGGTGATGAAGGCCTCGCAGATCGGGTCATCATGCGCTACGTCCGAAACGCACAACGGTCCGTCCACGCCGTGATAGTCGTCCCGCCCGCGGGTCTGGTGTTCGGCGCGCTTGAAATACGGCAGGCAGTCGTCGAACGACCAGCCCGTGTTGCCCAACTGGCGCCAGTGGTCGAAGTCTTCCTTCTGGCCGCGTATATAGACCATGCCGTTGATCGAGCTGGATCCGCCCAGCACCTTGCCGCGCGGCCAGAAGATCTTGCGTCCGCCGATACCCGCATCGGGCTCTGTCTCGTAGCACCAGTTCACCGCTGCGTTCGCGAAATTCTTGCCGAAACCCAATGGAATATGGATCCAGGGATTGGTGTCCGCTCCACCCGCCTCCAGCAGCACGACCTTGGTTCCTGGATCCTCACTCAGCCGAGCCGCCATGACGCAGCCGGCCGATCCCGCGCCGATGACGACAAAATCCGCCTCGATCATATCAACCATTGGTTTCCTCCGCCCTGAAGCCTATGCACGAAACCTGCATGATTCCAAGGCCGCCAGCATCGGGTCCGGCGGTGGCGCCACGGCATCGACAGGGGGTTCCAGCGGCACATGGATCGATCGTGCCAGCAGGTGCAGCGCCCCGTTACCCCCGCCATAGCGCGCGTCCCCCAGGATCGGTGCCCCCAGCACCGAACAATGGACCCGGATCTGGTGCGTTCGTCCCGAACGTGGCCGCAGCTCCAGCCAGGTAAGGCCATTTCCCCGGCCCAGCACGCGCCAGTCCGTCACTGCCGGCTGTCCGGCGGGATCCACGACCATGCGCCAGCCCGCCGGCGCGGTCACCCGCCGCAATGGCGCATCGATCACACCTGCCTCCCCGACCACGGCCCCGCGCACCACCGCCCAGTAGACCTTGCGCACGGCGCCCGACGCGAACAGCTTTTGGGCCGCCACCAGCGCGGCCTTCCGCAGCGCCACCACCAGGCATCCGGCGGTATCCGCATCCAGCCGGTGCACCAGCCACGGCCCATCCTTGCGCCGTGACAGCGCCGCGAACCCGTCTTCCACGCTAGGCCCGCCCGCCGGCCCGGCGTGCACCGCCAGGCCCGCCGGCTTGTCCAACACCACGAAACGCGAGTCCCGGAACAGGATCACCATGCCCCGAGGTGTAGCGGACCCCACGCCGCCCGCCTACACTGCCACCCAGGGAGAAACACCCCAGGGAACCGCCATGAAAATCGCACGCATCGAGACCTTCCTGTTCGACCCCGGCACCGCCAAGAACCTGCTGTTCTGCCGGGTGGAAACCGAGAGCGGCATTCACGGCTGGGGCGAGGCCTATGTCACCCCCGGCAAGGAACCGATCATCGAGCATCTGCTGCACACGCTGGCCAAATACATGATCGGCCGCGATGCCCATACCATCCGCCACACTGCCCAGGTGGTGTTCGAGGACTTCGCCATGCGCCGCACCTCGCTCGACCTCATGTCGGCCTGGAGTGCGATCGAAATCGCGTTGTGGGACATCGTTGCCAAGAATGCCGGCCAGCCGCTGTATAACATCCTTGGCGGTGCCTCCCGCGAGCGGGTCAAGGTCTATGCCAACGGCTGGTCCAGCGGCACCGACAGCATCGAAGCCAATGTAGAGCGCGCCCTGAAGGTCAAGGCGCAAGGCTATACCGCGCTCAAATGGGATCCATTCCCCGGCCCCTGGCGCAGCTTCATCCATCGTGAGGACGAGGATCATGTGGTCCGCTATGTCCGCCAGATGCGAGAGGCCCTTGGCCCCGACTTTACGCTGCTGGTCGAGGTGCACCGCCGGCTCGCGCCCATGCACGCCATCCGCATCGGCCAGCGCATCGCCGAGTATGATATCGGGTGGTACGAGGAACCCTGCCTTTGTGACAACATCGAACTGGTCGCCGAAGTGCGCCAAAAGCTGCCGATGCCGATCGTCACCGGCGAGGCGATCTATTCAAAGGAAGGGTTCGCGCAGTGCCTGGCCGCCCGTGCGGCAGACATCATCAACCCCGACATCTGCAACTGCGGCGGCATTTCCGCAATGCTCGACATCGCGGCGATGGCACAGCCCCACGCGGTGGCGATCGCGCCGCACAACTACAACTCCACGCTCATGGGCCTTGCCGCCACCGTGCAACTGTCCGCAATGATCCCCAATTTCTGGATCGCCGAGTGCTTCATCAACCTGAAGCCAGCCTGCGACGAGATCGCCATCACGCCGCTGTCGATCCAAGATAGCTTCGTCGATCTGCCCACGACCCCCGGCATCGGCATCGACCTTGATGTGGCACGCCTGCGCGCCAAGCCGTATCGCGACATGGGCACGCGGATGGGCAAGACATTGCGCGCCTACACCGAGGAGTTCCCCCGCAAGCACTACGCGGTTGCGGCGACCCGAACCGGTTACTGAAGAACGGGCCGGGTGCCAGGGGGTCAGGCGGTGGCGGGTCAGGTGGTGGCGGGTCAGGCGGTGACGGGTCAGGCGGTGGCGGGTCAGGCGGTGGCGGCTGCCTTGGCGCCACGCACCAGCCGCCCGGGCAACGCGCTGGTCGCCTCACCGTTTCGATGCACCACCGCGCCGGACAGGATCGTCGCGGTATAGCCGTCGGCCCGCTGGATCAACCGCCTGCCGCCGCTGGGTAAATCGTAGACAACCTCCGGCTTGCGCAGCTTCAGCCGGTCGTAATCGATCACGTTCAGATCCGCCTTGAAGCCTGCGGCCACCACCCCGCGATCCCGCAGGCCGATTGCCTGCGCGGAATCACGGGTGATCCGCCTGATTGCCCATGGAAGCGTGAACTTCGCGCCGCGGCTGCGGTCCCGTGTCCAGTGCGTCAGCATCGTGCTGATTGCGCTTGAGTCGCACAGAATGCCGACATGCGCGCCACCATCGCCAAGCCCGACGATGGTCGAATCATGGGCCAGCATGTCATGCACGCTGTCCAGGTTCCCGTAGCTGTAGTTCGACAGCGGCCGATAGAACAGCGCCCTTCCGTTGTCCGCCAGCAAAAGATCGTAGGCCAGGTCGGCCGGATCACGGCCTTCGCGCGCCGCCTGCGCAGCGATGCTGCCCTCTGGTGAGGGCTCATAATCAGGCGCATCCGTCAGAGGGAAAATCCGCTCCCAATTTGCAACGCGCCGTTCCAGGGACGGATCGACGCCGCTTTCGTTGAGCAATCGCTGTCGCAGCGACGGGTCGCGCAGGGCGGCGATCTTCTGTTCGAACGGCAGGTCGGCGACCGCGGCGAAGCTGGGACGCCCGAGAAAGGGATTCTGCGATATTTCCAGGCCCAGCAGGATACCTGTCGCCCGTGTCAGCACCTGGCCCAGCATGGGCACGCCGGCGGCACTGGCGTCGGCGATCCATCCGGTGATCCGCCGCCATTCCTCCGGCTTGGTGTCGCGCTGCAGGATGGTGATCGCCATCCTCCGGCCGGCCGCTTCGGTCACCCGCCGCAGCATCGCGAACTCCGATTCGGCGTCGTCGAAATCGCTGATCACCTGCAACCAGCCTGCATCGATCGACCGCAGTGCCCGCGCGATCGTCGTCAGCTCGGTTTCCTCCGCCGTCAGCGTCGGTATCAGCTCGCCTGCCTTGGTCTTGTGGTTGATCGTGCGCGACGTCGAGAAGCCCAACGCCCCCGCCTGGATGCCTTCCGCGGCGATGCGTGCCATGGCTGCGGCATCAGCTTCCGTTGCCGGCTCCCGCTCCGCGCCGCGCTGGCCCATCACGAACACCCGCACCGCTGCATGTGGCACCTGCGTTGCGATATCGACGTCATACGGCCGGCCGTCGAGCGCATCGAGATAATCGGGGAAGGATTGCCAGTTCCACGGCAGCCCCTCAGTCAGCACCGGTTCGGGAATATCCTCCACACCCTCCATCAGCCGCACCAGCATGTCCCGCTCGTCGGGCCGGCATGGCGCAAAACCGACCCCGCAATTGCCGATCAGGGTCGTGGTGACACCGTGCCAGGAGGATGGGGTAATCCGGCTGCTCCATGTCGCCTGGGCATCATAGTGCGAGTGCGGGTCAATAAATCCCGGCGTGACGATCTGGCCGCGGGCGTCGATTTCCTCGACCCCGCGTTCGGCGATCCTGCCGACCGCCGTAATGCGGCCGTCGTTGATCGCAACGTCAGCCTCGAAGGCGGCGCTTCCGGTGCCGTCGAAGATTGTTCCGTTGCGAATGACAATATCGGCCATGTCCTGGTTCCTCCGATTTTTGGGGTAGCGTGCCGCCCATCCGGGTGGATCGCAATGCCGCGGCAAGCCGCTACAGGGTCAGAAGAAAGCGTTCGGCGTCTTCCGGCAGCAGCAGCCTGTTCCGCAGCAGCGTCGCCACCACGGCCCGCACTTCGTCCCCGTAGGTCGCGGCCGGATAGCGCGCCGCCACCGAAACCCGAGGATCGTCCCCCCGCTCCGCCTCCGTCGCGGCGAAGGCCAGGAACGTTCCGTCGCGGTCAGCGAGTTCACCATCAGGGTAGGGGGCCTTGTATAGGTTCCAGCCGAGGAATGTGCCGCGCGGCACCGCGATATCCGGAAGCCGGATGCCCGCGGCCTCATTGCCGTCGGCGTCGACCTGCGGTACCAGCGTCGCGTAACCACGTGCCGCCGGTGGCGAATCGACCCAGTCTTCCAGCGGTGCGGCATCGTTCGCCGCGTGCGGCCGGACCAGTCCCGGCACCGCCGGATACGCCACGGCATCGGCTTGCGTCAGCGTTCCATCCGCGATCGTCGGGACGCGGCTGTCCGGTGGCGCCCGGCCCGAGACGACCCATTCATCCAGCGCCACCAGCAGCGCCCGCACCGCCGGCATCGGATCGTGCCAGTTGCGGGGATTGATGCATGGCCCGTTGTCGCGTGGCATCCCGGCCTTGCCGCCGTGCTGGGTCCCCGCCACCAGAAAGGCCCGCACGTTGGCCGGCAGCGCGACATCGCGCGTCCCCAGAGGATCCGTGTGCAGCAGCGATGCGCCCTTCTGCCAGTACTCGGTCCCGGTATTGGTTTCAATCAGCAAGGGATCGGTCGCGTCCCCCGGCATCAGCCCGCCGCTGCGCCCGGTCACCGGGTCGTCCATCTTCTGGGCGGAATGGGGGAATTCGACTTCGGGAAAGTCATGATCCTCATGCCATGTCCGGGTGCGGAATGGCTGGGCGAACGGGGTGTTGAAGAAGACCCGGCCAATGCCCGCGACGTGGGTGAGCACGCCGTCGAACACGCGTTTTCCGTCTTCGTCGGCGTTGAAGCCTTGCGCGATGTGTTCCCGCAGGTAGCGGCCTGCCTGGGAAATTCCAAACGCCAAGGTGTGTTGCACCGGCCGGCCGATCAGGTCGGAACCCTGGTGCCGCATCCAACTGACGACATCCCGCGTTGCGGCGAACCCGATGCCAAGTACTCGCGGCCTGGTCGCCTGGTAGCGCACTTCGTAGATCGACCCGAGCTCGACCGGGGCGAGGGGCCGCACTGTCCTGGTGTCAGCCATCTCGGACGCAACGCCGGTCCGCACCGCGGTCTGCGTGCGCCGCACCGTGACGCTCGCCGGACCCACGGCTTCGTATGCCAGCTTGAACGTGTCATGCACGCCCAGCCTTGTGCCGGAAACGAATTCCTCGCGGACCGGCTGAACCACGCCATCGATCACGGGAACATCCAGCGACAGTCCGGTCGATTTCGGCGCGTTCGGATCCCATCCTGTCCACAACAGCAAGAATCCAAGCCGCAGCGGCAGCGCGTTGCCCAGGTCGGCAGCCGATGCGGGCTGGTTCCCCGCAGCCCCCGCGCACAGATTGGCGAACAGCATGATCCGCCCGCGATTGTTCACCTCATACAGCAGCCGCCCGTTGCCCTTGGCGGGATCGATCGGCCGCAACAGCACGAAGTCCGCCTGATACGGCACCGGACCGCCGGGTATCCGGTCCAACAGCGCGATGCCGCGGTTTCGCGGATGCGCCGGGTCCAGCGTCCCCGACGCCACGCCATCGATCCGCTCGTAGCCGCCCACTTCGCCAAAACCGGCGCCACCGACGAACGGCGTGCGGCTCTTGATCGCAATAGCGGTGATCATGACCAGGACAACTCCGCCTCACTGCGCGCCTGCAGCTCGTCGCGCGTCAGGCCCGGAACCATATCGCGGACCACGAAACCCGCGGGCGTCACGTCCAGCACCGCGAGGTCGGTGTAAACCCGCCGTACGACACCACGGGCGGTCAGCGGGTAGGAGCACAGCCGGCGAATGCGCGATCCGCCGCCGTTCTTGGTGTTGTGCTCCATCGCCACCCACAGCCGCTTCGCCCCGATTGCCAGGTCCATCGCGCCGCCCACCTGCCGCACCGGATCATTGGCTGAATGGGCCCAGTTGGCGATGTCGCCGTTCTGCGCCACTTCAAATGCGCCGAGCACGCAAAGATCCAGATGGCCGCCGCGCGCGATGGCGAAACTGTCGGCGTGATGGACGAATGCACCGCCGGTGCGCAGGGTGATCGGCTGGGTTCCGGCATTGACCAGATACGGATTGACGTGATCCGCATCGGGCGCGGGGCCGGCCCCGATCACGCCATTTTCGGAGTGAAAAATCACCTCCCGATCGATCGGCACGTAGTCCGACACCCCGGTGGGGATACCGATGCCCAGGTTGACGAACCAGCCCTCGGGGATGTCCTGCGCGATGCGCTCTGCGATACCGGCACGGGTCAACGGTTTGAATGTCATGACAACCTCCTGCTCAAGCCGGTCCGCTCACGCCGGAACGTGGACGACGCGATGAACGAATACGCCGGGGGTATGAACATTGGCCGGCGGGATATCCCCCAGTGCAACGACATGGCGGGTCTGCACGATGGTCAGCCGCGCCGCCGTTGCCATAACCGGATTGAAGTTCCGGGCACTTTCCCGATGCGTCAGGTTGCCCCAGCGATCGGCCTCCCACGCGTCGATCAGCGCGACGTCGCCGAAAATCGGGTATTCCAACAGGCAGTTGCGTCCGTTGATCACCCGGGTCTCGCGCCCCTCCGCCAGGATCGTATCCGCGCCCGTCGGTGTGTAGAACGCCTGTACCCCGGCCCCGGCCGCCCGGATCCGCTCCGCGAGGGTTCCCTGCGGCACGATCTCCAGTTCCAGGTCGCCGGCGGCGAACCGCCGCCCGGCCACACTGGTCGCGCGCACGAAGCTGCACACCAGCTTGCGGATGCGGCCAGACTGCAGCAGCTCCGCGACCGGCCCGTCATCCCGCCCGCCCGAGTTCGCCACCAGCGTCAGATCCCGCGCCCCCTGCGCGACCAGTCCTTCCATCAGCGTTTCCGCCATGCCATTGGCAAAACCGGCCAGCAACACAACCGACCCATCGGCAACGCCGGCCAGCGCGGCTGCCACATCCGGCACGAATTTATCGATCATGTGACGCTTCTTCCTTGGACACTGGTATTCGCCCATTCCAGCGCGGAACGTCGCCGATGGCAACGCAACCGCCCTATTGCTGGCGCGGCCCAGCCTCCAGCAGCGACAGATTTTGGTCCGCCAGATCGGCGGTTGTACTGTTCGGATCGACGTCGCGCGCGTGTTCCCAGTCGACCTGAGCGCCGCGCGCGTCGCCCATTCTCTGACGCAGGATGCCGCGTTCCAGCAGCGCATCCGCGTTGTCGGGATCGAGTGCCAGGGCCTGGGTAACGTCCGCCTGCGCGGCCTGCAGTAGGTTCAGCCGCCGGCGCATTACCGCCCGCGCCACAAGCGCATCTGTCCGCGAAGGGTCCAAGCGTAACGCCTCGCCCAGATCGTCGATCGCTTCGGATAATCGTTCCATCATGCCTTCCGCCGCTGCCCGCATGATCAGCAGTTCGGTATCGGCTGGCGCCAGCGCCAGCGTCAGGGCCAGGGTAGCGTCGCGAGCGGCTGGTTCGGCCTGGGCGACCATCAGGCGGGCCTGCGCCGCCTGCCCAAGCACCAGCGCCCGGGCCGGGGGCGGCGTGCTGCCTTGCGCCGCAAGGTGTTCCAGCAGATCGGCACCCGCCGCCGGTTGCCCGGTGGCGATCAAGGCCAGACCCCGGCAATGAGCGGCGCCATCGCCACCGCCGCCGGCCTGCCAGGCTTCGGCGACCGCCACGGCACTGACCGGATCGTTGGCCAGCGTGGTCAGGCAAGCCTCATAGGTGCTTCCCTCGGTGATGCGGGGCGGGAAGGGGGGCACCGGCAGCACGATCGCCGTATCGCTCACCGCTGCTGCCGGCGCGCCCAGCCACCAGATCCCGGCAGCCAGACCGGTCAGCAGCAGAACCGACGCACACAGAGCGGCCAAGCGTCCCGACATACCAGCCATTCTACCCCGTCCGGAGGGGCAGAATGAAAGGATTCTCGTTACCTGGCGCCCGATGGCGCCGATTGCTGAACCTTCAGGGCCACCCGCCCGAGCGACCGATCCGGTCGATCAGGCTGCTGCCTTCGCCTCCCGCCGGCGCCGGTGCAGGATGAATTCGGTGTAGCCGTTCGGCTGGGTCCGTCCGTCGAAGATCAGGTCGCAGGCCGCCTTGAACGCCACCCCATCAAACCCCGGCGCCATCGGCCGGTACAACGGATCGCCCGCATTTTGCCGATCCACCACCAGCGCCATGCGCTTCAGTGCCTCTGTTACCTGATCCCGCGTCACCACCCCGTGGTGCAGCCAGTTGGCGATGTGCTGCGAGGAGATGCGCAGCGTCGCCCGGTCCTCCATGAGCCCGATGTCGTGGATATCGGGCACTTTTGAACATCCGACGCCCTGGTCGATCCAGCGCACCACATAGCCCAGGATGCCCTGGCAGTTGTTGTCGAGTTCCTGCCGCAGATCGTCCGACGACCAGTTCTGCCCTTCCGCCACCGGGATCGTCAGCAGATCCGCCAGTGGCGCCCGCTTGCGCGACGCCAGCTCGTTCTGCCGAACCGTGACGTCCACCTGGTGATAATGCAGCGCATGAAGTGTCGCGGCGGTCGGCGACGGAACCCAGGCGGTATTCGCCCCAGCCATGGGATGCCCGACCTTCTGCGCCAGCATATCCGCCATCCGGTCCGGCGCAGCCCACATGCCCTTGCCGATCTGCGCCTTGCCGCGCAGGCCGCATTCCAGCCCAATATCGACGTTCTGATCCTCATACGCCTTGATCCAGGCGGTCCCGCGCATCTCGTTCTTGCGGATCATCGGCCCGGCTTCGATCGAGGTATGAATCTCATCGCCGGTGCGGTCCAGGAACCCGGTGTTGATGAACACCACCCGCTGCGCCGCGGCCGCGATGCAGGCTTTGAGGTTGGCCGAGGTCCGCCGCTCCTCATCCATGATGCCCATTTTCACGGTGTTCGCCGCCAGCCCGAGGATGGCCTCCACCCGCGTGAACAGGTCGTTGGTCAGCGCAACTTCCTCCGGGCCGTGCATCTTCGGCTTCACGATGTACACCGACCCGGCCCGGCTGTTCTTGATCGGTCCCTTGCTCGCCAGGTCGTGCATCGCGATCAGCGAGGTCAGCGCCGCATCCAGGAATCCCTCAGGGATTTCCGCGCCGGCCGTGTCCAGCACAGCGTCGGTGTACATGTGGTGGCCAACATTGCGGATCAGCATCAGGCTGCGCCCGGACAGCCACAGCGTGCCGCCAGCCGGCTTTGTGTAGGACCGGTCAGGGTTCAACCGGCGGGTCATCATCTGGCCGCCTTTCTCGAAGGTGTCCTGCAGCGTTCCGTTCATCAGCCCGAGCCAGTTGCGGTAGGCGAGCACCTTGTCTTCGGCATCCACCGCGGCGATGGAATCCTCGCAATCCTGGATCGTTGTCAGCGCCGATTCCATCATTACGTCGGCGACGCCCGCCGCGTCGTCCTTGCCGATCGGATGGCCGCGATCGACCACGATCTCCAGGTGCAGGCCGTTATGCTTCAGCAGCACGATGGATGGCGCCCCGGCGTCCCCGCGATAGCCGGCAAACTGTGCAGGATCCTTCAAGCCGGTTGCCGCGCCGCCGTTCAGCGCGACGACCAGCACGCCGTCCTTCACCGAATAGCCGGCAGCGTCAGCGTGGCTGCCGTGTGCCAGGGGCGCCGCGCCATCCAGGATTTCCCGTGCCCTGACGACGACCTTGTCACCGCGCACCTTGTTGAAGCCCCGCCCTCGTGTTGCGCCATCGTCCTCCGGAATGGCATCCGTCCCATAGAGTGCGTCATACAGGCTGCCCCACCGGGCATTTGCGGCATTCAGGGCATAGCGGGCATTGGTCACCGGGACGACGAGCTGGGGTCCGGCGAGGGAGGCGATTTCCGGGTCAACCTTCGAGGTGCTGACCGCAACCGTCGCCGGTTCCTCGACCAGATAGCCGATGCCGCGAAGAAACCCCAGATAACCCTCGGTGTCGGCCGGCTTCCCCTTGTTGGCCAGATGCCAGGCGTCAACCTGCGCCTGGATGCTGTCGCGTTTTTCCAACAGCGCATTGCACCGCGGCGCCAGTTCCGTGAGCAGGCCGGCAAACCCGCCCCAGAACGCATCGGGCGTTATCGAGGTGCCGGGCAACGCCTCGCTGTTGACAAATTCGTAAAGGGATTTGGCAATGCGAATGCCGGCTTGCTCGACATAATCCATGCGGATTGGCTCCTGACGGCGATAAATGGAGGGAACCCGGCATATAGGACGGAATCCGGCCCCGGTGCCAGACCCCGGCGGAATCCGCCGATGGCAAATCGCCTACGATGCCGCAAATTCCCCCGTGTCCGTGAACTTGACTACGCCAAAACTCACCCAATGTCGTGTCTGCGGATGGTGGCTTGGCCTCATCCGCGTGACGTTTCCCCCCAAACTTAAGCGGCGCCTTCAGGCGCCGTTTTTTTGTCCTGGTTTTTGTCTCGGGCGCATGCCCTTGACGCCCAGGGAAACTCCGCTAGAGCATGACGTCCCTGAGCGGAACGTTCAGACTGCGCGAATTATGCGATGAAACAAAACGATAGCCCGTTCCGGCAGCCGGGAGACACTGAACGATGCCACAACTGATCGCCGGAAACTGGAAGATGAACGGCTTGGCGGCTGAGGCGATCGCGCTGGCGAAGGCTATTGCCGCCGGAAGCCAGGGCATCACCGCTGAACTTCTGGTCTGCCCGACCGCGCTGCACGTCGCGGCTGTGGCCCAGGCCCTGCAGGGCTCCCCGGTAGCGGTTGGTGGCCAGGATTGTCACCAGACGAAGCAAGGCGCCCATACCGGCGACATCGCCGCGCCGATGCTGCGCGACGTGGGTGCCAGCTGGGTCATCCTGGGACATTCCGAACGCCGGCAGAACCACGGCGAGACCGATGAACTGGTGCGTGAAAAGACGCTGGCGGCGGTCGATGTCGGCCTGACCCCGATCGTCTGCGTCGGCGAGACCGCCGATCAGCGCAGCGGCGGCCAGGAGACCGAGATCGTCGGCTGGCAGCTCTCCGGCAGCCTGCCGAAGCCCTTTACGGGCGTGGTTGCCTACGAACCCTGCTGGGCGATCGGCACCGGCAAAACCGCCACCGACGAAGACGTCGCGCTCATGCACGCCTTCATTCGCGAGGAGCTGGTTCGCCAGTTCGGTGATGCCGGCCAGGCCATCCGCATTCTGTATGGCGGGTCGGTTCGGGGCGCCAATGCCACCTCCCTGCTGGCGGTGCCGAATGTCGGCGGCGCGCTGATTGGCGGCGCCAGCCTCAAGGCGGATGAGTTTCTAACGATTGCCCGCGCGGCAAAGGCCGGGTAAGAGGCGCCCGCGGCGACGGGTTCGACCTTTCGCCGCATAGCCGCTTGAAAGTCCCACGCGTTGAGCACCGTCCTGTTGATCATCCACCTGTTCGTAACCCTCGCTTTGATCGGCGTCGTGCTGATCCAGCGGAGCGAAGGCGGCGGTTTGGGTATCGGCAGCTCCCAGGGCATGGGTTCCTTCATGTCCGGTCGCGGCACGGCGAACCTGCTGACCCGCACGACGGCCGTTCTGGCCGTTATTTTCATGGGCCTGTCGCTGACCCTGGCATTGATCGACCGCGGCAGCTCGTCGGCCCCTGGTCGGTCACTTCTCGACACGCCGGCACCGGCCTCGTCTCCCGCCGCTCCACCGCCGCCGCCCGCGCCGACCGGCCCCTCCGCACCGACCAACTGACTTTCCCGAACATGTATGATTTTTTAACGGCAGGCTTTCCCCTGCCCGATTCGCTTCGCTATGGTGGGCGCCCATGACGCGATATGTGTTTGTCACTGGCGGCGTGGTCTCATCCCTGGGCAAAGGAATCGCAGCAGCAGCGCTTGGCGCCCTGCTTCAGGCCCGCGGCTTCAAGGTCAAGCTGCGCAAGCTGGACCCCTACCTCAACGTCGACCCCGGAACCATGAGCCCGTACCAGCACGGGGAAGTCTTCGTCACCGATGACGGCGCGGAAACCGATCTCGACCTGGGCCACTACGAACGCTTCACCGGCGTCCACGCCACCCAGCTCGACAACGCCACCACCGGGCGCATCTACCAGGATGTGATCGCCAAGGAGCGTCGCGGCGACTACCTTGGCGCCACCGTCCAGGTCATCCCGCACATCACCGATGCGATCAAGGAAGCCGTCCTGCGCGGAACCGCCGATTTCGACTTCGTGCTGGTGGAGATCGGTGGCACCGTCGGCGACATCGAATCGCTTCCCTTCCTGGAAGCCATCCGCCAGCTTGGCAACGAGCTTGGTCCCGACCACGCGATGTTCGTGCACCTGACGCTGGTGCCCTACATCCCTTCGGCCGGGGAGTTGAAAACCAAGCCGACCCAGCATTCTGTGAAGGAATTGCTCAATGTCGGCATCCAGCCGCAGATGCTGCTGTGCCGCTGCGACCGCCCGATTCCAGACAACGAGCGCCGCAAGATCGCGCTGTTCTGCAATGTCCGCCCCACGGCGGTGATCCCAGCGCTCGACGTCGCCACCATCTACCAGGTGCCGATCGCCTACCACGCCGAAGGCATGGATCGTGAAGTGCTGCGCCATTTCGGCATGAGTTTTGAAATCGAACCCGACCTGTCGCGCTGGCAGCGCATCGTCGACATCGTGCAGAGCCCCGAGGGTGAGGTCCGCATCGCCGTCGTTGGCAAGTACACCAACCTGCTGGACAGCTATAAGTCGCTGGCCGAAGCGCTGACCCATGGCGGCATCGCTAACCGGGTCAAGGTTCGCCTGGACTGGGTCGACAGCGAGATCTTCGAGCAACCTGGCACCGTCCATCGCCTGGAGGGCGTTCACGGCATTCTGGTTCCCGGCGGCTTTGGTGAACGCGGCACCCCCGGCAAGATCGAGGCGGTCCGCTTCGCCCGCGAACACAAGGTGCCGTTCTTCGGCATCTGTTTCGGCATGCAGATGGCTGTCATCGAGGCCGCCCGCAATCTTGCCAATCTGCCCGAGGCCTCATCCACCGAGTTTGGTCCATGCGATGTGCCGGTCGTCGGCCTGCTGACCGAATGGGCCCGCGGCAACCAGATCGAACGCCGTTCGGAGACCGACGCCAAAGGCGGCACCATGCGCCTTGGTGCCTACCCGGCGGTGCTGCGTCCCGACAGCCTGGTGCGCGCGATCTACGATGACGCCCCGGTCGTCGAGGAACGTCACCGGCATCGCTACGAGGTTAATGTCAACTTCCGCGACTGCCTGGAGAAGACCGGGATGCGCTTCTCCGGCATGTCCCCCGACGGGGTTCTGCCCGAGATCATCGAGCTGCCCGGCCATCCCTGGTTCGTTGGCGTCCAGTATCATCCGGAACTGAAGTCGAAGCCGTTCGCCCCCCACCCGCTGTTCGCCGGCTTTATCGCCGCAGCCGTGCGCCAGGCTCGGCTGGTTTGAGAAGCACCAGGATCGCGGCTCTGCGCTGTCCGCGATCACTTTGCAAGCGATCGCGGACCATGCGCGTGCCGGCTGCGTTTCCTCACATCGCCGTCATGCCGCCATCCACGAACAGCAGGGCCCCGGTGACATAGGAAGCATCGTCGGAGGCCAGGAACAGGATTGCGGCCGCGACTTCCTCGGGCCTTCCTGGCCGCTTCATCATCGTGCCCTGTGCGGCCTTGGCGTTGTACTGCTCCACCGTCTCGCCGGCCGCGGCGATACGGCGCGCATGGAACGGCGTGAAGATCGGGCCGGGACCAACGGCGTTCACCCGAATGCCTTCCGCCGAGTGGTCGGCCGCGAGCCCCCGGGTGAAGCCCGCGATTGCCGCCTTGGTCGTGTCATAGAGCAGGTTGCCGCCGCCGGCGACGACGGACCGGACGGATGCGACGTTGACGATCGCGCCGCCGTTGCCGCGGCGCATCGCTGGAACCGCCGCCTTTGCACAGAAGGCGTAGCTCATGAGGTTGATATTGAGGATCTCGTTCCAGCTTTCCGCGCTGGCTTCATCGACCTTCTCGTATTTGCGGATGCCGGCATTGTTCACCAGGATATCGAGCCGTCCGAACGCCTGCGCGGCGCCGTTGATGAAGCTGAGGCAAGCGGCCTCGGTTCCAACGTCAGCCTGCGTGAAGGCGATTTTGCCACCTGCGGCCCCCAGTTCGGCCGCCACACGCTGGCCGCGTTCGCCGTCGCGATCGCAGAAAGCCACGCTTGCGCCTTCGGCGATGAAACGCCTGACCGTTGCCTCACCGATCCCCGACGCCCCGCCCGTGATCGCCGCGAATTTTCCGTCGAGTCTTCCCATGTTCGTCCCCCTTTGATTGCATTGCGAACGCGCATCCGCGTCCGGCATGAATACTGCGAGATCTAGACCGCCGAGCCGCCACTGAAGGCATTGAATGTGATCAATGTATAGGTGTCTTTTACGCCTGACAGTGTTTGGATCTTCTCGGTCACAAACAGCCCGATGTCCTGCTCCGCGCTCAGATAGAACTTGCCAAGCAGATCATAATCTCCAGAAGTCGAAAACAACTCGGACAGCTCCGGTATGACGTCGGCGGCCGTCTGAGCGACATGATAGGCCTGTCCCATATCGCATTTGATCTGCACGAAAATCGCCCGCATCGCTGCCTCCTGGCCTCGTGCAACGTTCTAGCGCGCCGTGGGCGGAGCGGAAAGATCCAGCATCGCGGGCGGGAAGGGTCGATTGGCCGCTCTTGGTAGGTGGAGTGTGGCCATTGACGGACCACGCGCCTTGGCCGTATCAGATAACCACCGGGCCGTTCCCGGTCCTCGTGATTTGTCCGGCCGGATTGCGGCGAGGTAAAACAAGCGCGCTAAAGAGGCCAGTACTGGATGATATACCACATCCTTACTGCTCAAACGGTCGGGCCATCGTTGCAAGGGGCCCTGACATATGACATTCGATCCATCCCGCCTCCGCCCTGCCACCCGCCTTGTCCATGGCGGCGTTCAGCGCACCCCGTATGGCGAGACCGCCGAAGCCCTGTTCCTCACGTCCGGCTACGTCTACGACGACGCCGAACAGGCCGAGGCGACGTTCGCCGGTACCGTCGAGCACTACCAGTACTCACGTTTCGCCAATCCGACACTCACCATGCTGGAGCAGCGCCTGTGCGCCATCGAAGGTGCCGAGGACTGCCGCACCACGGCCACCGGCATGGCCGCCGTCAACGCCGCCCTGCTGGCCCATCTGAAGACCGGTGACCGGGTTGTCGCCTCGCGCGCGTTGTTTGGATCCTGCCATTGGATCGTCTCTACCCTGCTGCCGAAATTCGGCATTGCGACGGAGTTCGTCGACGGCGCCGACCTCGCCCAGTGGGAAACCGCGCTGGCGCGCCCCACCAACCTTGTGCTGGTGGAAAGCCCGTCCAATCCGATGCTGGAAATGGTCGACCTGCGCGCCGTTGCAGAGCTCGCGCACAAGGCCGGCGCCATCGTCGTGGTCGACAACGTCTTTGCCACGCCACTGTTGCAGCAGCCGCTCACGATGGGCGCCGATGTCGTGGTCTATTCCTGCACGAAGCACATGGACGGGCAGGGCAGGGTGCTTGGCGGCGCGGTTCTCGGCAGCAAGAAGTGGATCAGCGACGTCCTGCAGCCATTCATCCGCAACACCGGCCCGGCTTTGTCGGCGTTCAATGCCTGGGTTATCCTCAAAGGGCTGGAAACCATGGCCATTCGGGTCGAAGCCGCCGGCCGCTCCGCTGCCGCCATCGCCGACTTCCTCGCCGATCAGCCGGCCATTTCGCGGGTATGGTATCCGACCCGCCGGGACCACCCGCAGCACGCCCTTGCGGGTCGGCAGATGACTGGTGGCGGCACCGTCGTCACCTTCGAGGTCGCCGGCGGCAAGGCGGGTGCCTTCCAGGTCATGAACGGCTTCGAACTGATCGCCGTGTCGAACAACCTGGGTGATTCCAAATCCCTGGCCACTCACCCGGCTACAACCACCCACATGCGCATCGGCGAGCAGGAGCGTGCCCGCCTTGGTATCACCGACGGCGTCATCCGCGTTTCGATCGGCCTCGAGGATGTCGAAGACATCAAGGACGATCTGCGCCAGGCGTTGAGCGAGCTGAATGCGCATTGATCCCTTTCGTACGGGTTCCCGATCGCGGCCAGTGGCGGCATCGCGCTGCCATTGGCCGGCAAATTTGTTGCAAATCCGTCGACAGCCTCGCCGCGCGTTGAACCGCCGGAGGGTTCCAGTCGTTACCGATTGATCGCATCATTTCTGGACCAGCAGACAATCCCCGCACCGCCGGATCGACTTGCGGATAACCTTGAGACCTCACCATCCTGGACAAGCAGGGCGGATTCGTCCTTGATTCCGAACCTCGACAAGGCAAGAAGGTATGCTGTCATGTCGTCTGAAGATTCAAAGCCAGGTCGGACCCGGCGTTCGGCCACCTCAATGATGCAGCCACAGCGGCCAGGCCGCTCCGTGGGGAACGCGCGCGCCGACTATTCCCGAACCACCCGCGACGTGCAGGTTTCCGTCCGGTCGTTCTTTCTGGCTGACCAATCGCAGCCCGACGAGAACCACTTCGTCTGGGCCTACCGGGTGAAGATCGAGAACCAGGGGGCGGAGCCGATCCAGTTGCTGCGCCGGACCTGGCAGATCACCGACGCCCGCGGTCGCACCCAGCATGTCCATGGTGCCGGAGTGGTCGGTGAACAGCCGCTGCTCGAACCTGGCGAAAGCTTCGAATACACCTCCGGGACGCCGCTGGACACGCCCTCCGGCTTCATGGTCGGCGCCTATCACATGGTGGTCCCATCCTCCGGCGAGAATTTCGACGTCGCCATCCCGGCGTTCAGCCTGGACAGTCCGCACCAAAGCGGTAGGGTTCATTGAGCTGACACATCGCCGGTTGCGGGTTGACCGATCCGACCCATATCGGCCCGGGCGGCAACGCCCAAAAATAAAGCCGGAGGACTCTTCGCGGTGAATATCGTTACGCCCACCCCGTCCCGTGCCACGGATGCGGTCACCGAAGATCGCCCGACCCGGGAGCAGGCCGAGGCGGCGATCCGCACCCTGCTGCGCTGGGCCGGTGACGACCCCGACCGGGAGGGCCTGCGTGACACTCCATCCCGCGTCGCACGCGCCTACCAGGAGTTCTTCGTGGGTTATGCGGTTGACCCGGTGGCGCTGCTGGAGCGCACCTTCGAGGAGACCGACGGCTACGACGAGATCGTGCTGCTGCGCGACATTCGCCTGGAAAGCACCTGCGAGCACCACATGGCGCCCATCATCGGTCGCGTCCACGTCGCTTACCTGCCGCATCGCCGCGTCGTCGGCATCAGCAAGCTGGCCCGTGTTGTCGATGCCTATTCAAAGCGCCTGCAGATCCAGGAAAAGCTTACCGCGCAGGTTGCCAACACGATCCAGGACGTCCTGGAACCCCGTGGTGTCGCCGTTGTCATTGAAGCGGCACATCAGTGCATGACCACCCGCGGCGTTCACAAACCCGGTGTCACCATGGTTACCAGCCGCATGCTTGGCGCCTTCCGCGACGACGCTGCCACGCGCCGCGAGCTGCTGGCGATGATCGGCAGCCGCGGCACGGCAATTTCTAGCGAGTAAGTGTAAACGGCGCGTTTTCCCGCCGCGAACAGCTTGCCTTACCGAACAGGATCAAGCATGAGCCGTCTGCTGCGATGTAGTGGCGGAATGTGTTTGACGTTCGGTAAAAGGAAAACGGATCATGCGGTTATCGCATAAGCTCGGCGTTGTGGGCGCCACCTTGGGATTGGCGTTGGCAGCATCGGCCGCGCAGGCGGCGGATCCGATCAAGATCGGCGTCATCGCGGAAACTTCGGCGATCAGCGGCGTGGGCATTCCCAATGGCGCCAAGCTGGCGGCCGAGGAGATCAACAAGGCCGGTGGCATCAACGGCCAGATGATCGAGATCGTTGACTACGATGACCATAATTCCGCCGTCGACGCCGTTCGCGCCTTCCAGCGGGCGGCCCAGCAGGACAAGGTCGCCGCCGTCATCGCCAGCTATGTTAGTGAGGTTGTCCTCGCCCTTGAACCTTGGGCCGGCCGCCTGAAAATGCCGCTGATCACCCCCGGCGCCGCCAGCAACGACATTACCAAGCGGGTGCACGACGACTACGACCACATGAAGTACGTCTTCCACGGCTATTTGGCCTCCACCCAGATCGCCGACATCGTCTGCGAGGCGTCCAAGTCGCTGATGGTCAAGGACCTGCACATGAAGTCCGCAGTCATCATGAGCGAGGACGCGGCCTGGACCATCCCGCTTGACGCCGAATACATGAAATGCCTGCCGGCCGGCGGTCTAAAGGTGCTCGACCACATCCGCCTGTCGCCTGACACCACCGACTTCACGCCGATCTTCAACAAGATCGAGGCTGCCAAGCCGGATGTCATCGTCACCGGCATCAGCCATGTCGGTGTCCAGCCGACGGTGCAGTGGCAGCAGCAGCAGGTGCCGATGCCGATGTACGGTGTTTCCAGCCAGGCCACCAACGCGACCTTCTGGAAGGACACCAACGGCGCGACCGACGGCGTCATCTTCAACATGGTCGCTGCCCCCGATGTTGCCGTGACGCCCAAGACCATCCCGTTCGCCAAGGCTTACCAGGCGAAATACGGCAGCCTGCCGGGTTACGCCGCGTATCAGTCCTACGACGATGTGTTCATGTGGGCGGATGCGATCAAAAAGGCCGGTGGCACCGATCCTGACAAGATGGTCACCGCGATGGAGGAGACCGACTATGTCGGCACCATCGGTCGCGTCGTGTTCCTGCCGAAGACCGATACGTTTGCCCACGGCATGAAGATCGGCGAAGGTTACATCACCGGGCTGATGGTCCAGTGGCAGAAGGGCAACCCGGTCACCGTCTGGCCGACCGCCGTTGCCACCGGCAAGATGCAGTTTCCCGCCTTCACCAAGCTTCCGCAGTAGTCCTGCGGCACGTCATGGCCGGCCCGATCGGTAAAACGGGCCGGGCCGGCCAGGCTCGACTTGACGAAGCCATTCCCCAGTAACGGACACTCATGCTCGCCCTCCAGATCCTGATCGACGGCTTCGCGATCAGCAGCCTCTACGCCCTCGGTGCCACCGGCTTCACCCTGATCTTCGGCGTTTCCGGCGTGCTGAACCTTTCGCACGGCGCCATCATGGTCGTGGCGGCCGTCATCGCGTGGTGGGTCTCCGGCACCTTCACCACCAACCCCTATCTTGGGGCGCTGGCCGGTATCGCCGCCAGCCTGGTCTGCGCCTTCATCACCTACCGCGTCATCGTCCGCCCGATCCAGGATTCGCGTGCCATTCCGCACGAGGAGAAGGAGATCTTCGTGCTCACCGGCACCCTGCTCTGGGGCATCATGCTGCAGGAGGCGGTGGCCTATTTCTTCACCAACAATCCCAAGACGGTGCGCCCCCTGATCGAAGGCGTGGTCATGATCCTGGGTGTCCGCACGCCTTGGAACGAGATCCTGACGGCGGCGCTGTCCTGGGGCGTCATCGGGATGCTTTACCTTCTGGTGAACCGCACCCGCACCGGCAAATCCTTGCTCGCTGCATCAATGAATCCGCGCGGCCTGACGCTGCTGGGCTTCGAGTTATCCAATATCTACGTCCTGGTCTGGGCGATCTACGGCATCCTTGCCGGCATCGCCGGCGTTCTGCTCGGCGCATTCCTGGGCGTCAGCTCCGACAATGCCGGCACCCTCACCGCCAGCGCCTTCTCCATCGTTGTCCTCGGCGGCCTGGGCAGCGTTTCCGGCTCGCTCATGGCTGCCTATGTCGTCGGCTACCTGGAGACGATGACCGCCTACCTTGTCTCCCCCTCCATCCGCACCGTTCCGGTCCTGCTGCTGCTCGTCGCGGTGGTCTACATCCGGCCGCAAGGCCTGCTGGGGCGGAGGTAACTGCCATGTCGCGCACCGTCCTGATCGTCATCCCCGCCCTGGTCATCCTGGCCCTGCTGCCGCTGGGCGTTGACGGCTACATCCTCGGCTTGCTGACCCTGGCGTATTATTACGCCGTGTTCGCGATGTCCTGGGACCTGCTGTTCGGCTTCGCCGGTGAGGTCAATTTTGGCCCCAGCTTCCTGATCGGCGTCGGCGCCTATACCGCCGCCCTGCTCAATCACTACTGGGGCTGGCCCATCCTTGCCTGCCTGCCAGCCGCGGCCGTCGCGGCGGTGATTGCCGGCGTGGTCCTCGCGGTGCCCGCCCTGCGTCTGACCGGCCCCTATTTCGGCCTCGTCACGCTCGTTGCCGTGCTGCTGCTGCAAAACGTCCTGGTGCTGTTCGCCGGCATCACCGGTGGGGAAATCGGCCTCGACCTGCCTGACGTGCTGTCGATCGACGCCAACACCAACTACTATTACGCACTGGGCTTCATGGCGGTCAGCGGCGCCATCCTGTATGGCCTGGCGCAATCACCTGTCGGCCTTATTCTGCAGGCCAGCGGCCAGAACGCCATCGAGGCCGCCGCGCTTGGCTTCAACGTCACCAAGCACAAGCTGGCCGCGTTCTGCCTGAGCGCGTTCTTCTCCGGCCTCGCCGGCGCCATGCTGATCTTCTATCTCGGCACCGCCTCGGTCGGCACCGTGGTCGATATCGCCGTCGGCGTGAACGTTATCATTGCAGCCGTCCTTGGCGGCCGCCGCACCATCATCGGCGCCGCTGTCGGCTCCATCTTCCTGATCGGAGCCGGCGAAATCCTCCGCCCGCTCGGCCAGCTGTCCACGTTCGTGGTCTCCGCCATCGCGCTTGTGGTGATCCTGTTCTTCCCCGGCGGCTTCATGGGCCGGGTTCTCCAGGCGGGAGGCCGCGAATGACCGCGCTTCTGGAGGTCAACGGCCTGACCAAGCGCTTCGGCGGCCTGGTTGCGGTGAAAGACATCGGGTTTGCCATCAATGCCGGTGAGATCCTCGGCCTGATCGGCCCGAACGGGTCCGGCAAGTCGACCGTGATGAAGTGCATCATGGGCATCGAGCGTCCGAACGCCGGCCAGGTCAGACTGTCAGGCGTCGACGTCGCTGGTTGGCCCACCCACCGCATTGCCCGCCAGGGCGTCGGCATTGTCTTCCAGCACAGCCACCCGCTGCACCGCCAGACCATCCTGGAACACATCAAGCTGGCGCTGCTGCCCGACAATTTGCTGATGCTGGCGACTGATCATGGCGTCACCCACAGAGCGGAGGAAATTGCCGCCCGGGTGGGTCTTGACCGGGTCATGCACCGCCTGCCGCGCACGCTGGCTTTTGCCGATCTGCGCCGGCTCGAACTTGCCAAGGCGATCGCCCGTAATCCCAAGGTGGTGCTGGTCGATGAACCGTTTGCCGGCCTGACGTCCAGCGAGGTTGCCGATTTTTCCGCTCTGATTGGTAGTTTCCGAGCGGAGGGCCATGCCGTGCTGCTGGTCGACCACAACGTCAAAAGCGTGGCGGGGCTGGTCGACCGTGTGTTTGCCATGTACCTCGGTGAGCGCATCGCGGAAGGTACCGCCGAAGAGGTCATGCGCGACGAGACGGTGCGCCGCGTCTATCTCGGCGGCAAGATCGAAACCGCCGCCCGGCCCGACCGTGAGCACAAGGGCAAGACGCCGCTGCTGGATGTGCGCAACCTCGGCGTGCTTTACGGCAAGGCCACGGCGGTTGATGACATCTCGATCCATGTCGGCGAAGGTGAGTTCGTGTCCGTCGTTGGTATCAACGGTGCCGGCAAGACCACCCTGTTCAACGCCATCTCCGGCCTTGTGCCCTACAGCGGAACCATCAACTGGCGCGGTGAAAGCTTGGCCCGTCGCACCCCCGGTGCCATCGCGCGGACGGGTATCGTTCAGTGCCCGGAGACGCGGGAATTGTTTGGCGACATGTCGGTTCGCGAAAACCTCGACCTCGGCGCCCAGCACCAGACCAAGCATGACGCCGCCAAACAACTGGAATGGCTGTTCGGCCTGTTCCCCATCCTCAAGTCCCGCCAGACCCAGGCCGCCCGCACCCTGTCCGGCGGCGAGCAGCAGATGCTGGCGATCGCCCGTGCCTTGATGATGCGACCAAAGCTGTTGATCCTGGACGAGCCGACCCTGGGTCTTGCCCCGGTGATCTTGGAGCAACTCTCCAAGGCCATGGAGACGCTTCGCCAGACCACCGATATCACTGTCCTGCTCGGTGAGCAGAACGTGACCTTCGCCCTGCCGCACGCCGACCGCGTCTATGTCATTGAGCACAGCCGCATCGTCTGGGAGGGCGACCCGGCCCGTTTCGCCGAGGAAGCCGGTGCCGGCTACCTGTAGCCGGGCGTTCAAGTCGTGATGATATTCGTTATCAAACCGATTGTATGGTTCCCGCGAGATCGTCGGCCCTCTTAGGGAAGCCCGCGGTCTGAAGTCGTTCAATAAGTCCGGTTCGGTCTGAGACCGGAACGGAAACCTACGCCCTTGGAGAAGGGCAAGCGCACACGAGCCTAGGCAATGCGAACCAATGCCGCGCTAGAGCGGTTTCAGCCTGACTGTAAACAGTCAGCGCGCTCTATCTCGTTGTTTGAGCGAGCAACTTCATCACCCTGACCATTCCGGTCAGGGTGATGTTGCTCTAAAGCCGGATTACCATTCGCCCGTCCACCGTCCCGGCTTTCAGATCGGTGAAGATCCGGTTGATGTCATCCAGTGAAGCTTCATGGATATGGCTCTTGACCTTGCCCTCCCAGGCGAAGCGGATGGCCTCCGCCAGGTCCTGACGGGTCCCAACGATCGACCCGCGCAGGGTAATGCATTTGAGCACGACGTCGAAGATCGGGGTGGCGAAATTGCCGGGCGGCAGGCCCACCAGTGCGATCGTGCCCTTGCGCCGCACAAGGTTCAGCGCCTGGGCGAAGGCGGGCGGTGACACGGTCGTCACCAGCACGCCGTGGGTGCCGCCGCCGGTCAGTCGCACGACTTGCGCCGCCGCATCCGGCGCCCTGGCATCAATGGTGACCTCGGCCCCGAGGCTGCGTGCCAGGGCCAGTTTTTCGTCCGTGACGTCCAGCGCCACGACATGCAGCCCCATCGCCTTGGCATACTGGATGGCGATGTGGCCGAGACCACCAATTCCGGAGATGGCAATCCACTCCCCGGCACGCGCCTCGGTCTCCTTGATGCCCTTGTAGGTCGTCACGCCGGCACACAGGATCGGCGCCATGGCAACGAAGTCGACATCCGCGGGCAGATGGCCGACGTAGTCCGCATCACCGATCGCATATTCTGCGAAGCTGCCGTTTACGCTGTAGCCACTGTTGTTCTGTGATTCGCACAGCGTTTCCCAGCCCGTGAGGCACGGCTCGCAGCAGCCGCACGCGTCGTGCAGCCAGGCGATACCCACAGCGTCACCCTCTTTCAGGCGTTTAACGCCGCTGCCGACGGCCGCGACGATCCCAGCACCTTCGTGGCCCGGAATAAACGGAGGGCTGGGCCTCACCGGCCAGTCGCCGTCGGCGGCGTGCAGGTCGGTATGGCAGACCCCGGTGGCAGCGATCTTGACCAGCACCTCATTTGGCCCCGGTGTCGGTACGACGACCTCCTCGATCGTCAGCGGCTTGCCGAACTCGCGGACGACGGCGGCTTTCATGGTGGCGATCATGGGGATCCCCTGCTTATGATGCGCTGCTTTCCTATGCCGCAGCCGCCCATTGGGCATTGATCGGGATCAACGCGATCCGGAGCGGAATGGAGCACCACGGAGCCGGCCGCGAACCGGGACCACCGTTAACCGGGCCCACCGCGAGCCGGGCCCACCGGGAGCCGGGCCCACCGCGACTCAAGCCCGCTGCAAATCGGGCCCGCTGCAAATCGCGACTGCCGCCAATCGCAACTGCCGCCAATCAAGCCTGGTAATGGCCGGACATTCTGGCGGCGCGCATATGCCCGCTGCTATAGTGCTGCCGCATGAACTCTTATCGAATCGGCATTGACCTTGGCGGCACCAAGATCGAAATCGTGGTTCTCGATCCCGCCGGCACCGAGGTGTTTCGCCATCGCACCCCAACGCCCGCCGGCTACACCGACACGCTCAGCGCCATCGCCATGCTCGTCCGCAACTGCGAGTCGCGCCTCGGGATCACCGCCAGTGTCGGAATTGGCATCCCTGGCGTCATCAGCCCGGCGACCGGCCTGGTCAAGGGCGCCAACTCCATCGCCCTGAACGGCCATCGCCTTGACCACGACATCAGCGAACGCCTGAGCCGTGAGGTTCGCGTCGAGAACGACGCCAACTGCTTCGCCCTCAGCGAAGCCACCGACGGGGCCGGCGCCGGCTACGGCGTGGTCTTCGGTGTCATCCTTGGCACCGGCTGCGGCGGCGGCATCATCATGCATGGTCGTGTTCATCGCGGCCCCCACCGCATCGCCGGCGAGTGGGGTCACACCCCGCTGCCCTGGCCGGCCGGCATCGAGGTGCCCGGCAACCTGTGTTGGTGCGGCAAGCACGGCTGCCTGGAGACCTACCTTGCCGGCCCATCGCTCGCCCGCGACTGCGACGGACCTGGCGCCCACGATGCCGGCAGCCTGCCGGCGCGCGCCGCTGCCGGCGAAGATGCGGCGGTCACCGCCTTGGACCGCCATGCCGATCGTCTGGCGCGCGGCTTGGCCATGATCATCAACATCCTCGACCCCGACGCGATCGTCCTTGGCGGCGGCCTGTCG
This sequence comes from Rhodopila sp., assembly GCA_965200665.1. Lineage (GTDB taxonomy): Bacteria > Pseudomonadota > Alphaproteobacteria > Acetobacterales > Acetobacteraceae > Rhodopila. The sequence continues at coordinate 1,180,422 of OZ241370.1, read as the reverse complement.
AACATGGCCCATCTCTATACCGAATTGCCCCGCCGCATCCCCGCACACGCCTTCAGCGACAGCATCGCCACCCCGATCCTGCGCAACAGGCATGGCGATTCGTCAGGCGTCCGCGGCGCCGCGTGGCTGTGGCCCGGTTGAAATGCCATCGCTTTGCCGTGACTGCTACGCCGTCGCGGACACAGCACCGCCCCGCTGTCCCGGCTGCGGCCGATTCCGTCTGGTCACCCATCGCTCGCTGTTGCGCCTGACCATCGCCCATATCGACTGCGACGCGTTCTACGCCAGCGTGGAAAAGCGCGACCGGCCCGACCTGCGGTCCCGTCCCGTCATTGTCGGCGGCGGTTCCCGAGGGGTTGTCACCGCCGCCTGCTACATCGCCCGGATGGACGGCGTAAAAAGCGCCATGCCCATGTTCAAGGCGCTCAAGGCCTGCCCCGATGCCGTTGTCATCAAGCCGGACTTCGAGAAATACGTGGCGGCTTCCCGCCAGATCCGCAGCCTGATGGCCGAACTCACGCCTCAGGTTCAGCACCTGTCGATCGATGAAGCTGTACTCGACCTGGCCGGCACCGAGGCCCTGCACGGCGCTGAACCGGCTGTGACCCTCGCCCGGTTTGCCACGGCCGTGGAGAACAGGGTCGGCGTCACCGTATCCGTTGGTCTGGCTGCCAATCGTTTGATGGCCAAGATTGCCGCCGGGCGGGGCAAGCCGCGTGGGTTCACGGTCATCGACGCCGAGGAGGCGGCCGCCGTTCTGGCCCCCGAATCCGTTCGCCTGCTGCCGGGCGTCGGTGCCGCCCTCGCGCGCCGGCTGGAGGCGATTGGCATCACCCGGCTTAGGCAATTGCAGGTCCTGCCTGATCGGGAGGCCGTCCGGAAGCTGGGGGACGACGGGCCGGCTCTGGTTCGCCGTGCCAACGGCCACGGCTCCCGTCACGTCGACCCTTCACGGGAGACGAAGTCGATCAGCGCGGAAACCACCTTCGATCGCGACCTGTCTGCCCTTGCTGATCTGGAGCGGCCACTTTGGCATCTTTGCGAGAAACTGGCATATCGCCTGAAGCGGCAAGAATTGGCCGCCGGTGGCGTGGTATTGAAGCTGAAGACGATAAGGTTTGCCTCCCGCACGCGGTCCGCCCGCTTGTCGAGCCCGACCGTGCTGCCGGATCGGCTGTTTGATCTGGCGCGTGTTCTGCTGGCGAAAGAGGCTACGGGAACCCAGTTCCGCCTGATCGGAATTGGCGCCAATCCTCTGGTCCCCGGTGCAGCGGCAGATCAGGGCGACCTTGCCGACGCAACAACGCCCCGACGGGCGGCAGCGCAGGCCGCGATCGATACGCTGCGCGGGCGGTTTGGTGAAGCAGCGATTGCCCGGGGGCGTTCGCTGCGCTGATTGACCGTTCCGGTTTGCGGATTGGAATAAGCGAAACGAGCCGGCCGCATGACGTGTTGCCCGATTCGCCGATTCGGTGCCGCCGGCACTGTCCGATGAGCTCCAAATACGCGTTAGTCCGTGTTTTAGTTGATAAAATTCCATTCATCCCAGGGATACGGAACAGTAATAGTAACGACCTTCAACCTTGGGGGCTTGATCACAGCGGAATAGCGGCCGATACCGTTCCGCTGTTGCCCTGGTAGAGCGGCAGCAAAGTCGCACTGGCTCGGCAAACCGCACGGATAACGTTCACATTTTGGGTAAAAGGTGCCGTCCAGAACCCTGTCGAAGCCGGTGCGGTCGGGCTTGAAATGGCTTCGCCGCCGATGGCGTCGTGCTTGTCGGTACGAAGTCGTACCAGATCGGTGAGGAGTATTATTGCGTTATTATAATATAGGGACCGGAACAAATACGGTTGGTACACTGCTTCGTTACGAGACACGAATTCGTCCGCATGACCACTATCTGATGGCGATCATCGCCTTGCTTTGGGGTGGCCGCTATCTGACATGAAAGGTGTAGGAGTATGATCACAAACGAGGTCAGCGACGGGCTGGCTGGCATCCTGCGAACGGCCATCGTAGAGCTCGTTCGCCGCGACGGCCCGGACCTGTCGGCACGCCAGCTTGGTGTGTTCCTGACGTGCTATCTTGAGACCGAGGCCCAGACCGTTCGGGGCCTGGCTGCAAAACTGGGCGTGTCCAAGCCCGCGATTACACGCGCGCTGGATCGTCTGTCGGAGTTCGACTTGGTACGCCGCAAGACCGATCCGCTCGACCGCCGCAGCGTGCTGGTACAGCGCACCGCGACCGGCATGGCGTTCCTGCGGGAAATGCGCACGATTCTGCGTGATGCCGCATCGACGTTGCGCATCACTGCCGAACCGGCGCAGGCACGCACACGCTCCGGCAACGAGCCGGTCAGAGCCACCCACTGAGAACCGGGCCGCGGCGACTCGCGGCCCGGCCGCTCCTGGATGGTATCCTCCCGCAAGGACGTGATGTTCCGATCGATCGGTGAGGATGCTGCCATGAACGATCACCCGGATGCGCCTGCAATTCGGCCCGAGGGTGGCGATAAAACCGTTTTGTATGCGGAACTGGCCGGTCAGATCGAAGGCCTGCTGTCTGGCGAAGTCGACGCTGTCGCAAATCTGGCCAATGCCGCAGCGGCGATTTATCACGGACTGCCAGGGTTAAACTGGGCGGGCTTCTACCTGGCGCGTGGCACCGACCTGGTGTTGGGGCCATTCCAGGGCAAACCAGCCTGTGTCCGGATCGCCTTCGGCAAAGGCGTCTGCGGAGCTGCCGCTCTGCGGCGTGAATCCGTTCTCGTGCCCGACGTTCATGTCTTTCCCGGTCACATCGCCTGCGACGGAGCCTCGCAGTCGGAGCTGGTAGTGCCACTGATCCGTGAAGGCACGCTGTTGGGCGTGCTGGACCTGGACAGCCCGCGCCTGGCGCGCTTCGATGCGGCCGACCAGTCGGGATGCGAGACATTGGTGGCGATCATCGTTCGTCACCTGGATCTGATTCCGGCTGTTTGACCGCAACGGAGACAAAGCATGCTCGTCGATCACCGCACATACACTGTGAAGCCTGGCACCATGGCAAAACAGATGGCGATATATCAGGAATTCGGCCTGACTCCGCAGAAGCGCCATTTGGGGGAGCCACTTGCCTTCCTCATTACCGAGTCGGGGGAAGTCAATACATACGTCCATATCTGGGCTTATAAGGACGCCGCCGATCGTGCCGCCAAGCGCGCGGCAATGGGCGCCGATCCGGAGTGGCAGGTTTTTCTGCAGAAATCCGCCGAGGCCGGTTATCTGATCGGACAAAGAAACAATTTGATGAACCCGACACCCTTCGCGCCGATCAATCGCTAGGCGGTCCGCGGAGCCTGCGGCTGGGCCTGATCTAACGCTGCGTAAGCCCAAGCTCGCAGTCTCCCAGGCGGCGGTCCGCGAGCCGTTTGCTTATGGGCGTCGGGGAAATTCACCTACCAGGTCAAAGATAAGCCTGCGGCAGGCCTGAAGCGGCAGCACCGTCACCAATGCACCGCTGTCGGTCACGCTCTGACGGACAGACACCTGCTTTCATCAAGCCGACAGGTAGTCAGAGACGGCTATTCCGCCGGCTGCCCCAGCAGAGCGTTCTTCAGGGACTGCGTCGGCGGATGATCCCCAATAAAGCCACGCAGCAATTGGTGTGCAAGGTCGAGGTCGGCGAAGTCACCAAGCACCCTGTCATTGGCCAGTACTCTGACGCCTTTGTCGGAAAATATATAGGTCGAGGTGTCGCCGGGCTCCACCGCCGGCGCCGCCGCAACCAGACGCTCGAAGTCGGCACGGTCGGAGGGGTTGCATTCGCCATGACCGCAATTCTCAGCCTCTCCTTCGCGATACTGTTTCTCCACCTGCGCCTTCGACCCGCTATGGATGAATTGCAGACGCAGAACCTTCAGTCCGGGCGATGCGAGGATGGCGGCGGCGTCGCGGCTTTGTTTCGGCAAGTAAAGGCCGGCGACGTAGACCTTGATGCCGAAGATCGTCACCCGGCGAATGCCAATCCCGTTCAACGTCAATGTCCTGCCGTCCACCGTGAAGCTGTCCGGGAATGTAACGCCCTCCAGCGTCGCGGCGGCCGCTTTGGGAACCGGCCAGCAAACCAGCAACAGTCCCAGAACCATCAGTCGCAGCAATGGCAATCTCCGTTGCGATTCAAGCGCCGCATCTTCCCTAACGTGGCATTGACTGCAACTGTTTGCTGCCTCACCGTTTCGGGATGATCCCGGATTTTGCACTGAATGGCCGCCTCGCCCTCATCACCGGAAGTTCCCGTGGCCTGGGACGAGCGATCGCCGATGGCCTGGGCGCCGCGGGCGCGCGGCTGATCCTGCATGGTCGTGACCCAGACCGCCTGGCTGCCGCGGCCGCCGAAGTCGCCGGCGTGGTTGGCACACTGGCGTTCGATGTATCCGACACTGCGGCGACGAAGGCGGCGTTCGAGACGATTGCGCGCGACCACGGCGGGCTGGACATCCTGGTCAACAATGCCGGTGTCATTCCGCGCAAGCCGCTGCTGGAAACCACCGATGAGGATTGGGCCGATGTCATCGACTCCAACCTGTCGTCGTATTTCCGCCTGTCGCGGGAGGCTGCCCGGTTGATGGTGCCGGCCAAATCGGGACGGATCATCATGGTGTCGTCCATCATGGGCCTGGTCGGACGGCCGACGATCCCCGGCTACGTCACCGCCAAGGCCGGTCTGCACGGCATGGTGCGCGCATTATCCGCCGAACTCGCCCCGTCCGGCATCACGGTGAACGCGCTTGCCCCTGGGTTCTTCCCGACCGATGCAACCAGTGCCTTGCACGACGACCCTGCGTTCAGCGACTGGATCGCCAAACGGGCACCGATGGGGCGGTGGGGTGATCCGTATGAATTGGCCGGCCCGGCCGTTTTCCTCGCCTCGGCTGCGGCGTCTTACGTCACTGGTCATGTTTTGGTGGTCGATGGCGGGTTGAGCGCGGCGCTCTGAACGGTGCGACCTTATCCGCGACATCCTTGGGTTGAGGGCTGAACTGCGCGCCCTGTGCGGTGTCCGCCCGCTTCTTTGCCGTCGTGCGCTTGTATTCCGTGTTGCTGAGCTTGGCCCGAGCGGCCTTGGGCAGATAGCGTTCATGGGTTTTGCCACTGGGCTTGCCGGAGCCCGTGCCCCAATCCTGGCGGGTCCATTGGACAAGGTGGTTATCGTCCGATTTGGCACCTTTATAGCCGCCGCCCCGCTTCTTGTATTCGGCCACCGCAAGCTGCGCCTTGCGGGCTGACCATTGACCGGGCTTGCCGCCTTTGCTGCCATGCGTGACCTCGGTTTTAACCGCGTCCCAAAGCTCTGGATCAGTACGTTCGGCGGTGCCTGTCATCGCTATGGCCCTTTCAAGTCGGGGCAGCAACGCGCGGGACAAGGGGCGGTTCGGAACTGCGCTGTCTTGCCGCAAGCCGAACGGCGCCCCACTTGCGGCGCAACACACAGGAGTTTCCGACATGATCGAACTTCGCCCCTTTAATACGCTGGGCGCCTTCCGTAACGAGTGGCTGAACGCGCATCATCACTTCAGTTTTGGCGGCTACCATGATCCCGCGCGCATGGGCCTCGGCCGCTTGCGGGTGTGGAACGATGACGAGGTGGCACCCGGCACGGGGTTCGACCCGCACCCGCACCGTGACATGGAAATCGTTACCTATATTCGCGAAGGCGCCATCACCCATCGTGACAACCTGGGCAACGAAGGCCGCACCGAAGCCGGCGACGTGCAGGTGATGCACGCCGGCACCGGGATCACCCATGCCGAGTATAACCAGGAGAAGGTCCCGACGCGGCTGTTCCAGATCTGGATCATGCCGGACCGGCGCGGCGTTGCGCCGGGATGGGGCACACGCGAATTCCCGCGCGGCAACACGGGGCTGTCGGTGCTGGCCAGTGGCCGGCCGGAGGATGCGTCGTCCGAAGCCCTGAAGCTGAACGCCGATGCGGCCGTACTTGCCGGCACGCTGGCCGAGGGCCAGACCACGGAGTTTGTTCTGGCGCCCGGTCGGGCAGCCTATCTGGTGCCGGTGAATGGGGCGGTGACCGTGAACGGCGTCGTTGCCCAGGCGCGCGACGGCGTGGCGATCTCCGACGAGCGGTCGGTGACGGTCACAGCGACGAAGGCGACCGAGCTGGTGGTGGTGGAGGTGGCGGCGTAGCGGCCGACTGGAACGCCTGCAGCCCATTTTCGATGACGGCCCGCGGCAGGTCGCTGGTGATGAAAACCAGCCGGCTGGTGCGCGGGTCGCCCTCGGGCCAGGCGGTCAGTTTGACCGGCGGATGCATCAGGTGGCGCACCGCGTGGATCGCCACCGGGCGGTCCTGACCCTGAAGGTTCAGGATCCCCTTGATCCGCAGGATGTTCTCACCCCGCGAAGCGATCAGCAGTTCGAGCCAGAGTGCCAAAGACTGCCAGTCGAGCGGTCGGTCCAGCGTGACGCAGAAGGCGCTGATCCGGGCGTCGTGGCGGTTGGGATCGTGATGGTGATGGTCGTGCGTTTGCTCAAACGCGGCGGCATTCAGCCAGCCGGCGACGTCGGGAATCCTGGAGGCCGGATTGAACAGGCCGGCATCCAGGATGAAGGCCGGTTCGATGACGCCGTAGGCGGCCTCAGCAATCGGGGCGCCGGGGTTCAGCATCTTCAGGCCGGCCTGCAGTGATGCCGTATCGGCAAGGTCGGCCTTGCTGATTATCAGCCGGTCGGCGACTGCGACCTGACGCACGGCCTCCTCATGCGCGCTCAGCTGCGCCTTGCCATGGACGGCATCGACGACGGTCACGATGCCGTCCAGCCGATAGGCTGCCGCGGCCACCGGATCGGTCATCAGTGTCGCCAGGATCGGCACCGGGTCCGCCAGGCCGGTCGTCTCGATCACGATCCGCGAGATTTCGTCGCGGCGGGCGCGGGGCAGCATCTCCCGCAGCACGCGGGCCAGATCGCCGCGGACGGTGCAGCACAGGCAGCCGGCGTTCAGCAGCACTGTGTTGTCGTCGAGTTTTTCCACCAACAGGTGGTCGAGGCCAATCTCCCCGAACTCATTCACCAGCACGGCCGAACGAGCCAGGGCCGGCTGGCGCAACAGGTGGTTGAGCAGCGTGGTCTTGCCGGCGCCGAGGAAGCCCGTCAGCACGGTGACCGGGGTGGTCTCAGCCATGGGCGTGTCCGTAGAGTTCGGCCGGATTGACCTCCGGAGCGGCGATTTCCACCAATGCGCCATCACGCGCTGCGCGGAAAAAGCAGTTGCGTCGGCCGGTGTGGCAGGCGACGCCGTCCTGATGGACCAGCAGCAACAGGGTGTCGCCGTCGCAGTCGACGCGCAGTTCCTTCAGGTGCTGGGTCTGGCCGGACTGTTCGCCCTTCCGCCATAGCCGATTGCGGCTGCGACTGAAGTAGCACACGCGGCTGGTCGCGAGGGTTTCGCGCACCGCGTCGGCGTTCATCCACGCCATCATCAGCACCTCCCCGGTGTCATGCTGCTGGGCGATGGCGGGGACCAGGCCGTTGCTGTCGAAGCGGATCGCAGCCAGAATGGGATCGGTGGTTGTGGCAATTTCCTTCATGGATGTTATCTAGGCATCAGGCAGGCCCGCCGCCAAGGAGGGGCCGCCAGGGAGTGCCTGATGGAGTTCTCGCCGCGCACCGAGACCTTGCTGTCCAGAGCCGACGTGATCTGCGCGGGCCGGGGGGTACGCCTCACCGATCTGCGCCGACAGGTGTTAGGGTTGGTTCTGGACCGGGATGCGCCGACCGGGGCGTATGATCTGCTCGATCAATTGCGCAGCACACGGCACGGGGCAGCGCCGCCTACCGTATATCGGGCGCTGGAATTCCTGCAGGAGCAGGGGCTGGTGCACCGGCTGGAGAGCCGATCGGCTTTTGTCGGCTGCATTGCGGAGGAGGATCACGATCACGCTGCGCAGTTTCTGATCTGCCGGACGTGCGGCAAGGTCACTGAACTGGAGGACCATGAGTTGGCGCACGCGCTGGAGGATGCGGCCAGGCGGCTGGGGTTCAAGGTCGGCAAGGCGACGATCGAGGCGGAAGGCCAGTGCGCGGCTTGCGCCGGTAGGTAATGGACTGGCAGGTGATGGACTGGCGTCGATGATGGCCGCAGGACTGTGTCCTGAGTTGCGATGTATCGGGGTCTTTTCAGCTGACACGCCGAATCCCAGGCTGCTGGTAGGGCACGGTGATGATCACGCGCGCGGCCGCCCGACTGGTGAGGCGGGCGGCCGCGGTGTCTTGGCACGAAGCGGATTGCCGCCGGGTTTTGCGGCCCCGGCGGCAGAGCCTTGGTCAGGTCATGGCGTGGGCGAGCAGGTCGGCAAGGCTGGTACCCGATGCGCCGCTGATACTGGCGATACCGGTGGCTGTGCCGCCTGAGGTCGGTGCGATGGATAGTTCGGCACCTTTTGACGTGTTGGTGACGCTCAGATATTTCGACAAGGTGGACGTCGAACCGCTCCAGTCGGTCGCCGCCAGGGCAGAGCGCAGGTCCAGCGTGTCCCCCTTGCTCAGCACGTTGGTGGTAAAGCTATCGTACCCGTGTCCGGCCGCGGGGATCACGTAGGTATTGGCTTTGCCGGTGTCGGTGACTGTATTGCTGCCCCCGGTGAGGTTCACGGCATCCCCGGAGCCGGTGATGAACAGCATGTGGTTGCCGGACGTCGCAACGATAGAGACGTTGTTCGCGCTTACCGTAGCGCCGGCCTGATCGGCGGCGATGGTGACGGAGGATCTGATCGTCGGCGCCGTCGCGCTGAGCCAGATATGTTTGGTTGCCGAATAGCTGTACCAAGCCTTGCTGGCGGCGTCCTGGCCATAGATCACATTATCCGCCAGTACCATGGTCATCGTCCCGGCACCGCCCGGTACGGCGACGCCGTTCTGCTGGGCCATACCGCCTGCGGTCAGGGTCCATTTGTTTCCGCCGGCGTCGGTCAGCGTGCCCCCGGATGTCTTCGTGATTTCAGTGGAGACCGGAGTCAGGGTTGGTGCGGGGGTGGGTGTTGGAGTAGGCGTATTGGTGAGGACTGGAGCGGCCGACGGACTCCAGGTCTGCTTGCTGGTCGAATAGGTGAACCAGGATTTGCTGGCTGAATCTTGTCCGTAGATGACGTTATTGACGATTGCGACCGCGGCCGTGCCGGAGCTTCCGGGGATGGCGGAGCCATTTTCATCAACGACACCGGTTGATGTAAGGGTCCATTTGTTTCCCGAGGCGTCGGTCAGGGTTCCGCCGGACGTGGTGGTGATCTTGTTTAACGTCGGTGTGGGTGTCGGTGTGGGCGTTGGTGTCGGGATGGGTGTCGGCGTAGGCGTGGGTGTTGGCGTAGGTGTCAGGATGGGGGCTGCCGAGCTCGTCCAGTGGCCGCTGGTCGTGGCGTAGGTGTACCAGGATTTGCTGGCGGCATCCTGGCCGTAGATCACGTTGTTCACGAGGGCAACGGCTGCGGTGCCGGCTCCGCCCGCTACTGCAGCGCCGTTTTCATTGATGACCCCGCCTGACGTGAGGGTCCACTTGTTGCCGCCATTATCCGTAAGCGTGCCGCCTGAGCTCGTCGTGATTTCGTTGGGAGGCGTTGGCGTTGGCGTTGGTGTGGGTGTTGGGGTCGGAATACCAGTTTGGTGCGGGAGGGAGGCTGGTGTTGATCCGATCATGGCGGAGATCTGTTGGCCATAGGGGGTGATGTTCAGGTTTCGGTCCACGAGCAGGTTGCCCGGCACCCAGGGATATCCCCAGGCGTAGGCAAGGAAGCCGGCGCCGCTGTTGGCAACCGCCTTGAGCACTTGCGTCCCATTGACGTCGATATCCCCGCCGGTCGTCGAGTTCCCGAATTCACCGATAATGACCGGTACCTTGCCGTCGGCGCTGGTGATAGTCTGCGCGCCGGCGATGCCACTCGCGCTGCTGGCGGAACCTTGCAAAGCCGCGTCGACCGCTGCCTGGTTGGTGCTGTACTTTGACGACCAGCCGTAGTAATGCAGATCCCAGACGATGTTGGTCATCGAGGCGTAATCGGAGGGCGGCAGCGGGCCGGCGCCGTCGTAGCCTGCGGCGTTGGCCCCGACGAGACCCGGATTGCCGCCGCTGGGTTCCTCCATCAGGATCAGGTTGGCGTTCCCGGCCGCGCGAATGGTGTTGTAGGTCGCCTGTTCCTGGGCCGCGATCCCGGCGAGGTTGGTGCCGTTGCCAGGCTCATTGAATGTGCCGAACCAGACATAAGGGTTGGATTTGAATGCGGTTGCCAACGATGCATACCAAGCCTGCTCCGCCGCGAGTTGCGACCCGGTGTAGGGAGTGGCGGAGATGCCGGTGTGATCTTCAAGTTCGACGACGATCCCTTTGGCCGTCAGCGCATTGATGGATGCCGTGATCGAAGCGGCGCTTTGCCAGCCGGCGCTTTCGTAGTTCACGCGGATCATGTTGACGCCTGGGAAGGCGGTGGTGAGCGGCATATTCGTGCCGTTTCCGACTGCGGCGTTCAACGAGTCCCATAGGATGTTGATGCCTTTCGCGATGAACACGTTCCCGTCGGGATCGATGATCTGTCCGTTAGCAATATGAAAGGAATTCTGCGTGGTGCTCATGGTGTCATCCCGAAATCGTGATCAGTGGCGGCGTGATCTCACGAAAAAGTGAGATCGTCAACAGAACGGTATCGGGTTTTTGAGTCTCATGATTCGTTTATCTGCCAATTTCATTATATGTACGCACGTAAAAGCACTTCTGGGCTGGATTATGTGGTATGAATGCTAAATAACATTCGATATCGAAACTGAATGTTTATCGAAATGGGTTTAGAAGCTGAAACAAGCCACTTCAATGCGATTCTATATCTAATAACTTATCGGAACATGTGACGACGAAATTTTCCGTCGTTGATCGTTTTCGGTCTCTGTGTGTTTCGATCGCGAAGCCAGACGCTGACTTCAACTTGCTTGTCACATATGATTTGCAGACCGCCACCCAAAACGCAGCCCGACCCCATGCTCAGCCATAAGCTTTGCCCAACCAAACGCGATGGACACGGGCTGGCATCAATTCGTGATGCGGTATATACTGGTGGTTGCACCCGTCTGATTCGGCAACCACCCCCATCACCGGCCAGTTGCTGCTCAACCCGCCAGCTGCGCGAAATCGCCTCCATCGCGAGGGGATTGATGAGGCTTCCCGCACATCCCCCGAACGGATGCGATGGTGCTTCATTCGTCAGTGGGTTCGCGTGTATAGTTCGACCGAATCGTTAGCTGAAGAGTGGGGGACGATGGCCGGGCGTTCGTCGACGTTGGAAACCAGGAAATTCGCCTCCCCAGCGCTGAAAGCGCTGATGAGCCAACGCAGTGCGGAGTTCGGCGGGCTGCTGCTGGGCCTGCTTGGCCTGGCTGTCCTCGTGGCATTGGCAACCTATGATCCCCGCGATCCGTCGCTGAACACCGCGACAAGTCGCCACGTCAGCAACCTGGCCGGGGCAGGCGGGGCGATGCTGGCCGACATCCTGTTGCAGGGGTTCGGCGTGGTGGCGGTGCTTCCGGGTATCGCCATGCTGACCTGGTGCTGGCGGATTGCATCACGACGGGGATTGGGCAGTTTCGGTGGCCGGCTGGCAGCATTGCTGGCAGCGATGCCCATGCTGGCGGCGACGATCGCGGTGGTGCCGCAGCAGGCAGCGCAGTGGCCGGTGATGGCTGGTCTTGGTGGCTCGATCGGCCGGATCCTGGCGCAGGCGGAACTTGGTGCGGGGCATGGGCTGTTCGGGATGGTTGGTGCGGCATTCGTCTGGATGCTCAGCATGGCCCTGGCCCTGGTCCTGGGCCTGTTGTCGCTCGGTTTGTCACGCTCGGAGTGGCGCAGCGCCGGCCATGCCGCTGGGGTCGCGGCACGGTTTTCGGTGTCGGCGGGCGGCGGCGCGGTCGGCGTATTGTCCCGCGGGGCCGGTGGCGTCGGGTCGGCGTCCGGCTGGCTGGTCAATCTGGTGAACCGCGGGCCGGGGCTGGCGCCCGAAGTCCCGGCTGTCCCACCCGTCCGCGCCGCGCCGGTGGTGCGCGAGGCGCCGCGGCGGCCGGAGCCGGAGCCGGTGGTGCCCGTCCAGGCGCCCACGGTCCGCGGCGTGAAGCCGGCGGTGGTGCCGCCGCGCAAGGCGCAGCAGCAGACCCTGCCGCTGCAGGAGGTGGGATGGACGTTTCCGTCGCTGGACCTGTTGAAGGACCCGCCGCCGAGATCCTCGACCGGACCGAGCGAGGAGGCGTTGCAGGCCAATGCCCGCCTGCTGGAGACCGTGCTGTCGGATTATGGTGTCCAGGGGGAGATCGTCGAGATCCGGCCGGGGCCGGTGGTCACGCTGTATGAGCTGGTGCCGGCGCCCGGTATCCGCAGCGCCCGGGTTATCGGGCTGGCCGATGACGTGGCACGCAGCCTGTCCGTCACGGCGGTGCGCATCGCCACGGTTCCAGGGCGGAACGTGATCGGCATCGAGGTGCCGAACAGCAAACGTGAAACCGTGTTCCTGAGCGAAATCCTGTGCTCTGACGAGGTGATGAAGTCGTCCGGCCGGCTGCCGCTGGCGCTGGGTAAGGACATCAGCGGCAAGGCGATTGTCGCCGACCTGGCCCGGATGCCGCACCTGATGATCGCCGGCACTACAGGGTCGGGCAAGTCGGTCGGCGTCAACGCGATGATCCTGTCGCTGTTGTATCGGATGTCGCCCGACCAGTGCCGGTTGATCCTGATCGATCCCAAGATGCTGGAACTGTCGATCTATGAGGGTATCCCGCATTTGATGGCGCCGGTGGTGACCGAACCCGCCAAGGCGGTGACGGCGCTGAAGTGGACGGTCCGCGAGATGGAGCGGCGCTACCGGGCGATGTCGCAGCTTGGGGTGCGCAACATCGGCGGCTTCAACGAACGCGTGGCGGAGGCGCGCACCAAGGGCGAAGTGCTGACGCGCAGGGTGCAGACCGGATTCGACCCGGACACCGGGCGCCCCACCTTCGAGGAGCAGCCGCTGGCATTGGAACCGCTGCCGTTCATCGTCGTGGTGGTCGATGAGATGGCGGACCTGATGATGGTAGCGGGCAAGGAGATCGAACAGGCGGTGCAGCGCCTGGCGCAGATGGCACGTGCGGCCGGCATTCATGTGATCATGGCAACCCAGCGACCCTCGGTGGATGTGATCACCGGCACCATCAAGGCGAATTTCCCGACACGGATTTCGTTTCAGGTGATCTCGAAGTTCGACAGCCGGACCATCCTGGGCGAGCAGGGCGCGGAGCAGCTGCTGGGTATGGGCGACATGCTGTTCATGCAGGGCGGCGGTCGGATCACCCGCGTGCACGGACCGTTCGTTTCGGACGATGAGGTGGAGAAGGTGGTGGCTTATCTGCGCGAGCAGGGTGAGCCGGCCTACCTGGATGATGTGACGGAACCGGTCGACAACAACACGGTCGTCGGCGATATCGATCCGCTGGCGGCTTCGGGTCTGCTGGGGTCAAGCGACAGCGACAAGAGCCTGTTCGACCAGGCAGTGGCGGTGGTGGCACGCGAAGGAAAGGCCTCCACCTCGTTCATCCAGCGGCATCTGAACATCGGCTACAACAAGGCTGCCAAGCTGATCGAGCAGATGGAGAAGGAGGGGATCATCAGCGCGGCGAACCATGTGGGCCGGCGGGAGATCCTGGTGCGCCGGACCCATGAAGATGACATGGATTGCTAGCGCGCTTCAGGCTGATCGTGCGCATCCGGCACGCGCTATCCCATTGTCGCGGCGGGTAATCCACCACCATGCGCGTTTCGGTTGGGGTAGTGTTCGGGGAACTCGCACCTGTTTCTGACAGGCAGCGGGCGGGCTTTTATCGTACCGCTGCATAACTATAGCAGTCGCGGGGTTCCTTGCTGATGGCGGGATGGACCAGATAGCGTCTCAGCAGACCCTCCCGCGCCAGACCGGCCTTTTCCATGACCCGGGCGGAGGCGATGTTGTCCACGTCACAGAAAGCGCCGATTCGGAAGATCGAGGGCTGGGACAGGCCCCAGCGAACGACCTGGGTCAGCGCCTCGGTCATCAGTCCCTGACCCCACCACGGGCGGGCAAGGACATAGCCAAATTCCAGCCGATGACGTTCGGGCTGGCGGAGATCGAGGCCGCCGCGGATGACGCTGTCCTTGCGCCCCTGCATCACATAGGTCCGCGCGCGGTGCGGCGGGGTGTTGAGGCAACCGCGAACATAAGCCTCGATGTCGGCGCGCGTGCGGGCAGGCCGCCAGATCAGGAACCGGGTCACGTCGGGGTCGCGCGCGTAGGTGGTATAGATGGCCGCGGCATCCGACAGGGCGATCGGACGCAGGAAAAGCCGCGCGGTACGGAAGGTCTCGGGCAGCATCGCGCGTCTATGACGTGATTCGGTGCAGGAATAAAGCGGTCCCGGTCCCTGATCGGCAATCCTGTGGTTGCCGCCATGGGCGATAGGGCCGATCTGATCCATGAATTATCGGGCCACGACGGGACGTCGTAGGATTGCTGGAACAGGAGCACGACGGGACGTCGTAGGATTGCTGGAACAGGAGACTGACGATGACCCATCCCGCCATAGTTCGAAGTGAGGCATTCTGTGCCGCCTACGACATCCGAATTCCGATCCTGCAGGCGCCGATGGCAAGTGCCTCTCCACCATCGCTGGCGATCGCAGTCGCCAATGCGGGCGGTTTGGGCGGCTGCGGGGCGCTGATGATGCAACCGGCCGCCATTCAGGCCTGGGCGTCCGAGATGCGTGCCGCCAGCAACGGTGCATTCCAGCTCAATCTGTGGATCCCGGACCCGGCACCGGTGCGCGATCCGGCCGCCGAGGCGGCGGTACGGCAGTTTCTGGGGGGATGGGGACCGGCGGTTCCGCCTGAGGCCGGCGACACGGCCATGCCGGATTTTGCGGCACAATGCCATGCGATGCTGGCGGTGGGACCGAGCGTGATCTCTTCGATCATGGGCGTTTATCCGCCGGCGTTTGTTGCGGCGATGAAGGCGCGCGGAATCCGGTGGTTCGCCACTGTGACAACGGTGCGCGAGGCGCTGGAGGCAGAAGCTGCCGGCGCTGACGCCGTGGTTGCTCAAGGGATGGAGGCCGGTGGTCATCGCGGCGCGTTCGAGGCGGCGAAGGCCGATGCCGCCATGGTCGGGCTGTTTGCGCTGTTGCCGGCTGTGGTCGACGCGGTCCGCGTTCCGGTCATCGCGACCGGAGGCATCGCCGACGCGCGCGGGGTGGCGGCGGCGCTGCTCCTCGGCGCGTCCGCGGTTCAGATCGGGACCGGGTTCCTGCGCACGCCTGAGGTGAAACTGGCGCCGGCGCTGGCGGATGCGATCGGCGCCACGCGGCCGGAGGATACGACCGTTACAAGAGCCTTCTCCGGACGCCCGGGCCGGTCCATCGCAACCGCCTATGTGCGCGCGGCCATGGCGTCGGATGCGCCGGCGCCCGCGCCCTATCCGGTGCAACGCGGGCTGACACAGGCGATGCGGGATGATGCGAACCGGGCCGGCGAGGTCGACCGGATGCAGGCCTGGGCCGGCCAATCCGCAGGGCTGACGCCCGCTAGGCCGGCCGGGGCAATTACCCATGATCTCTGGGCAGGCGCTCAGGCGCTGCTGGGAGCGTCCTGACGCGAGCCCCAGCTACGCGCCCGCCTGATTACCCGCTGGTCTTGCGTCCGAACGCGGGCAGCACATGCTCTGCGTAGAACGCGATGACGTGGCTCTGGTCAGGCTGGCCGGAGTGGACGTTGACGATGCTGACACCGCTGTCGAACAGCTCATGCATCTTGCGGATGTGGACTGCCGGATCTGTGCCGACCGCCCAGGATTTCTGCACCACATCGATTGGTGTGCCGGCTTCGGCCTGCCGGCGGATATCGACCGGACTTGAGACGTTGTAGAGGGTCTTGAAGGCCTTCGGTCCAAACCGCCACAATTCGGCAGCCTGGCCAGCGGTCTTCTGGTCGCCGACAACGACATACTGCTCAACCAGCACCGGCATGGCGGCTGGGTTCTTGCCGGCCGACCGGGCGCCGTCCTCCCATTCCGATTTGTGCTGCATCCAGGTCAGTGGGTCGGTCACCAGCCCGTCGCCGTGCTGGCCGGCCAGGCGCATGGACTTCTTGCCATTGGCTGCGATCAGCAACGGTATCGGCTTGGCCGGTGGATCATACAGCTTGGCGGTGACCGTGTAGTACTGGCCCTTGAAGGCGACGTCCTGACCGGTCCAGAGCTGGCGGATCACGGTAATCGCCTCGATCAGGCGGTCCCACCGCTCCTGCCAGTGCGGCCACGCCCCCACCGCCGCGTGTTCGTTCAGCGCCTCACCGGAGCCGACGCCGAGGAACACCCGGCCGGGATACAGCTGGCTGAGCGTGGCGAAGGCCTCGGCCACGACAGCGGGATTATAGCGCATTGTCGGGCAGGTCACGGTGGTGCCCATCCAGCTTTGCGCCTGAGCGCCGAGGGCGCCCATTGTAACCCAGGCCTGGCCCACATGACCCTGATTGTCCTGCCACGGCTGCAGGTGATCGCTGGTGGACAGGACATCGAACCCCGCCCGGGAGGCCTGGGTGCCGAGGCGGATCAATTCAGGTGTGGAAAACTGTTCGCTTGCCAGCATGAAGCTGAACATGCCCTTGCGCAGGCCGTCGACAGTGGGCTGCGCCGGTGCAGCGCCCACCTGGCGCGGGGGCGTCTGCGCCCGGCCGGTCGCCAAACCGATGCCGGTCGCGCCCGCCAAGGCGCTCGTCCACTTCAGCAGGTTGCGCCGCGCCGTGAAGGGGATGGTTGCGTGGTCGCTGATCATCGCGTGCTCCAGGATTGACTGCAGCAGCAACGAGCGATCCGGGGGGCGGTTTGCGTGGGCGGATCAAGTGCTCTTCACGACTTCCTGCGCCAGAATCTCATACGATCGCTTGCGGGCAGCGTGATCGAAGATCTGCGCGGTGACCATCAGCTCGTCTGCGCCGGTTGCCGCAATAAAGCTGTCCAGACCTTGCCTGATCGTCTGCGGCCCACCGACGATCGAGCATGACAGCGAATCGGCCAGCATCGCGCGGGCGTAACGGTCGAGCCCTGATTCGAAACCCTCGGCCGGGGGCGGAAGCTTGCCCGGCCGCCCGCGGCGAAGGTTCACAAACGCCTGCTGCAGTGACGAATACAGCAGACGAGCCTCAGCATCTGTGTCGGCGGCGAAGATGTTGACCCCCAGCATGACGTGCGGCTTTTCCAGTGATCCGGCGGCGCGAAAGCGATCCCGGTAGATCGCGATGGCGTCCTGCATTTGGCCGGGCGCGAAATGCGAGGCGAATGCATAGGGCAACCCAAGATGGGCGGCGAGCTGGGCACCGAATGTGCTGGAGCCGAGGATCCAGCACGCCACGTCCTCACCGGCGCCGGGAACCGCCTGCAGATGCTGGCCGGGTTCGGTGGGCAGGAAGTAGCTCATCAGTTCGACGACATCCTGCGGAAACTGATCGACGTCGGCGGCCAGGTTGCGCCGCATCGCGCGGGCCGCGACCTGATCCGACCCCGGCGCGCGTCCCAGCCCCAGGTCGATCCGGTTGGGGTGCAGCGCGGCCAGCGTGCCAAACTGTTCGGCGATCATCAGCGGCGCATGGTTGGGCAGCATGATGCCCCCGGCGCCGATGCGGATGGTGCTGGTGACCTGGGCGACATGGGCCAGCGCGACCGCTGTGGCGGCGCTGGCAATGCCTGGCATGTTGTGGTGTTCGGCCATCCAATACCGCTGGTAACCCAGCGCTTCGACGTGGCGCGCGAGGTCCATGGAGCTGCGCAGCGCCTGCCCGGCGGTGCTGCCTTCTGGAACGGGTGAAAGGTCTAAGACGGATAATGGGATCATCCACACTACATAGTGTGGGAGTGCCGTGGGGGGAATATCGGCAGGCGCCGTCGCTGGGGATCATGATGCGGCCTCCTGCCCGGCAGACCGGCTGCGGCCCTGGCAATGGGCGCGTCAAAACGGGTGCAAAAGGCCGCCGGCCTGTTATTCGGCGGCTGCCGTTCTAACATGCAAGGCTGAGGCACAGGATCGCAGCATGCATATTCCCTTCAACAATACCTATGTTCGGCTGCCCGAGCGGTTTTACGCGGGGTTGGACCTGACGCCTGTCGCTGCACCGCGGGTGGTGCGCGTGAACGCAAAACTGGCGGAAACGCTGGGCGTCGATCCGACGGAGGCCGCGTCCGCGGCGGCGGTCTGGGCAGGCAATGAAGTGCCGCCTGGGGCGGAGCCCATAGCCCTGGCTTATGCCGGGCATCAGTTCGGCCATTTTGTGCCGCAACTGGGTGACGGGCGGGCGGTGCTGCTGGGCGAGGTCGTCGGACGCGACGGCGTGCGGCGGGATATTCAGTTGAAAGGGTCGGGGCCAACGCCATTCTCGCGCCGCGGCGACGGGCGGGCGGCGCTGGGACCGGTGCTGCGGGAGTATCTGATCAGCGAGGCGATGGCAGCCCTTGGCGTGCCGACAACCCGGACACTCGCGGCAGTGACGACCGGCGAGCCGGTACGGCGTGAGACGATGCTGCCGGGCGCGGTCCTGGCGCGGGTGGCGGCAAGTCATATACGGGTCGGCACTTTTCAGTACTTTGCCGCACGCAATGACGAAGATGGCGTGCGGGTGCTGGCGGACTATGCGATCGCCCGGCATGACCCCGGCGTCGACTACCGCACGTTCTTCGATCGTGTGGTCGCCCGGCAGGCCGAACTGGTCGCGCAATGGCTGCTGGTCGGCTTCATCCATGGCGTCATGAACACCGACAACTGCTCCATCTCAGGCGAAACCATCGATTATGGGCCCTGTGCGTTTCTTGATGGTTATGATCCGGGCGCCGTGTTCAGCTCGATCGACCACCAGGGCCGCTACGCCTACGGCAACCAGCCGCGCATCGCGTTATGGAATCTGACGCGGCTGGCGGAGTGCCTGCTGCCGCTGGTGGGCGGCGAGGAGGCCGCCACGGAATCGCTTACGGCTTTTGGGCCGCGGTTCGAGGCGGCGTATCTGGGTGGCTTGCGGCGCAAGATCGGCTTGGCGACCGCACGCGAGGAGGATGATGACCTGGCCCAGTCGTTGCTGAAGTTAATGGCAGCGGATGGCGCGGATTTTACGCTGACGTTCCGTGCGCTTTGCGATGCCGCCGAAGGTCGCGACGCTGCACTACGGGCGCAGTTTAAGGGATCCGACGGGTTGGATGCCTGGCTGGGGCGGTGGCGGACGCGGCTGGCGGGCGAGCCAGAGCCTGTCGCGCTGATGCGTTCGGTTAACCCGATGTTCATTCCGCGCAACCATCTTGTGGAAGCAGCGCTGAAAGCCGCGGAACAAGGGGATTTCACGCCCTTCGAGGAGCTATTGGCTGTGGTGTCGCACCCGTTTGGGGATGACCCGGCCCTGGCGCGGTTTGCACTCCCCCCTCGCGAGGAGGAGCGGGTCCTGCAGACGTTCTGCGGGACATAGGCCCAGCGCGTGACATAAATCCGGCAATGCCGGCCGCTTCTGCACCGCTTGGAGCGGCGCGCCTACTTCAGACGGTTGGCTGCTTTCCGCAGCGCGGCCACACTGCAAGCGAGCAGCTCGGTTTCCTCATCCGGCAGGCAGGGACCATAGGTTTCGCGCAGACCACGGCGACCGACAACGCCGGGCAGCGACAGCGTCAGGCCTTATTTGGGGCTGTAGGCCCCGATCACCCTGTTTTGTTTGGCCTATGGGGCCATGCCGCACGCGATGACAGTGAACACGGCGCACTCGGTGATGAGCTCCGTGGCGCCGAGAACATCGCCGGTGTGGCCGCCGATCTGCGATCTGGCGAGGCGCGTCAAAACCAGGGCGGCGACGACTGCCGCCACGCCGGCTGTTGCCGCCGTCCGCAATGGGAGGACGGCCAGCGTGGCGATCCCGGCCAGCATGAGGCCGGCGGCCACGTTGGCGAGCGAAGGGCGGCGGACGGCGGCGCCGAGCCCGTCGTGCCGGGCGGGGGGAAGCAGGCGCAACGGCAGGATCATCGCGGCGCGGCCCAGCATACCGACGGGCAGCAGCGTGATCGGATGCGCAATCGCGGCGATGGCGGATGCGCGGATCAACAGCGCCATCATCAGTGCCAGTGCACCGTAGCTGCCGATACGGCTGTCACGCATGATCTCCAGCTTGCGCGCCGGCGTGCGCCCGCCGCCGAAACCGTCGGCCGTGTCGGCCAGTCCGTCCTCGTGCAGGCCCCCGGTCAGCAGCATCATGACCACCAGGGCCCAGCAAGCTGCGAGCATAGGTGGCATACCGATTCTGGTAGCGCCCCAGAACACCGCCGCGGCTAGTCCGTTGACGACAAGACCAACAACGGGGAACGCCCAGACGCAGCGCGCCAGGTCCGGCCGGATGGCGCCCGATCCCACCGGCAGCCGCGTCAGCAGCCCGAATGCGGCGCGCAGATCATTCATCATCAGCTGCGGTTGTCGACCGCTGCATCCGCAAAGGTCGCCATTCCGGTGTGGCATGCGACAGCAGCGCGCAGCAGCGGGACGACAAGCGCCGCGGCGGAGGCCTCGCCCAGCCGCATCTCCAGGTCCAGAACAGGGCGGAGGTTCAGCGCCTGCGCCAGTGCGCGATGCCCGGCCTCGGCCGACAAATGGGCAAGCACCGTGTGATCCAGGGCGCCCGGGGTCAGGCATGCCAAGGGAGCCGCGGCAGCGGTGCAGACGAATCCGTCGAGCACCACGGGAATCCCACAATGGCGCGCGGCAAGCGTGGCGCCAAGGATGGCGGCAAGTTCGCGCCCGCCCAGTGTCATGGCGACCAGCAGCGGGTTGTGCAGGTTAGGGGCGTGCCGGCGCAGGGCATTGTCGATCGCGTGCTGCTTGCGCTGCAGCCCGGCGTCGTCGATGCCGGTCCCGCGTCCGGCCCAGTCGGCGCCGGTGCCTCCGAACAGCGCCGCAGCCATGGCGGCGGCGGCGGTGGTGTTGCCAATGCCCATCTCCCCCAGGCACAGCAGGTCGGTCCCGGCTTGCACAGCATCGTAGCCGTCCGCCACCGCGTGCAGAAATTCGGCCGGCTCCATTGCCGGGCCGGCGGTGACGTCCTGGGTGGGGCGGTTGAGATCGAGCGGGATTACCCGAAGGGTGGCGCCGGCCACGCGCGCGATTTGGTTGATGGCGGCACCGCCAGTCGCGAAATTCGCCGCCATCTGCGCCGTGACGGTAGCGGGGAAGGCCGAAACGCCCTGGCTGACGACCCCGTGGTTGCCGGCAAAGACCAGGATTTCCACGCTGTCCAGACGGGGTACGGCGCGATTTTGCCAGGTCGCCAGCCAGTCGGTCAGCGCTTCGAGCCGACCCAGGCTGCCGGGCGGCTTGGTCAGGCTCGCCTGCCGCTCCCGAACCGCGGTCGCCGCGCTTTCGCTGCCGGAGGGCAGCGCCCGGCAGGCGGCCCGAAGGGTCTCAAGATCAGTGAACGGCGTCATGCTTGGTTCTCGTTTGGTGCGGGGCCGACGGGGCTGCATACTGGCGGTCTGCGGGTGTGTGTAGGGTCAGCGGCTATTTCAGATATATCCCTTGTTCTTGGTGGTGCCCGGTCCGGCAAGAGCCGCCATGGCGAACAGCTTGTGGCGGAGCATGCCGCACCCTGGGTCTACATCGCCACGGCGCAGGCGTTCGATGACGAGATGCGGGCGCGGATCGCGGAACACCAACTACGGCGCGGGGCAGGGTGGCGGCTGCTGGAGGCGCCGGTGGCGTTGCACGAAGCGCTGGATTTGGCCGCGGGACGGCCCGTGCTGGTGGATTGCCTCACGCTATGGCTGACCAACGAGATGTTGGCAGGCCACGACGTTGCGGCTGCGGCGGATTTGCTGGAAACGGCCCTGCGTCGACGCGATGCGCCCACCGTCCTGGTCAGTAACGAGGTGGGCCTGGGGATCGTGCCGGAGACTGCATTGGGCCGCACTTTCCGCGACGAGGCAGGCCGGCTGAACCAGCGGATCGCAGCGCTGGCGGGCCATGTCGTGTTCATGATCGCCGGCTTGCCGATGCGGCTGAAGTGAGGGTGGTGCTGGTGCGCCATCCGGCGCCGTTGATCGCTCCGGGCGTCTGCTATGGCCAGCGCCTGGACCTGGCGACCGTGCCGGCTGGACCCATGGCATCCGACCCGCTTCTGGCTGGGGCACATAGGGTCTGGACCAGTCCGGCGCGGCGGTGCCTGGGGGTGGCAAGGCTGATCGCCGCCTCGTTGGGCGTGGAATTGCGCGTCGACAACCGCTTGCACGAGATCGATTTCGGCGCCTGGGAAGGACAGCCCTGGTCGGCAATCCCGCGCGCCGACCTGGATCGCTGGGCAGCGGACCCCTTGGCATTCGCACCGCCGGGTGGCGAGTCCGGTGCAGCGCTGATTGCCAGGGTGCAGGACTTTCACGCCGGGCTGCGCGACGACTGCGTGGTGGTGTCGCATGGCGGCCCATTGAAGGTGCTGGGCACCTTGCTGCGTGGCCAGCCAATGGACCTGCTGGCGCCGCCGCCGGCAATCGGTTCGATCACGGTTATCGCTGAGCGGTGAAGCCGAACGGGGGAATGCGTGCGACCACGCCTTTGCGAAAGGACTGGGGACGCTCGCGCCATGGGACGACGCCGTCCGGCGTCTGTGTATAGCGGGTCGCCATTGCCAGGATGTCGTCGACACTGGCTTGCCGATCGAGGTCGCCGATGACGTAGGTCCACTTGCCCGGCGCGGCCAACGCGACAGTGCATGGCCGTTTGCAGACCGACAGGCACTCGACCGGCGTAACGGTGACCGCGGGATCCTCCAGTTGGGCACTGACGGCGTCGAACAGCGTTTGGCCGGGGCGGTCATCGTCGCCGGCGGAGCCTCGGCAGGTGACGCAGATAAAGGCGGTGGTCATCGTATTTCGATCTTTCGTCCGAAGTCGGTGCGGGGCTGCCAGCCAAAGCGTTCGAGTTCAGGATCGAGATGCTCGTTTTCCGGCCAGCCGACGCAGAGATAGGCGATGAATTTCCACTGCGCCGGGACGTCGAGCACGGCCGCGATCCGCACGGGATCGAGGATGGAGACCCAGCCGACGCCAAGACCGGCGGCGCGGGCAGCCAGCCAGAACGTCGTGATCATCGTCACGGTGGAGTATTCCAGGGTTTCCGGCATGCTGAGGCGGCCAAGCTGATGGCCCTGACCGGTGCCTTGGTCGCAGAACACCGCGTATTGCAGCGGCGCCTGGGCCAGGCCCTCCAGCTTCAGCGCGGCATAGGCGGGGGCGCGGGCGGCCGGCTGGGCGTGCAGGGCAGCGCGATTGCTGGAAGCAAAGATGTCGCGGATTTCCGCCCGTTTCGCTGCGGTGGCGACCTCGACCCACCGCCAGGGCTGGCTGTTGCCGACCGAAGGCGACTGTTGCGCGGTGTCCAGCAGAGACTCGATCAAGGCGGCGGGAACCGGCCGTTCGGTGAAGCGGCGCACGTCGCGGCGCCACGCGATCAACTCGGCCAGCCTTGTTCGGAACCCGTCGTCGAATATCGCGGTCATGGATCGGTTGCGATGACGTGGAAGAAACTGCCCGAGACGAGGGCGCGGCGGCTGCCGGCGGGCGCTGGGTCGGAACCATAGGCGTCGCCGACCATCGCGAATGGGGCGTCGGTGCCAGGGTGTTCAATGCTGGCGTAATGGAATTCGTGCCCGCGCAGGATCGTCCCGGCCGATCCAAGGCAACCCGGTGCGACCAGGTGCGCGATGCGATAGCCTAGGTGCAGCTTGCGGCGGGCGAAGCTGGTGGCAACGTCGAGCAGGCCTGCCATCGCGTGTGTGACATTGTCTGCATCGGTCAGCGTAGTGCCGAGGATCATGTAGCCGCCGCACTCGCCATGGACCGGACGTGTCGCGGCAAACCGGCACAGCCCGCCCAGGAAGTTGTGTGCCTGTGACAGTGCGGCGGCGTGGAGTTCGGGATAGCCGCCCGGAAGCCAGCAGGCGTCGCAGTCATCCGGCGGCGGCTGGTCGGACAGCGGCGAAAAGAAGCGGATTTCCGCGCCGGCATTGCGCCAGGCATCCAGCAGGTGCGGATACAGGAAGGAGAACGCCGCATCGCGGGCGATGGCGATGCGCTGGCCGGGCGGGCGCATCGAGGAGTGCGGGGGTCGTGGCAATTTGCCATGGCTCGCCGCCAGCGCCCGGATCGCGGCGACATCGGCGTGTTCGCTGATAAAGCCGGCCATATGATCCAGCCGAACATCCAGGTCCGCGGTCTCGCCTGCTTGGATCAGGCCCAGGTGGCGTTCCGGCAGGGCGATCGCCTGGGAACGGGGCAGTGCGCCCACGACCGGGATTCCCAGAGCCTGAATGGCCTCGGTGGCCAGGCGGGCATGCCGGGCGCTTCCCACCCGGTTGAGCACGACGCCCGCCACGGTGATGCGGGCATCGTACGTGGCGCAACCCTTGACCACGGCGGCAGCGGACTGCGACTGGCCGCTGGCGTCCAGCACCAACAGCACCGGCCAGCCAAGTGCCGCCGCGATGTCGGCGGATGACCCGGTACGGCCGGCCGGCGCCGGAACACCGTCGAACAGGCCCATCAGGGCTTCGCAGATGATCAGCTCGCAGCCGCTGCCGACCTGGTCGGCCAGGGCGTGCAGCAGGCCGGGCGCCATCGCCCAGGAATCGAGATTGACGCTGGGGCCGCCGCTAGCGGCCCGGTGAAATGGCGGATCGATGTAGTCGGGCCCGCATTTGGCGCTCGCCACCATCACGCCGGCCTGCCGCAGCGCGCGCAACAGGCCCAGCGTCAGCGTCGTCTTGCCGCTGCCCGATCTTGGCGCGGCGATCATCAGGCCGGAGGGGATCATCGAAGGGGTGTCACAGCGTCAGCGCGAATGGCGTCAGCGCGGCACGCAGCCTCACCATCTCGCCGATCGCCACGATGGACGGCGAACCGAAACCCTGTGAGGCGGCGTCGGCCGCGACCTGTTGCAGGGTGGTGACGAGAGCGCGCTGGCTGGGTGTCGTTGCTTCGCAGACCACGGCGGCGGGGGTGTCCGGCGACAATCCGGCGCTGACCAGGGCAGCGGCGATCTCGGCCAGGTGGCCCATGCCCATGTAGATGATGATCGGCAATCCGGCCCGCGCGACGGCGCGCCATTCCGGGTCGTTGCCAGTCGCATACTGACCGGTGATCAGGATCACGCCGTGGTTGGTGTCGCGGGTGGTGGCCGGAATGTTGGCGTAGGCCAGCCCGCCCAGCCCGGCGGTGATCCCCGGGATGATCCGGAATGCGATGCCTTCCGCCGCGAGGCCAAGTGCTTCCTCGCCACCCCGGCCGAACACGAACGGATCACCGCCCTTCAGGCGCAGCACGCGAAACCCCTGGCGCGCCAGCTCGATCAGCCGTTCGGTGATGTCGCGTTGCAAGGGCGACGGCCGGCCGCCCCGTTTCCCCGCGGATTCCAGGCTGACGCCGGGCCGGGCGAGTTGCAGCACGGCATCGTTGACCAGCGCGTCGTACAGGATGACGTCGGCTTGCGATATCGCATTCAGGGCGTGCAGGGTCAGCAGGCCGGGATCACCTGGACCTGCCCCGGTCAGCCACACCTCGCCGGGGTTGAACGTCGGTAGGCTGAGGCCTGGGATCGGCAATGGGCTGGTCATCGTGTGCATTCCCTTTGCACGGCGGGCGGGGTCCGGTAGGAGGCATGGCCATGGAGCGTGCCGGACTCAAGCGCCCGTTGCGGCGCGGCTGGACCACGGGTACCTGCGCCGCAGCGGCGAGCCGAGCGGCCTGCGAAGCGCTGTTGACCGGCGACTTCCCCGATCCGGTGGATGTGGCGCTGCCAAATGGCGTGCGATCCTGCTTCGCCCTCGCGTTCACCGAGGTCGGGGACGGGTTTGCCCGCGCCGGGGTCATCAAGGATGCCGGTGACGACCCTGATGTGACCCATGGTGCGCTGGTGGTGGCGACGCTGCGGTTCGGCTCCCCGGGCAGCGGCGTCGTGTTTCGGGCGGGCGAAGGCGTCGGCGTCGTGACCAGGCCCGGGCTGCCCCTTGCGGTTGGCGAACCGGCAATCAACCCAATGCCCCGGGACATGATCCGCACGGCGGTCACCGAGGCCGGCGGCAGCGATGTCGTCGTGGAGATCTCCATTCCCGGTGGCCAGAAGATCGCCGAACGGACGCTGAACGCGCGGCTCGGTATTGTCGGCGGGCTGTCGATCCTGGGCACCACCGGCATTGTCGTGCCGTATTCCTGTTCGGCGTGGATCCACTCGATCTACCGCGGGATCGACGTGGCGCGCGCATCCGGGCTGGACCATGTCGCCGGGGCGACCGGGGCGACATCCGAAGCCGCGGTCGCCGCATTGTTCGGATTGCCGGAGACCGCCCTGATCGACATGGGTGATTTCGTAGGCGGCATGCTGAAGTATCTGCGTCGCCATCCAGTCCCGCGTGTGACCGTGGCCGGAGGCATGGCGAAGATGACCAAGCTGGGCCAAGGCCTGCTGGATCTGCACTCCCGGCGGGGCGAGGTTAACCTGGGATGGCTGAGCCAGATCGCGCGCGCGCGCGGCGGGAATGCCGACCTTGCCGCCAGTATCACGGGCGCCAATACAGCGATGGAAGCCTTCGACCATGCGCGCGCCGCCGGAATTGACCTGGCGGGCGGGGTCGCCGCCGCGGCATGGCAGACCGCGGCCCAGGTCCTCGATAACCGGATGCGGCTTGATGTGGCGATCTTCGACCGCGCTGGAAAACTGCTGGCGCAGGCAGATCATTGACGAAACCGGCGCTGGTAGTCGGCGTCATACAGGGCGCTGTTCCGAAACTCACTTGCGCCGAGGACCGTGCCGACCAGGATCAGGGCGGTGCGTTCGATCCGGGCGTCCGCCATGCAGTCGCAGATGGTGCCCAGTGTGCCGCGTACGACCCGTTCATCCGGCCAGGACGCGCGATAGACGATCGCGACCGGACAATCGGCGCCGTAATGCGGGGTCAACTGGGCAACCACGCTGGCCAGGACGTGGATGGACAGGTGGATAGCAAGTGTCGCGCCGGTGGCGGCATAGGCTGCCAGGGTCTCGCGCTCCGGCATCGCCGACGCGCGCCCGCCGGTCCGCGTCAGCACCAGGGACTGGGCCACCGCCGGCAGGGTCAGCTCCTGCGCCAGGGCCGCCGCCGCCGCCGCGAACGACGGCACGCCGGGGGTGACGGTGTAGCGGATGCCCAGCGCATCCAGCCGGCGCAGTTGCTCACCCATTGCGCTCCAGACCGAGAGATCGCCGGAGTGCATCCGCGCGACGTCCTGGCCCATACCGTCCGCCTGGACGAACTCCGCGATGATCTGGTCGAGCGACATCGGCGCCGTGTCGACGATACGGGCACCAGGCGGGCATACCGCCAGAAGCGCCGGCGGGACCAGGGAGCCGGCGTATAGACAGACCGGACAGGCGGCGATCAGGTCGCGCCCGCGGACGGTGATCAGATCGGGCGCGCCGGGGCCGGCGCCGATGAAGTGGATGGTCATCCGACGGCAACCGCGCAGGTGACACCGCCGGCGGCGACGCGCGGCACGATCAGGGTTGCGTTGGTGCCGGCACCGGCCAGGGCAGCGGCCTCGGCAACGGAGGGCACGCCGAATTCCGCCTCGGAGCGGGGCGATCGGGTCCGGACGCCGGGCGCCTGGGCGCGCAGGGCCTCCCGCGTCAGGAACGTCAGGCCGAGGCCCAGTCGGCTCGCCGCCTCAACCAGCCCCGGTTCGCCCGCTTTGTCGGCGATGGTGAACAGGCCGGCTGGGGCGGCGCCCGCATTTTGCGCCAGCAACGGGCGAACCATCGCCTCGATCGCGTGGGCAGGCACCCCGCGGCGACACCCGATGCCGATCGCGATCATGATTTGGTCACCGACCATTGGGTGACCGGGCGAGCCGGATGCATCGCACTGAAGCCGCCGATCGGGTCGGCCTTGGCAATCTGGATGGTCTTGAGCGTGCCGCCGAACGACTTGAAGCGGTGAATGAGTTCGGCCTGAGTCTCGATGGTGACGCTATTGGCCACCAGTCGGCCGTTGCCGGGAAGCGCATCCCAGGCGGCGTCGATCGTGCTGCTGAGGCCGCCGCCGATGAACACCGCATCCGGCCGGGGCAGGTTGCGCAGGGCCAGGGGTGCGACGCCCTCGACAATGGTCAGGTCGGGGACGCCGAGGTCGGCGGCGTTGCGCGCGATGCAGCCAACCCGCGTGGAGGCTCGCTCGACGGCGATGGCGCGATTGGCCGGGTCGCACAGCATCCACTCGATGCCGATGGATCCGGCGCCGGCGCCGATATCCCACAACAATTCACCGCGCCGGGGCGCCAGCGCCGCAAGCGTAACCGCGCGCACATCCTGCTTGGTGAGCTGGCCGTCATGCTCGAACCAGTCGTCGGGCAGGCCGGGCGTCAGCGGCACGATGCGGGCCCCCGTCGCGGCGGTCAGTTCCAGCGCCACGATGTTCAACGGATCGATGTCGGTAAGGGCAAACGCAGCGGCGGTGGTGGTGGTCAGGCGCTCGCGGGGACCGCCCAGCGCCTCGCAGACGGTGACGCTGGTGTCGCCGAGGCCGTGGCGCACCAGGAGGTTCGCCAGTTTGCCCGGGGTGTTCTGGTCGCCTGTCAGGGTAAGAATGCGGGCGTGCGGCTGCAGATGCGGAATGATCCGCTCCAGCGTCCGGCCGTGCAGTGTGACCAGCGCGCAGTCCTGCATGGCCCAGCCGAGGCGTCCCGCCGCAACGCCGAAGGCAGACGGGGCGGGCAGGCAGATGAACTCCGCCGGCGGGACGATCCGGGCAAGCAGCGAACCGATCCCGTAGAAGAATGGATCGCCGCTTGCCACCACGCAGACCGGTGTGCCGCGACGGGCGCTGATGGCGGGGAAGGCGGCCTGCGGCGGCGATGGCCAGGCCAGCGTCTCCCCGGAGATCAGATCCGCCACCAGCGCAAGGTGGCGTCGTCCACCGACCACCAGGGATGCTTGCGTGATCAAGGTGCGTGCTGCAGGAGAGAGCCCATCGGTTCCGTCCTCGCCGATGCCGATGATCGATAGCCAGCGCGCGGGGGCGGTCATGGACGTGTCGCTCGCGAGGCAGGCGGATGCGGGTTTTGATTTTGGGTGGCACGACGGAGGCGAGCGCACTGGCGCGACATCTGGCCGGGCGCCCGGATATCCGGTCCGAATTGTCGTTGGCGGGGCGGACGCGGAATCCGGTGGCGCCGCCGATTCCGTTCCGGGTCGGCGGGTTCGGCGGGATCGCCGGGCTGCAGACCTATCTGCGAGATCATCATGTCGATGTGGTGGTCGACGCGACCCACCCGTTCGCGGCGCAGATGTCGCGCCACGCTGCCGTGGCCTGCCAGGCGCTGGGTGTGCCGGTCGCGGGGTTTTCCAGGCCGGGCTGGGTTGCGCAGGCAAGCGACCGCTGGACCCGCGTCGCGGACATGCAAGCGGCTGTCCGGACGCTCGGCGTACAGGCGCGACGCGTGTTTCTGACCGTTGGCGGGGTGCAGTTGCGGGCTTTTGCGCAGGCGCCTTGGCATTGGTACCTCGTGCGGACGATCGATCCGCCTGTTGGCTTGCACGTTCAGCGACTGATCCTGGCGCGTGGACCATTCGCCGTCGAGGCCGAGATTGCGCTGATGCAGGAAGAGCGGATCGACGTCCTGGTGACCAAGAACAGCGGCGGGACGGCAACGGGTGCGAAGATCGAAGCAGCCCGGGCGCTGGGCGTCGAGGTCGTGATTGTCGACCGGCCCGCGCCGGAAAGCCATCGGGCGTTCGAGCGGGTGGACGAGGTGATGGCCTGGATCGAGGCTCATCGGGCCGCGCCATAGGTGCGCGGGGTGAGCAGCCAGGGCGGGTGGCCGGCGCGGTGGATGAAGCGGGTCTCACTGGAGCCGATCAGCACCACCGTGCTCATGTCGGCAATGCCGGGGTCCGCCTCGCCCAGGGTGGTCAGGGCGATACGCTCATCGGGTCGGCCGATGCTGCGGGCGAACGCAACGGGCGTTTCTGCAGCCTTCGTCTGCCGCAGCAGGGCGAATGCCTGGTGGATCCGGTCGGGACGGGTCTTCGACGCGGGATTGTACAGTGCGATGACAAAGTCAGCATCGGCAGCGGCGCGCAGGCGGCGGACGATGATGTCCCAGGGTTTCAGGTTGTCGGACAACGAGATGGCGCAGAAATCGTGACCCAGGGGCGCGCCAAGGCGGGAGGCGGCGGCGTGCGCGGCGGATATGCCGGGAATTACGGTGATGTCGAGCCCCCGCCAGCCGGGGTCACCGCTTTCGACGGCTTCAAACACAGCTGCGGCCATGGCGAAGACGCCGGGGTCGCCGCCGGAGACAACCGCTACACGGCGCCCCTGCGCGGCTAGGCGCAGCGCGAGCCTGGCGCGGTCGCGTTCGACCCTGTTGTCGCTGCCATGGCGCCGCTGGTCAGGCTGTTGCGGGATCCGATCCAGATACCGCTGATAGCCAACCAGCTCGTCTGCGGATTGCACGGCCGCGGCCGCCTCCGGCGTGATCCAGCCGGCGGGACCGGGACCAAGGCCGACGATGGCGAGGCTGCCATCAATCATGGGCGGCGGCCGTCCCCAGGGATCAGGATCAGCGAAAAGTATGGCGCGCTATCGTCGGCCTTGTCGACCAGCGGCAGCACACGCTCATTATCCATGGTGCCCCGTTCGACATAGATCGCCCGGGCGAGCAGGCCGGCTTCCCGGATGGCGGTGCGGACTTTTGAGAAATTGCGTCCAAGCTTCATGATCACGGCGGCGTCGGTGGTCTTCAGGCGGTCGATCAACGCCGGCAGCGGCAAGGTGCCGGGAATGACAGCCATACAGTCATCCCCCCAGGTCATCGCCTCGGCCGCCGCCGCCCAGCACCCTGCCATGCCGGTGACCCCAGGCACGATCGTCACCGTGTACCGCGTCCGCAGGCGGATGAAGAGGTGCATGAACGACCCGTAGAACAACGGGTCACCCTCGCTGAGCAGGGCCACGTCATGCCCCGCATCCAGGTGGCCGGCGATGGCGATGACGGCTTGTTCATAGAAGGTGGCGAGGGTGGTTACGTAGACCGGGCTGTCGAACGCGTGTTCGGTGGTCATGGGATAATACAGCGGCAATTCCAGCGCGTGACCGGTCATCCAGCGGTCGACAATGCCGCGGGCGTTGCCGCGGCGGCCGGCCTTGGCAAAATAGCCGATGACGGGGCTGGTCTGGATCAGCCGGACAGCCTTGACGGTCAGCAATTCGGGATCGCCTGGGCCAATCCCGACGCCGTACAGGCGGCCGGTCGCGGGCGGAGTCATTCCTGCGCGCTCGCGATGGCATTAACGGCCGCAGCCGTCATGGCACTGCCGCCCTTGCGGCCCCGGATCGTCAGATAGGGTGCGCCTGGGGCCGCCATCAATGCCTGCTTAGATTCGGCGGCACCCACGAAGCCGACCGGCATGCCGATAATGCACGCAGGTGGTTCCGCGCCGGCGTCGAGCAGTTCCAGCAGGCGGAACAGCGCGGTCGGAGCATTACCGATCGCCACGACCGCACCCCCCAGGCGGTCGCGCCACAGCTCCATGGCGGCGGCGGTGCGGGTTGTCCCCAAAGCGGCCGCGAGCGCAGGCGTGGCTGGGTCATGCAGCGTGCAGACGACCGGGTTGTCGCGGGGCAGGCGCGACCGGGTGATGCCGTTGGCGACCATTTGCGAGTCGCACAGGATCGGTGCGCCGGCTTGCAGCGCGGCGATGCCCGCCTGCACCGCGCCGGACGCGAAGGCGATGTCGGGGGTAATTTCAACCATGCCGCAGGCGTGGATCATGCGGACGGCGACGCGCTCCTCCTCCCCGCCGAAACGTGCGAGATCGGCCTCGGCGCGGATGATGGCGAAGGAATGGCGGTAGATCTCAGCACCGTCGCGGATATAGCCGGTCATGCGAGATGCTCCGCGGCCTCGGCCAGGGTGAGGCCACGGATTGTCGGCGCTGCCGAGGCGGAGCCGTTGCGGATCAGATCATACAGGCCGTCGCGACCGACCAGGGTGGTCGCGGCGGCGGTGGCATGGGCACAGCCTTTTTCGCAGCCGGAGACATGCAGGGAGCGGCCGGGTGGAAGGCGCTCAGCCAGCGCGAGGGCGTCGTTTCTGGTAAGGGTCGTGGCCTGAGGGCATGCGGGGGCGCCGGGGCAGGCGGCGACGCGGCGGCGGGGGTCGCGTGGATCAAAGACGAAGCCATGGCCGGCCAGGCGCATTTGCAGGCCATGAGCCACGGCAAGGGAGGCGGCCGGGATCAATAGGGTTCGCCAGGGGGTCAGCCGCAGTTCGCCGGCCTCGGCCGCAAGATCGGCGAGTTCGTCCGCGGTAATCCGGCCAAACGGCAGGCCGACGCCAAGGAACGCAAGATTGCCGACCGCATGCGCCCCTACAAGACTATCCTTCCCGCCGTTGGCCAAGGGCTGCCATTGCAATTCGCCGGTGCCGGGGGCGGCAGCCCGCGACGGCAGAATGGGCAACAATCCAGCCGCATCCGCGATTGTTGCCGCGGCTACATCGCGCATCCGGCGCGCACCACCATGCCGCAGGAACGCGTGCGCGATCCTGGCCGCAACGTCCGGAACTGAGCCTGCCCCACAGGGGCCGAAGGCATCCGGTGCCCCGGCAAGGTTTATCCGGAATGTGGCGCCGGGAGCTGCCACGAAGCGGATGTCGGCGGACACGCCTTCGAGGCTGAAGGCCCCTCCGTCATCAACCGCGAAACCGAATTTACCCGGCAGACCGTGCAGGGAGGCGTCCGTCACCAGGCGATGTTCCAGGCTGGCGCAGACCGGCCGGATATCGAGCAGCGCCGTCGGATCCAGGCCCGCCATCGGACTGGCGATCACGTTGCGAACCGCCTCGGCGTCCGGGTCCGGATCGAGCACGCCCGCCTCGGCCATCGCCTTCTGCAGCTTCGGCACGTCCTGCGCCGACAGCCCGCGAAGCTGCAGATTGCTCCGGCTGGAAAGATCGATCTGCCCGTTACCCCAGTCGCGGGACCACTGGGCGATGCGTATGGCAGAGTCGGCATCGACGATGCCGTAACGCAGGCGCAGCCGCACGATCAGGCCGTCGCCGCTTGGCATGGGACGAAGCGCGCCCGGGCACCAGCCGCGGATCATCGGGCCCGCCTCAGGCTGGCGACGATGGCGGCGGCGGTGTTTCGGCGGCTGGTCCACAGGCCTCGGCGCATGGCCTCCTCGAACTGGGCGGCGATCGCATCTGCCGCCTGGGGATTGGCGGTCGCAAGGAACGCACGGACGCCGTCGTCGCCGATGGTGGCGTCGAACAGCAGGTCGAACTGCCGGCTGTCGACCAGTCCGGCCAGTGCGGCATAGGCACACACATTGTCGACGGTCTGGGCGATTTCGGCTGCACCGCGGTGGCCGTGCCGCATCTGCCCGGCCAGCCAGCGCGGGTTGGTGGCCCGGGCGCGCAGCACACGGGCAACTTCCTCCCGCACCGTTCGGATGCGCGTGCCGTCCCGACCGGTGGTGTCGGCATGATAGAGCGCGGGATGTTTGCCCAAGGAAGCGGCAGCGGCGGCAAAACCGGCTTCGTGTTCCGCGAAGGCGTCGGAGTCCAGGACGTCCTGGCCGATCAAGTCCTGCACGTGGATGTAGGCGTCGGCGCTCGCAACCCGGTCGCGAAACGCCGCACCAAGGGCAGCGTCCCCATGGGCGCCGTAAGCATGGGCGCCGTATGCATGGGAGGTTGCGTCGAGGTAGGCGCGGCCAAGTTCATTGGGGGTTGCCCAGTCGCCGGTTGCCAGCATCTCGGACAAGCCAAGGCCATAAGCCCCAGGTGCGGCGCCAAAGATCCGGCTGGTGGCTTCCCCGGCACGGTGGCCGGCAGCCAATGGATTGTCCTCCGGCGCTTCGTCCAGCGCGGCAACGGCGCAAACGGCTTGGTCAAAGAGCGCGATCTGGGTGGGAAACACGTCGCGAAACAGCCCGGAGATGCGCAGGGTAACGTCGATCCGCGGGCGATTCAGGGTCGCCAGCGGCAGGATGTCAAAGCCCGACACGCGGCTGGAGTCCGTATCCCATCGCAGGCGGCAGCCGATCAGGGCCATGGCCTGTGCCAGATCATCGCCGCCGGTGCGCATCGTGGCGCTGCCCCAGAGGTCAAGCACGATGCGTCGGGGCCAGTCGCCATGGTCCTGCGCGTGGCGCGTGAGCATCGCTTCGGCAGTCCTTTGACCGATCTCCCATGCGGTGCGGGTGGGCACGGCACGCGGGTCGATGCTGTAGAGGTTGCGCCCGGTTGGCAGGACATCGGCGCGGCCACGGTCGGGCGCGCCGGCCGGGCCGGGCGGAACGAAGCGCCCGTCCAGCGCAGCCAGCAGACCGAGCATCTCCGCCTCGCCGCAGCGTCCCTGTCCGAACAGGTGGAGCCCGTTCCCGATCCGCATATCCTTGATGTCGCATAGAAAAGCATCAAGCTTCGTCAGCGCCGCCTCGGGATCCTCGTCGGTAGTGATGCCTGATTCGTTGGCCAGGCCGGACGCGTGGGCGTGGTCCATGATGAGCGCGGCCAGGCTTGTAGCCCGCCGTGGGTCCAGCGACTGGGCCTGGGCGTATTCATCGAACAACCCTTCCAGTTCGGCGGTGGCGCCGAATGTGCCGGCGTCGGTCAACGGCGGGGTCAGATGGCCGATGGTCACCGCGGCGGTGCGCCGCTTGGCCTGCGCGGCCTCGCCAGGGTTGTTGACGATGAACGGGTAGATCAGCGGCGTTGCGCCAAGAATGGCGCGCGGGGCGCAGGATGGGGATAGCGCCGTGGCTTTGCCGGGCAGCCACTCCAGCGTGCCATGGGTGCCGCAATGGACGATGGCGTGGACCTGCTCGACCATGCGCAGCCAGAGGTAGAAGGCGACGTAGCCGTGACGCGGTGGCAGCACGGCGTCATGGTAGTCGGCCTTGCGGGTGGCGCTGCGACCCCGGTCCGGTTGCACCGCGATGATCATGTTGCCGGCGCGAATGATACGGGCGTGAAACCAGCCGTCCAGCGTTTCCTCGGCGGGATCGCCCGGCGGGCTCAGCGCAATGGTGGAGAGCAGGCGACGGTACTCCGCCAGGCTCAGGATCGGCGTCATCGGCCCGATCGACAGCGTGTTAATCAGCCGAACCTCGTCATCCGGCGGCGTCACGGTGAAGCCCGCCTCAGCCAGGTGCTGAGCGATGGCAGCCACACTCGCGGGCGTGTCGAGGCCGACCGCGTACCCGGTGCGGCCCGCTTTGGCTGGATAGTCGGACAGGATGCAGGCCAGGCGACGTTCGGATCGTGGCGTTCGCGCCAGATCCGCCCAGCCACGCGCCAGATCGGCGACATAGGCGATCCCGGCTGCCTCGGGATGATGGACAAGCCGGGTGAACTCAAGCGCATCGTGACGTTCGGTTGCGGCCTTGAAGGAAACCGCGCCCGCGATGATGCGGCCGTCGAGTTCCGGCAGGACGACGTTCATGGCGAGGTCGGCGGCACCAAGCCCGCGCTGGGACTCCACCCAGTCGGCGCGGCTGCCGCCGCTCAGCGCGCATTGCAGAACCGGCGCGTCGGCCTGGTCCAGAACCGCCGCACCGTCGTCCGATCGCGCTGAGAAACTCGTCAGGTTGAGGATGATGTCGGGCCGGTCTGCCTGCAGCCGATCCCGCAACGGGATGGCGACCGCTTCGTCTTTCAGGCTGGTCACGTAAACCGCGGTGGTGCGGAAGCCGCGCGTGCCGAGGGCGTCGGCCAAGGCGATCACAGGCGCGGTGTCGGCGGCGATCACCCAGCTTCGATACAGCACGATCAGTGCGGATGGCGCGCCGGGGCCGGCCGACCGCGTCGCTGGTCCAAAGATGCCAAACGGCGGAACTGGCGAGGTCGCCGCTTCAGCGCCGCGCCGCGCCAAACCCGGCTCGCGCAGGCGAACATGGCCGGCAATCAGGTGCAGGCAGGCGGCGATATTGTCGGCCCCGCCGGCGGCGAAACCAGCGCTGATCTGCTGCAGGGCGTTTTGCGGCACCGTCGATGCCTCGTCCAGCCGGGGGTCCGCCCGGTAGTCGCCAGGGATGATCGCCAGATGGAAGCCGATCGAACGGGCGAGGGTGGCGAGTTCGTCGACGCCGTAGCGCCAGTAGTCCATCCCGCCCAACAGGCGGACCAGGACAAAGCGGGCCTTCGACAGCACCTTTTCCGCATAGAGGTCGACGGAATAAGGGTGGCGCAGGGCTGTTAGGTTGGCCAGGCGCAACGTCGGAAGATCGGCCTTGTTCGCCTCCCACGCCGCGGCAATGACGGATAGATCGGCATCGGTGAACGACAGGACGACGATCTCGGCCGGCGTCTGCGCCAGGTCGATCGCCTCGGCGGCGCCGTCGATCGAGCGGGATTCAACGCGCAGCAGATGCATGTCAGCCGGTGATTGCAGCGATGACGGCGTCTCGGTCCAGGCCCTTTTCGCCGATCACGACGAGCTGGCTGCGTCTGACCCCGGCCGGCCACCGTGTCTCGAAGTGCTGGCGGAAGCGCTGGCCGACGCCCTGGACCAGCAGCCGCATCGGCTTGCCGGTGACCTCGACGAAGCCCTTCATCCGCAGCACGTCGAACTGCTCAGCGGCAGCGGCGAGTCGGCTCAGCAGGGCGGCGGGATCGGATGTCGGCGGCAGGTCGACGATGAAGCTGTCAAAATCGTCATGGTCATGGCCTTGTTCCGCATCGTGGTGCGACGGGCGCTGTGGCAGGTCGTCCTCCACGGCGGCTGCCAGACCCAGCAGGATGGCAGGGTCCAGGCGGCCCGCGCGGGTTTCGACGATCTTCACGGCGCGCGGTATGGCTGCGCGAATGTCGCTGCTGATCCGGGTGATCGCATTGGCGCTCAGAAGGTCGGCCTTGTTCAGCACGACCAGGTCGGCGCACAGCAACTGGTCTTCGTAAACCTCCTCCAGCGGGTTCTCGTGATCGATGGCGTCATCGGCGGCACGCTGCGCCGCCAGCCGGGCAGGATCGTCCGCAAACCGGCCTTCGGCGACGGCGGCGCCATCGACCACCGCGACCACTCCGTCGACCGTCAGCCGCGTGCGGATGTCCGGCCAGTCGAACGCCTTGACCAACGGCTTGGGCAGTGCCAGGCCGGAGGTCTCCACGATGATGTGGTCTGGCCGCGGCGACCGCGCCAGCAGCGCCTCGATCGCTGGTACGAAATCATCCGCGACGGTGCAGCACAGGCAGCCATTGGCGAGCTCGATGATGTTATCCTCAGGGCAGGTGTCGATCCCGCAGCCTTTCAGGATGCTGCCATCGACGCCGACGTCGCCGAATTCGTTGATGATCAGCGCCAGCCGGCGGCCGGCCGTGTTCTCTAGCACGTGGCGGATCAGCGTGGTCTTGCCGGCACCGAGGAAACCCGTGACGATGGTGACGGGGATTTTCGCCAGCGATTGCCGCATGTTGCACCTTTCGTGAATCCGCGGGTGCGCCAAACCAGGCGTCATCGGCACCGCGTCGGGGCACCCCGCCCGTCGCGTCAGCTTTGTTTCGCCGGCCGGTATCCTGGCTTGTGGGTCGTCTCCTTGCGCCGCCTTCCCAGAAGATGCTGCTTCCAGTGGCTTTGTCGGCGATCGGATATCCACATACAGTTGCGGGGGCAGCTCCGGTCTTGGATCCGGATTCCCGTTTAACCCTCCGGCTGGAGGGACCATCGAAACAAGCCGTCTGTATGAGGCGGCGATACGGGTGTGTCAAACGATGAACGATGAAGACGCGGACCGGCGGCATGCCGCGAAGATGGTGCGCCGCAAGCAAGTGCAGGATGCCGAGGTTGCCTCCAAGACCATAACCTCCAAGGGGCTGTTGATGGTCCATACCGGGCCAGGCAAGGGCAAATCGACCGCCGCCTTCGGGCTGGCGCTGCGGGCACTCGGCAATGGCTGGCGCGTCGGCGTCGTGCAGTTCATCAAGGGCGCCTGGCATACTGGTGAGCGGACAGCGCTGGAGCGCTTCGGTGATCAGGTCGAATGGCACACGATGGGCGAGGGCTTCACCTGGGAGACCCAGGACCGCCAGCGCGACACCGCCGCCGCCGAACGCGCCTGGGCGAAGGCGCGCGCACTGATGGATGATCCCGCGATACGCCTGCTGGTGCTGGATGAGCTGAACATCGCCCTGCGCTATGAGTATCTGCCGCTGACAGATGTGGTGGCGGCGCTGGACGCGCGGCGGCCCGATCTGAACGTTGTGGTCACCGGACGCAATGCCAAGCCCGAACTGATCGCCGTGGCGGATCTGGTAACCGAGATGGGACTGGTGAAACATCACTTCTCGGCTGGCGTGAAGGCCCAGGTCGGGATCGAGTTCTGATGGCCGTCGCGCTGATGTTCCAGGGTACGGGATCGGATGTCGGCAAGACCCTGGTCGTGGCCGGGCTATGCCGGGCGTTCAGTAACCGTGGCCTGCGGATCCAGCCGTTCAAGCCACAGAACATGTCGAACAATGCAGCCGTCACGGCAGACGGCGGAGAGATCGGGCGGGCCCAGGCATTGCAGGCGATAGCCTGCCGGGTCCCGGCGTCGATCGATATGAACCCGGTGCTGCTCAAGCCGCAGAGCGACGTCGGCGCACAGGTGATCGTGCGCGGCCAGATGGCGGGAAACGCCACGGGACGAAATTTCCAGGCGATGAAGCCCGACCTTCTGCCGGTCGTGCTGAACAGCTTCAACCGGTTGCAGGAAATGGCCGACATTGTCCTTGTCGAGGGCGCCGGCAGTGCCGCGGAGGTCAATCTACGGGCCAATGACATCGCCAACATGGGGTTTGCCCGGGCAGCCGACGTGCCTGTCGTGCTGATCGGCGATATCGACCGCGGCGGCGTGATCGCCCAGATCGTCGGCACCCGGGCCGTGCTCGACCCCGCGGATGCCGCCATGGTTGAGGGGTTTCTGGTCAACCGGTTCCGCGGCGACCCGGCGTTGTTCGCCCCGGGCATGGACCTTATTGCCCGGCAAACCGGCTGGCCCGCGTTCGGCCTGATCCGCCATTTCCGCGAGGCGAACCGGCTTCCGGCGGAAGATGCGGTGGCGCTGGAGCGGCGCCAGGACAAGGGTTCGGGGCAATTCGTGGTCGCCGTCCCGCGCCTGGCCCACATCGCGAACTTCGACGATCTCGACCCACTGAGACTGGAGCCGGCGTTGCGCGTGGTGATGATCGACCCCGGCCGGCCACTGCCCGGCGACGCTGACCTCGTGATCCTGCCGGGGTCGAAAGCGACGATCGCCGACATCGAGGACATCCGGCGCAACGGCTGGGATATCGATCTGGCGGCGCATGTCCGCCGCGGCGGCCGGGTGCTGGGCCTGTGCGGAGGGTACCAGATCCTCGGCCACCGCGTGATCGACCGGGACGGCATCGAAGGCCATCCCGCCGACGTCGCCGGCCTTGGCCTGCTGGATGTGCAGACCGAACTGACACCGGAGAAGACATTGGCCAGGGCCACCGGCATCTCGGTCGCCGACGGCGTCGGCTTTCACGGCTACGAAATGCATATCGGCCGTACCTTTGGCCCCGACTGTGATCGGCCATTGCTGCGGTTCGCCGATGATCGTCCAGATGGCGCTGTCTCGGCCAGCGGGCACATACGCGGCACCTATGTGCATGGGCTGTTTACCGATGACCGGCAGCGCGCGGCGTTGCTCCGCTGGATCGGGGCCACGCCCGGCGCGATGTCCTATGCGGCGGAGATCGACCGGGTGCTGGATGCGCTGGCGGCTCATCTGGCGGCCGACGTCGACCTGGACAGGTTGCTTACAATAGCGCGATGACACCAAGCAGCAGCCACTGCCCCAGGCAGGCGACCCGGTAGAGGCGCAGGGCCTTGATGATATCCGCAGCCGTTGCGTCGCGACGCCCGTCGCCCATCAAGGCGTCGTCCACCTCCGTATTGCCGTAGACCCGCGGTCCGGCGAGGCTGAGGCCCAGGGCCCCGGCCATGGCCGCCTCGGGCCAGCCGGCATTGGGCGACCGATGATGCCGCGCGTCCCGCCACACCGCTCGGATTGCCCCGCCTGGGGAAGCGCCGATCACGGCGGCGGCCATGATCAGCAACAGCGCCGACAACCGGGAGGCCGGCAGGTTGACGAGATCGTCCACCCGAGCCGCGGCCCAGCCGAATGCGGCATAGCGTTCGCTCCGGTGCCCGATCATCGAGTCGGCGGTGTTGATCGCTTTGTACGCGCCGCCGCCCGGCAGGCCCGCGATCGCCATCCAGAAGGCGGGTGCAACCACGCCGTCGGAGAAATTTTCGGCCAGGCTTTCGATCGCTGCGCGGGTGACTCCGGACGTGTCGAGGTAGGCGGGATTGCGTCCGACGATCTGCGACACCGCCTGGCGGCCGGCATCCAGGCCGCCGCTTTCCAGCGCAATGGCCACGGCGCGGACATGGTCGTGCAGGCTGCGTTGTGCCGGCAGGGTCGCGGCGACCAGCACCACAATGGCGATGCCGGCCAGATGAAGGATCATGCCGGCGCCGATCGTGACGGCGATCAGGATCAGGAGACTCAAAGCCCCCAAGGTTCGCCGCTGCCCAGCCGGCGCCGAGGGGCGGTTGAGCCGCATTTCCAGCCACCCCAGCAGCGCGCCGGCCCAGGTGACAGGGTGGCCGATCGCACGGTAGATGAACCCGGGATAGCCGGTCGCCGCTTCCAGGATCAGGGCGGACAGCGCCAGTTCGACATTGGAAAAATGGGGCATGGACTCGCAGGACGGGGCAGCTTCGGCGCTACGCTACCATGGCGGCAATCTCGGCGCCGCCGCCCGGCTGTTCCCGCGCGCACCGCTGCCATGGATCGATCTGTCGACCGGGATCAACCCGGTGGCCTACCCGACCGGAGACGTGACGCAGGACGTGTGGGGCCGGCTGCCTAACGCCGCCCCGCTGGAGCACGCCGCTCGATCGGCTTACGGCGCGGGGAAAGGAATTCAC
Organism: Rhodopila sp.; assembly: GCA_965200665.1. Lineage (GTDB taxonomy): Bacteria > Pseudomonadota > Alphaproteobacteria > Acetobacterales > Acetobacteraceae > Rhodopila. Next base: position 1,139,359 of record OZ241370.1, on the reverse strand, counting down.
GCCGTGGCTGCCCCCGGCACGCAGGCCTTGATCCAGTGGCTGCCTCGTCTGTTTCCAGTTCGACGGGTCGGGATCCTAGACTTTACCTATGGCGAGCATGCGGCCTGTTGGCAGGCGTCAGGGGCCGAAGTGGTCACCGTGGCCAAACTCGCTGACCTGGCAGCATTCGACGTCGGGGTGGTGGTCAATCCCAACAATCCGGACGGACGCCTGTGCCCGCCCGGCGCCTTGGCGGACACGGCGGAGGCGCTGGCCGGGCGCGGCGGCCGCCTGATCGTCGACGAGGCGTTCATGGACCTGCAGGACCGGCAAGACAGTCTGGTTTGGAACCTGCCCGCCGGCGCGATCGTGCTGCGCTCATTCGGCAAGACATATGGGCTGGCGGGGCTGCGGCTGGGTTTCGCCCTTGGGGCGGCCGACGATTGTGCGCGACTGCGGGCCGCGTTGGGTCCCTGGGCAGTATCCGGCCCGGCCATCGAAATCGGCCAACGGGCGCTGGCCGACACAGGCTGGCTAACCCGCACCAGGCGCCGTCTGCGTGATGAGGCCGATCGGCTGGACCGAACGCTGGGCGCGGCTGGCCTGGCGATCATTGGCGGCACGTCGCTATTCAGGCTTGCCCGCCACGAGAACGCTGCGGCCTGGTTTACGACCCTGTGTGCCGCGGGCATCCTGACCCGCCCGTTCCGTCAGCACCCGGAATGGCTGCGTTTCGGGATTCCACACGCGACCGGAGCCTGGATGCGACTGGAAGCGGCACTGGCTGTGCCGCCCGGTTCTACATCCGCATCAGGTGCCGCACATGCAGCGCTGCCGAGGCTGCCAGGGCATTAAGGTCGTATCCGCCTTCCATCACTGAAACCAGCCGCCCGCCGCAATGCTTATCGGCAACGGCGATCAACTGGTCGGTGATCCAGCCGTAATCGCTGGTTTCCAGCCGCAACTGTGCGAGCGGGTCCGCCACATGGGCGTCAAATCCGGCCGAGATGATCAGCAGCCCGGGTTCGAACGCATCCAGTGCCGGAAGCAGGACGTCCGACCAGGCCGCACGAAATGCCACCCCATTGTCACGCGGGTGCAGCGGCGCGTTGACGATGTTGTTCGCGGCCCCTTTTTCCCACGGCTCCCCGGTTCCAGGATAACAGGGGCTTTGATGCGATGACGCGTAGAACAGGTCCGGATCGGCAGCGAACATTGCCTGGGTGCCGTTGCCGTGATGCACATCGAAGTCCACCACCGCGACCCGCTGAACACCCCAGCGCACCCTGGCATGCAGCGCCGCCACCGCGACATTGTTGAACAGGCAGAATCCCATCGGCCGGTTCGGCTCCGCGTGGTGCCCCGGCGGCCGCACGGCCGCGAACGCCGCTCGTGCCCAGCCTTCCATCACCGCATCGACCGCCATGCAGGCGCCTCCGGCCGCCCGAGCGGCTGCCTCCGCGCTGCCGTTGCTCATGATGGTGTCGCCGTCCAGCTGGATCGGCTGCCCAAGCTCCGGGTGGATCGACAGGATCCCCTCAACATAACTCTTGGGATGGACGCGACTCAGCTGCTCGACGGTCGCCATCGGCGCCGACTCGCGCAGCAGGTCGGAGAACTCGGGCGCCTCCAATGCGGCCAGCACGACACGCAGCCGGTCCGCGGTCTCGGGGTGGTAGGGGCCGGTATCGTGCTCCAGGCACGCCGGATGGGTGATCAACGCGGTGGTCACGTCAGTTACCCTTCTGTTCGGGATCATCCGCCCGATGGCGGATAACGAAACTGAATACGCCGGCTTCCTCGCTCCAGGCCAGCAGCGCGTGACCGGTTTCGCGGCAAAATGCCTGAAAATCAGCAACTGCGGCCCGATCGGTGGCCAGAACCCGAAGCCGTTCGCCCGCCGCCATTCCCCGCAAGGTCCGGTTGGCCTTCAGTACTGGCAGCGGGCAGTTCATGCCCTTCACATCAAGCAAAGTCTCGCTCATGCGCGTAAGATGCGTGGGACAGGCGGAATGGGCAAGCAGATGACTGCGACAGCCGATGACTGCGACAGGCGACGAATGCGCGCTGGCGCCCATACCGGACGCGGTGCAGGCACACCCGATCAAGTAGAGCCGGCCATGCTTATCGGATGTGGTAATCGTCAACGATGGAGGCAGACAGCCGAATCTGCGGTGGCGTGATTATCGGACGCTGCGATCATGCATTTCCGTTGGCCGGTTGACTTCGATCAAGGACAGATCGCCTGGGATATGCCGACAGTTCGCTTCCAATCTGGAGGGACTGCCCCATGGCCGTTACCGCTGTCGACGTCATGACATCGCCGGTCATAGCCGTGACCCCCGAGACAAACATGGCTGAAATCGCTTCGCTGCTTGCCAGCAAGCATTTCAGCGCGGTGCCGGTCTGCCTGCCCGATCAGACACTCGCCGGTCTGGTCAGCGAAAGCGACATCCTCAAGCCATTTCGGGAATCGGCCCGCGCCAAACGCGAATGGCGGTTGGGTCTGATCGCCGAGGGCGAGGACCTGCCGCAGGATTTCCTCGACTACATCAGGCGCGACACCCGCACCGCGGCTGATGTGATGGTGCGTCACGTGTTCACCGCTCATGAGCACGCCACCCTGGCGGAGCTGGCGGAGCTGATGATCAAGCACACGATCAAGCGCGTGCCGATTTTGCGCGACGGCAAACTGATCGGCATCGTCAGCCGCTCCGATTTTGTGGCGGCAATCGCGGCCACTCCCGCCATGCCTGTTTCAGGCTGAGCGTACTTTGTCGGCCATCATGCAGGCTGGTCGGGCGCGGCGAAATGTTCAAGGCGAGGCGGTTAAACCGCCACCGCATGGCGCCCCGATGCCGGGTCGAGATACATGTCGAACAGGCTTGCGACCCGCCGGACGAGGTTTCGCATCCCCTTCGGAACCGTGATGACATGCTGATCGACGTGCGCCAGCCCATCCACCACCAAGGGTCCGAGTGATGCCATTTCGGCTGACAAATAATCCGGCCTGAACCCGCGCCGGCGTAGAATTGCGGCAACATCCACCCGCAGATCGCACATCAACCGCTCGATGATTTCACCGCGCAGCCCGTCATCCGCCGTCAGCGCCAGGCCGCGTGCCGTCGCAAACGCGCCAGCCTCGATCCGCTCACGCCATGACTTGATTGCGCTGGCATTCTGCACATAACCATGCGCCGACTGTCCGATCGCCGATGCACCGAACCCGATCAGCACGTCGGCCGGATCGTCCGTGTAGCCCTGGAAATTGCGCCGCAGCCGACCTTCCGTCCGCGCCCGGACAAGTGGATCATCGGGCCGCGCGTAATGATCCAGTCCGACCCGAACGTAGCCAGCCGACACCAGCGCGTCCCCAATCGCCGCTTCCTGGCGCAGCCGCTCATGGGCGCCCGGCAGCGCTGCGGCGTCGATCACCTGCTGATGCTTCATCACCGCAGGCACATGCGCATAGCCGAACACCGAGAACCGTGATGGCGCCAGTGTCAGTGCCGCACCCACGCTGGCTACACAACTCGCCACCGTCTCATGCGGCAGGCCATACAGTAGATCGATATTGATAGCCGCGATGCCAGGCGCCCGCAGCAGTTCGACACAATGCTGCGTCACCTCCAGACTTTGCTCCCGCGCAACCGCCTTTTGCGCCAGGGGATTGAAGGTCTGCACGCCCAGGCTGGCGCGCGTGACGCCGGCCCGGCCAAGTGCTTCTGCCATTGCGGCATCGAGCCGCCTGGGATCAACCTCGACCGCCACCTCGGCCCCCGCCTCGATGTCAAAGCGCTGCCGCAGCCATGTCATCACCTGTAAGAACAGCGCGGGTCCGATGATCGTCGGCGTTCCGCCACCCCAATGCACATGCGCCACATGCCGGGATCCCGCCTGGTCGGCGACCAGCCCGATCTCCCGTTCCAGCAAAGCCACATACCGTTCGATCGGCTCGCGATGCCGGGTCACGCTGGTGTTGCAGCCGCAGTACCAGCACAGCGTCTGACAGAACGGGACGTGCAGGTACAGCGACAGCCGGTCGTTTTCCGGCAGCGCCCGCAGCCAGTCACGATAGGTCCCCGGTCCGATCGCCGCGTTGAAATGCGGCGCGGTCGGATAGCTGGTGTAGCGCGGGATTCGCTCGTTCAGGTATTTCGCCGTAGCGGGTGTTGTTGCAGTTCCCATGCATACATCGTCGCTGCCGCCTGGGCCGCCCGCCTTGATCCGGATCAATTGCGCAGCCGCCGCCCCCGGCTATCCCGGCGTCAGTTGGACCACGTATGCAGTCCCACAGGGTGGACGCCTGCGCCTGTTGCGCCGCCCCGACAACCTTGCCGACGCGATTGCGGACGTGCCACCCGACTTTGGCACATTGGTGGCCTTGCGCCGCTCCGACTGCTTATTCCATGGCCATGAGCCTTTCGTCGGCATCCGCTGCCATGATCGATTGCATCGCCACCCGCTTTTCAAGCAGCCTGGCGCATGCCGACGGCGTCACGTAACCGTTTCGCTACTGGCTGCTCAATCGCATTCTGCCAGGTGGCATCTGCAAGGCGATTGACGCCCTGCCGGTTGAACCGCCTGCCTGGGGCACGGACATTCTCGACGGCCCGGACCGGCTGGTGCTCACCGCCGCCTACCAGCGCAATTTCGGCCTCATTTTCATTCCGGCCGCAACACCTGGCATGGTTTCCACCGGCGACCGATCAGCGGCGTGCGTCGCTCCCTGATTGTCAACTACGTCAAGCCGGAGTGGCGCTCCCGCAATGAGCCGGCCTTTCCGGACTGCGCCGTCCTGGCCTGACTGCGATGGTGGGGCAGCGGGGCATCGTCGAACAGGATCCGGTTCGCCGCGCCGTCCAGATCGTCGTATTGACCCGTCCGCAACGACCATAGGAAGAATGCGAGTCCGCCTGCCGCGACCGTCAGGCTGACCACCAGCAGAAACAGGATGATCGTCATTGCCTTGCTCCGTTGCGCAGCCGCAGGCTGTTGATCATCACCATCAATGATGAGCTGGACATCGCCGCCGCCGCCAGCCATGGGGTCACCCAGCCGCTGATCGCCAGCGGCACCATGATCACGTTGTAGCCGATCGACAGCGCCAGGTTCTGCCGCATCACCATCTTCGCCCGCCTTGCTGTTTGCAGCGCCGTCACCACCGGCGCCAGCTTGGCCCCCTGGAACACGAGGTCGGCTACCGTCTGGCTGATATCGGCCGCCGTCGCCGGAGACGCTGACACCGAAGCCGCCGCCAGGGCCGGGCTGTCGTTGATGCCGTCGCCCACCATCAGCACCTGGTGGCCTTCGGCGCGCAGCCCCTCGATCAACGCCACCTTGTCGACCGGCGAGCACCCGGCCTGCCAATCGGCGATCCCCAGCGCGGGCACGATCCGGTCGACCGATTCAGCGCGGTCGCCGGAGATCAGCCGGACTGCCAGACCCATGCCGCGCAATTGTCGCACCACGGTCGCCGCATCTGTTCGCGGCCGCTCATCGAAGCTGAACCTAACCGGGCTCCGGCCGGGTCGCGCGAGCCACATTTCCGGACCGGCGGCCATTCCCGCCCCTTCGCCACAAAATGTCCTGCTGCCCAGCCGCACATCGCCGTGGCTCAAGCCCTGGCCTGGATGCTCCATGACGCCATTGGCCGGAATCACCGCCCCCGCGGCAGCCACCAGCGACCGCGCCAGCGGATGGCGCGACGCCACCGCCAGCGATGCCGCCTCGCGCAGGTCTGCTGGATCGGGATTTCCCGCCAGCGCAAGCATCGGTTCGGTCAATGTGCCGGTCTTGTCGAACACCACCGTATCGACCTCCACCAGCCGTTCCAGCGCCGTTGGCGACTTCAGCAGCATGCCGCCGGCAAACAGCCGTCCTGTCGCGATCACCTGCACCGCCGGCACGGCGAGCGCCAGGGCACAGGGGCAGGTGATGATCAGCACCGCGCTTGCCGTCAGCAACGCCGGTCCCACGGATACGCCCACCACGCCGAACCACCACAGAAACGTCAGCAGCGCGCACAGATGCACCGCGGGCGCGTAGCGCTGCGCCACCCGGTCGGCCAGAACCACAAACCGCCCGCGTCGAGCCTCTGCCGCTTCGATCAGCCGCACGCATTCGGCCAGCAGCGTCGATCCACCGGTTGCCATCGCCCGCACCGTCAGCGTCGCCCCCAGGTTCAGCGTCCCCGCATACACTGCGGACCCGGGGCCTGCCTGCACCGGCAGGCTTTCGCCAGTTACCAGGCTGGTATCCAGCGCCCCATTGCCCTGTTCCACAACGCCGTCAACGCCGACCCGCTCACCCGTTGCCACCAGTACCAGCGCACCTGCCTCGACCTGTTCCTGGCCGCACCGCCGCACGGTTGCATCCGGCTGCAACACCGCCACGTCGGTTGCCCGCAGCGCCAGCAGTTGTTCCGCCGTCGCCCGAGCCTGGCCGCGCGCCCGATGGTCGAGCACACGGCCGACGAGCAGGAAGAACAGCAGTGTCACCGCGGAGTCGAAATACGTATGTGCTCCACCGGCGATCGTTTCCGTCAGGCTTATGCCGGTGACCAGCAACACGCCGATACTGATCGGCACGTCCATGTTGGTCCGCCGCTGCCGCAGTGCCGCCAGTGCGGAGCCGAAGAACGGCCGCCCGGCATAGGCGATCGCCGGCATGGCGATCAGCGCCGACACCCAGTGCAGCAAGGCCATCGTCGCCGGCCCGATCGGGTCAAGCACGCCACCCTGGCCGGCCCAGATCCCGATTGAGATCAGCATCACGTTGCCCGCGGCGAACCCGGCGATCGCCAGGCAGCGCATCAGCATCCGCCCGGTCATATCCTGCACGGCGGCCAGTGCGGCCACCTCGAACGGCACCAGCCGGTAACCCAGCGCCTCGATCCGCCCAACGAGGCGGTCGGCATCCTGGTCCGTGCCGGTCCATGCCAGGCGCAGCCGCCGGGTGGTCATGTTGACGCGGCCCGCGGTTACCCCGGCCTCCCGCGCCAGCACCGACTCGATCAGCCATACGCAGGCGCCGCATTGCAGTCCATCGACCGCCAGCGTCAGTTGCTTCGATCCGTCCGGCGCAGTCACGATATGGCGCAGCAGGTCCCAACGCTCCGTCGGTTCCGGCCGCAGCGCCCGTTCCTCCACAGCCAGAAGCCGCTGGCTGTAGTAGCGCCCCAGCCCCAGCCCTTCGATGATGTCGTGCGCCGCGGCACATCCGGCACAGCAGAACAGCCTTCCCAGTGCCGTCGGCAGCCCGCAATGCGCACATTTGCCGGCCGGTTCGGGCTCGGTGGCCAACGGCATGGCAACCGTCGCGCTCATGCTGTTTATTGCACCACAACGCGTCGGGTCGTTCGGTAATCCTGCCCGTTCGCCTGCACGGTCAGCATCATGTCCCACTGGCCCGAGTATAGTGACGTATCGGCCAAATATCGTCCATCGCCCGTCGCCCGGAACGTCAACGATGTGGAATCCGCCGGTCCTACCGGTCGTTCCGCGTAACCATTGATGGTGCCCGCCCGCAATGGCACGCCAGTCCGATCCATCAGCCGCACTACCGGAAAGCGCCCGTTTGCCACGTCTGCTTCAATCTGCCATCCGAGTTCAGCCTGCCGCCGTGCCGTCGCCAGCACGCGTCCATATTCGTTACTGAGATCGAAGCCGTCCCGTCCCGCGACCCCTGGGAAGGTGTGGTAAGCGTCATAGACCATGTAGAGGTTTATTCCGATGACCAGCCCCAGAGCGGCGATGATCGCATGCGGAAACCAACGCCATATCGTCGTGTTCATTTTGCCCCCGTTGTGGCGTAGACCACCGGACCCATGAAACTGGCGTGGTACACGGTCTGCTTGCCTGTGGCGGTGTCACGCAGCACAAAATCAACCGGCTGCGAGCCGTTGACCAGTTTCGTCGGCCGCGCCGTCACCAGAATGCGGAACGTGCCGACCTCGTCGGATGCAGTCAGCAGCCGCAGCACCGGCACGGGCTTCGGATCGCCGGTGGCGTCTACCAGCGTCGCACCCGCCAGCCCGTCCACCGCGAGGTCAAATGTGCCGCGTGCCTGGGTTTTGTTGGCAATCTTGATCGTATAGCCGTTGCGCAGGCTGCCATCCGCCAGCGGCACGAAGACCGGCGCGCGGTCCCGCAGCACCGAAAGTTCCACGGTCGAGCGGGTCAGCGCCGCGGTGCCGAGACCGACCACGACAAGCGCCAGCATCACGAGATAGATGATGGTCCGTGGCCGGATGATGCGGATCGGTTCGATGCGGCCCGCTTTCCTGGCAACCTGGCGCGCTTCGGTGTCCCACGTGATCAGCCACGGATCCCGATGCGTCCGCTCCATGACGTGATTGCAGGCGTCGATACACAGGCCGCAATTGATGCACTCCAGCTGCATGCCATCGCGGATGTCGATGCCGGTTGGGCAGGCTGTCACACAGGCGCCGCAGTCGACGCAGTCCCCCGCCGGCGCTAGGTCGTCTTGAAGCCGCTTGCCGCGCTTGCGCGGTTCACCGCGCCAGCTTTGGTAGGTCACGGTGAAACTTTGATCGTCCAGCATCGCCGACTGGAATCGCGGCCAGGGGCACATGTAGGTGCAGACCTGTTCGCGCGCCCAGCCCGCCAGCACATAGGTCGTGGCGGTGAACAGGAACGTAAAGAAGTAAACCTCGGACGACGCCTGACCGGTCCAGAATTCAACCGTAACGGTCGGCGCATCGACGTAGTACATGATCCACGCGCCGCCGGTCCAGAACGCGATCCAGAACCAGATCCAGTGCTTCAGGAACTTCTTCCACACCGTGTCGGCGGTCGCCGCCGCGGCATCGCGCTGCATCCGTTCATTGCGGTCACCTTCGACCCATTGTTCGACCCACATGAACAGGTCGGTCCACACCGTCTGCGGGCAGGTGTAGCCGCACCACAGCCGCCCAAACAGGCTGGTCACCAGGAACAGGCACAGCGCGCCGCAGATCAGCGCCCCGGCCAGCAACCACATATCCTGCGGCCACAATTCCAGATCGAAGAAGTAAAACCGCTCGTGCCACAGATCGAGCAGCACGGCCTGTGACGGCTGCCCCGGCCCGCGATTCCAACGCAGCCAGGGCAGCAGGTAGTAGATGGTCAGGCAGGCGATCAGGATTGCCCATTTGACCCGGCGAACCGGCCCTTGCACCGTCTTTGGATAGACCCGGACGCGATTGGCGTAGAGGTGGTCGCCTGCAGCCTCCCGCTCCAGTTGCAGTCGCCGGTCGTCCTTGCTGATGCGGGACATGTCCGCGGTTCCCTACTCGCCGCCGCCCAGCGAATGCACATACAGCGTCACGGCCTTGATCCGCGCTGGATCAAGCCGCGTGCCCCAGTTCGGCATTACCCCCTGACGCGGCAAATTTACCTGGTGCAGGATCGTGTCCCGGGTGTCGCCATACAGATGAACACGGCTGGCCAGCCTTGGGGCACCTTTCTCACGGTCGCCCTGGCCGTTGTCACCGTGACATGCGGCACAGTTGTCGGCGAAGATGGTAGCCCCGGCCGACACGTCCTGTGCTGCCGTGGGATGGCCATAGAACGTCGCCCAAACATAGTTGGTGACAGCCTCGATTTCGGCTGGCTTCAGTGCGCCATCGGCGCCGAACCGCGGCATCGCGCTCTGCCGTGCATCGGGGTCGGCACTGCGAATGCCATGGATCACCGTCTGCTGGATGTCAGCCAGCGTGCCGCCCCACAGCCATGCCCCGGCTGCCAGCGCCGGATAGCCGGGCGTGCCGCCGCCGCCTGCCCCGTGGCAGGGTTGGCAGTTCTCCGCGAAGGTGATGCGACCGCTGGTCAGCGCCACCTCCATCAGCGCGGGATCGGCCTTGATGGCGTCGAACGACATCGCGCCGATCTTGTCCATTGCCGTCTTGCGCTGATCCACCAGCTGGGCCACGTCGGCATCGACCTTGCCGCGTGCGGAATACCCCAGCAGTCCCTTGGTGTAGCCAAAGCCATACGGTATCGCCGGATACAGCACGAATATGCCCAGCGCCCAGACGATCGTGGCGAGAAACACGTACAACCACCATTTCGGCGTCGGCGTGTCGAGTTCCCTGATCCCGTCCCACTCGTGCCCGGTCATCTCGCGACCGGTCACGGCATCCTTTTCGATCTTGGTCGGCACTACACGTCATCCTCAAGCGGAATACGGCCTTGCTGCTCGATCTTCGACTTGCGGCCCGGCCAGTAAGTCGACGTCACGATCCCCACGAACACCACGACCATCAGCACGACGGAGTAATGTTCAAGCCAACTGAAGATGCTCATTGCTGCAGCCTTTCGGTGTTGGTGTCGGCGAAGTTCACCAGCGTACCGAGCATTTGCAGATATGCGACCAGTGCGTCGGCTTCGGTGACCTGGTGCCCGTCGCCGGGAACGACCACCGCCTTGGGGTATCGCGCCGTCAGCTTCGCGTCGTCCGCGTTCGGGTCGGCCTGCGCCAGCAGATCGACCCTGGCATTGGTAATCTGCTCATCCGTGTAGGGAACCCCGACCATCCGCAATGCCCGCATCCGAGCCTGCACATCGTCGATTTCCAGCGGTGTCTCGGCCAGGAACGCGTAGTGCGGCATCAGCGACTCCGGCACCATTTCCTGCGCGTTCTTCAAATGCGCATAATGCCAGTCGCTCGAATACTTGCCGCCGACACGCGCGAGATCGGGACCGATGCGCTTGGATCCCCACTGGAACGGATGATCATACATGCTTTCCGCTGCGATAGAGTAATGGCCGTAGCGTTCAACCTCGTCGCGCAGAGTGCGGATCTGCTGGCTGTGGCAAACATAGCAACCCTCCCGCACATAGATGTCGCGTCCCCGCAACTCCAGTGGCGAATAGGGCCGCATTCCCTGCACATGCTCCACCGTCGTCTCAATCGTGAACAGCGGCACGATCTCGACAATGCCGCCAACCGCGACGGTCACCAGGGTTCCGACCAGCAGGAAGATCGCGTTCTTCTCGAACCATTCGTGTCGGATGAACATTGCTCAGACTCCTGCCACGCCAAAGGTCGGCGACAGGATCCGGCCCGCCAGACCCGATCGCGGTTGTTCGGTGGTCGGGCTCGTGATCGTCCGCACCATGTTGTAAACGGCGATCATTGCGCCAACGAGGAAGAACACGCCGCCCAACAGGCGCACCACCATGAATGGATGGATTGCGATGACCGACTCGACGAAAGAGTATTGCAGGAACCCGAACTTGTCGTAGGCGCGCCACATCAGGCCTTCGGTGATACCGGCAACCCACATCGAAACGATATAAAGGACGATGCCCATCGTCGCGATCCAGTAATGCCAGGACGCCAGTCGCACGGAGTAGAGTGAGCGCCGTCCCCACAGTACCGGAACCAGGTAGTACATCGCGCCGAACGTGATGAACGCGACCCAGCCAAGTGCCCCTGAATGAACGTGGCCGATACCCCAGTCGGTATAGTGCGACAATGCGTTGACGTCACGGATCGACATCACCGGGCCTTCAAATGTCGCCATACCGTAGAACCCGACCGCCGTGACCGAGAATCGCAGGCCGGGGTCCGTGCGCAACTTGTCCCAGGCGCCCGACAGCGTCATCATTCCGTTGATCATGCCGCCCCACGAGGGCATCCACAGCATGATCGAGAACGCCATGCCCAGTGTCTGCGTCCAGTCAGGCAGCGCGGTCCAGTGCAGATGGTGCGGACCCGCCCAGATATACATGAAGATCAGGGTCCAGAAATGCACGATCGACAACCGGTAGGAGTAGACGGGGCGTCCTGCGGCCTTGGGAATGAAGTAGTACATCATCCCCAGGAAGCCGGCTGTCAGGAAGAAGCCCACCGCGTTGTGACCATACCACCACTGTACGAGCGCATCCTGCACGCCTGAATAGGCTGAGTAGCTTTTGGACGAATACATCGAGATCGGGATCGCCGCGTTGTTCACGAGATGCAGCACTGCGATGGTAACGATGAACGCCAGGTAGAACCAGTTCGCCACATAGATGTGCGGCTCTTCCCTTTTCATGATGGTTCCAAGGAACAGCAGCAGGTACGCGACCCAAACCACAGTCAGCCACAGGTCGATGTGCCATTCCGGTTCGGCGTATTCCTTACTTTGGCTGAACCCCATTACATAGCTGAGCGCAGCCATGACGATGAAGAACTGATATCCCCAGAACACGAAATTCGCCAGCGCCTCGCCACCGAACAATCGTGCCCTGCAGGTCCGCTGCACAACATACATCGATGTGCCGAGCAACGCCGAACCACCAAAGGCGAATATCGCCGCCGAAGTGTGCACCGGTCGCAGCCGCCCAAAATTGATGAACGAAAGCCCAAGGTTGAGCGACGGCCACGCCAGCTCGGCAGCGATATAGACGCCCATCAGGAAGGCGACGATGGCCCAGAACATCGTGGCAATGACGAACTTCTTCACCACGTCGTCGTTGTAGGCGATCGGCCGCGCGGCCAGGACCCGATCAGACATGGCTCATTGTCCGGGACACGACCAGCGCGGCGTCCTGCCTGTCAAAATGGCGTTTGATCAGGCCGAAATCAAACACGACCGCAAATCCGGTCAGCGACAGCCCAAATACATACATCTCGGCGTCCATGGCGCCCGCCGCGAGGAACAGGCCGATCAACCCGAACAGGGCCATCATCAAGCCGATAATCAGATCACTCGTACCGCTTTCCATCTGCACGTCTCCTGCACGGATGCAGGGAAAATGCGTCGGGCGGCGCCGCTTAACATTGATCCAGGTCAATGCCCTTCGGCACCGCGCGCGCCACCACTTGGCGATGCACGATGAGCTTTCCTGGCTGGGCGCCCTGTGCACCTCGGCCACCACCTGGCACGGCAGCCTGCTGCTAGGCCTGTTTGCTGCCGGCGTCGCGGGCAGCGTCGTGCATTGCGGCCCGATGTGCGGCGCCTTCGTGCTGGGACAGATGTCCGAACGGATGGCGCGCCTGCCGCCCGAGCAGCTGTGCGAGTTGCGGCGGATCGGCAACGGGATGCTGCTGCCCTATCATCTTGGCCGCCTCACGACCTATGCCGGCCTGGGTGCGGCCTCGGCAACGGCGCTGGCCCAGCTTCCCTGGTTCACCCGCCTGTCAGCGATGCTGTTGATGATCGCGGCGTTGTTGTTTCTTACCCACGCAATCGGGCGTATCGGCAGGGTCGACCGCGCGCCGCGCGCCTGGGGACGCGCGATCGGTCTTGTCACACGGCGCATTCCCCGCGGCACTTTACTTGGTGAATACTTTTTCGGCGTTGCGCTGGGCTTCCTGCCCTGCGGCCTGCTCTATGCCGCGGTCGCGACCGCGACAGCTTCGGGCAACCCGTTCATCGGCGCCGCGGCAATGGTCGCATTCGGTCTTGGAACGGCGCCGATCCTGATGTTGATCGGCATTGGCGGCTACGCCGGGGGGCGCCGCTGGAGCCACGGCATGACTACCGTGGCGCCCGCGCTAATGGTTTTGAACGCTGTCTTGCTGGTGGCCCTGGCCTGGCAACGGCTGACGTGACGGTCCAGAACGCCGCCACTCAGGTCCCAGCCCGCTGCCTCACTAGCCCGCCGCGCCACCAGTCCCACGCGCCATAGGCCTGGTGGAGCAGGCAAGGCTATATGTCACTCGCTCCCAACCATGAGATGGCGCGGGTTGGCGGGTGATAATCGGCCTGAAGGTTCCTGGAACCGGTAGCCAATCCCCGTGCCGATGACCAGCGGGTCCAATGCGGTGTGGGCCGATGCCGTGAACCCAAGTGTCAGCGTACCCAGCAAAGTGGTGGCAACAGCGTCCTTTTCATCGTCTCTCCTTGCCGCGTGAGCCGGTGACCCGCCGGGGCGCACATAAATCGGTACAACGCCGGTCAACGCGGCGATAGCGTCTCCGTGGAAATGCCCGTCGACACAGATCAAATCTCCTGCCGCGCCGGATACCTGTTGCGGTCCTGCCATACCGATGAGGCAGGCCCCAGCCCGTGAAGGCATGGCGGTCAACGGTCTGCCGCAATCGCCAGCAGCGGCGTTGCTTTGCGTCGCCAGGACATACTGATAACGGAAGGACAGCCGCAGCGGGCACCCTTTGCGCATCAGGCGCTTGCATGCGAAGAAGCAAACGGAAGCACCGCGACGACAATGCGGCAGCAAAAGGGAGACAGGTATGGCCACGGTGTCCATCCGCGACGTCCGCAAGCGCTACGGGTCTACCGAGGTGCTCCACGGCGTCAGTGTCGAGATCGAGGATGGGGAATTCGTGATCCTCGTCGGCCCCTCCGGCTGTGGCAAATCCACCCTTTTGCGCATGATCGCGGGGCTGGAGAACATCACCGGCGGCGAGATCGCCATTGGCGGCCGCATCGTCAACGACGTTGCGCCCAAGGAACGCGATATCGCCATGGTGTTCCAGAACTATGCGCTGTACCCCCATATGACGGTGCGCGACAACATGGCCTTCGCGCTGACCCTGGCCAGCGCCCCCAAGGCCGTGATCGACCAGAAGGTTGGCCGTGCGGCCGAGATCCTCAGTCTTGCGCCTTACCTCAATCGCTATCCGCGGCAGCTTTCCGGCGGTCAGCGCCAGCGTGTCGCCATGGGTCGGGCGATTGTGCGCGACCCCCAGGTGTTCCTGTTCGACGAGCCGCTGTCCAACCTTGACGCCAAGCTGCGCGTGGCGATGCGCGCCGAGATCAAGGAATTGCACCAGCGCCTGACCACCACGACGGTGTATGTCACGCACGACCAGATCGAGGCGATGACCATGGCCGACAAGATCGTGGTGATGAACGGCGGCAACGTCGAGCAGATTGGCGCGCCGCTCGACCTGTATGACAACCCCGCCAACCTGTTCGTGGCCGGCTTCATCGGCTCACCGGCGATGAACTTTCTGAAAGGCAAGGTGGACAGCGGCGCCTTCCGCTCCGACGAGGGCACCTCGCTGCCATTGCCTTCCACCCGCGGCGTGTCGGAAGGCAGCCCGGTGATCTACGGCGTCCGCCCGGAACATTTCCAGTTGAACGGCCATGGTGTTCCTGCCCGCGTCACCGTCATCGAACCGACTGGATCAGAGACGCAGGTAATGGCCGAGTTTGCCGGTGCCCCGATCATCGCCGCTTTCCGCGAACGCGTCTCGGCCCGGCCCGGCGAGACCATCCACATAACGCCCGACCCCGCCATGGTTCATCTGTTCGATGCCAGCACCGGCCAGCGCATGAGCGCTTAGGCGGCCGGTTGCCCGGCCGCCCATTTCGTTACTGCTGGTAGGGGTTGCGGTAATTCGGGTCATACTCCCGACGCCGGGCATCATAAGACGAGGTCGATTCCAGGTCTTGCTGCCGCAGCTTGTGCTTGTGCCACTGATGGCCGGCAATGCAGCCACCAAGTGCCCCGAGCACCCCATGCCCGGCCATGTGGCCGGCCAGCGCACCGGCAGCGCCGCCTGACAGACACCCGATTGCGTGCGCCTGAGGCGTGCCGAAGGCCACCCCAAGCAGCATGGCCCCGCCGAAAACCATTGCTCGCATGACTAGCTCCTCACTTGTCGGCTAAGGGTTGTTTATGGAACATCATGGCCTGGCCGCGCGTCACAAGACGCAGGACCTTGCCCTCACCGGATAACGTGTAATCGTCTTTCTCGACCTTGGCTGCGCCGTGCGCCGCGGAGGTCTTGGACGTCACCGGGGTAAAGACGAGGGTGCCACTGGCATCGGTCTTTTTCTTCTGGTCGTAGGTGCCGGCCATCTCAGCCACCACCTTGTCGTTCTGGACGGTCTGGCTGAACCAGTGGCCGTCCACGAGGATATCCATCGCGATGATGACCCCGTGCCCCTGGTCGGCTTGCCATTGGCCTGAAATGCTCTCATCGGCCATGGCAATCATAGGACTCATTGCCAGGACGGAGGCAAGAAGCAGTCGTCTCATAGACGGTCTCCAAAAGCTGCGTTGGGTAGGTAGGGCGTGACATCGGCTAAATCACCACGGCGCGACGATGTTCACCCAGAGTTCAGCAAAATAGCCCGCGCATCGCCTGCATCGGGCAACGCGCGGGCCACTGGAAGCAGCCGAGGCGCCTACCGAACCCGGTAGAACATCACCCGCTGCCGCTCCTCATCCTGCGCCCTGCTGCGGATCCGCAGGATGTCCCGCCACCCGAGATAGCCCACCAGCCGCGCATCCTCCCGCGCAACCACCGGAATCTGCGCCACGTTGGTCACCATCATCCGGTCGACCACCGTGTCCAAATACTCGTCCGGGAACGCCGTCACCACCCGCTGTCCGGCCAGCAGATCCGACAGCACGGCGCGTCGATGCTGCCCTGTCCGACGCCATCGCAGTACGCTTGGTGGATTGACGATGCCCAGCACGCGCCCCTGCCCATCCACCACCGGAAAGCTCGGATGCCGGGTGTTCGGGTTCGTCAGGAACGCTGCCGCTTCGTGCAGGCTCATGGTGTCCGGCAAGGTCTCCACGTCCGTCACCATAACCGACTGCACACGCGTCAGGGTCAGCGGGTCGACGCGATATTCCCGCGCCAGGTGGTGGCCGCGGCGGGCGACCTTCTCGGTCAGGATTGACCGCCGCATCAGCAGCACCGTCATCAGATGCGCGGTGACGCAGGCTGCCACCAGCGGCAGCAGCACATGCGTGTTGCCCGTCAACTCCACCGCGAAGAACGTCGCCGTCAGCGGCGAGCGCATCGTGCCGCCCATGGTCGCGCACATTGCGAGCAGCGCCCAGAACCCAGGGCTGGCCGCCGGCAGCACATGTGCCAGGGCTGCCCCCAGGCCGCCCCCCATGATCAGCAGTGGGGCCAATACGCCGCCCGACGTGCCGGACCCCAATGCGATCGCCCAGATCACCGCCTTCACCACCAGCAGCAACAAGGCCGACAGAGGCGGCACACCGCCCTGCAGCATCAGCGCGATGTTGTCATAGCCCACACCCAGCGCCCGCGGGTCGATCAGCCCTCCGATCCCGACCACCACGCCGCCCAGCATCGGCCACCACATCCAGTGGATCGGCAGTTTCAGGAACCCGTCCTCACAGGCGTAGACCAGCCGCGTCAGCACGCCCGACAGCAACCCACTCAGCACACCCACCAGCACCCAGCACAGCAACGCAACCAGGGACGTGTCCATGCCGCCCTGGAATGCGAACAGCGGCGACGGCATATGCAGTGCGCTGCGTTCCACCGCCGCGACGATGGCCGCCGCGGCCACCGGGACGAAGCTTCGCGGTGTCCACTCAAACAGCAGCAGTTCGACTGCCAGCATGATGGCGGCGATCGGCGTGCCGAAAACCGTCGTCATTCCCGCCGCCGCCCCGGCCACCAGCAACGTCTTCCGTTCCGAATCGCTGACCGGCAACATCTGGGCGATCAACGACCCGATCGCCCCGCCGGTCATGATGATCGGGCCCTCAGCACCGAACGGTCCGCCGCTGCCGATGGCAATGGCCGAAGACAGCGGCTTCAGCAACGCGACCTTCCAATCCAGTCGGCTACGCCCCAGAAGAATGGCCTCAATGGCCTCCGGAATGCCGTGCCCACGGATCTTCTCACTGCCATATCGCGCCATCAGCCCGACGATGAGCGCGCCGATCACCGGGACTGCCACGGCGGCAATTCCAAGCGGCGACTGGCCCAGCTTGAGATCGGCCAGCGTGAAGCTGCCGAAATAGGCGAGGTTGGTGCACAGCCGGATCAGCGACAGCAATGCCACCCCCGCGATCACGCCGCCGGTCGCGACCACGACTGCGATGGCCGAAATCACCAGCACCCGTGGGTTAGTGGTGAAGTCGCCCAAATGGCGAATGCGGTCGGCGACAGCCTCCGCCCTTACGGTCTGTTCCAAATCAGGATCCCGTGTCTGAGAGTGTACGGACATGCGTAAACACGCCGCAATATGTATCGTGACACGACATATATTCCGCAAGCCAGAAAGTCCGTCAATGCACCGTCACAGCCCGACCCCGTCCCGGACACCCGCCGGCAAGCCGGTAACGCTCGATCACGAGGACTACCGAATGCTGTCAGATTTCCGATACCTGATCCGGCGCTTCCTGAAATTCAGTGAGGATGCCGCGCAAGGTGACGGCCTGACCGCGCAGCAGCACCAGGCGCTGCTATCGATCAGGGGGTTTGCCGGCGACACGCGTCCGTCGGTGGGGGCCTTGGCGGATCGGCTCTGCATCCAACACCACAGTGCGGTTGAACTGGTTGACCGTCTGGTTGAGGCGGGCCTGATCCTGCGCGCCCCTGACCCGCAGGATCGCCGCAGGGTGCTCCTTATTCTGACCGAGGCTGCCGAACACCATCTCGCCCGCTTGTCGGCGATCCATCTGCAGGAGCTGGCGCGCCTGCGTCCGATGCTGTTGCAGATCCTCGATCGCTCGACGGACCGCACCTGACGCTCCGACGGCGACGCTCCCGGACAACTGGTTGAACAGGGCATCCGGCGCCGGATCGAAGGGGCGTGCCGATGTCCTGGTGCAACAAGCGGATGTTCACAAATGTGGTTTCATATTAACTTCATATACTGACATTATACTGTAATATATACTCCATTTGTCTTGATTTAGCTGTTGATCCGCTGGTTGGGGATGGAATAGACCTGGCTAACCCGGGACCCACGACGCCAGCCCATCGCTCCCGGGATCGCCTTTCAGGAGTACGCATGCGTAAAAACCTTTTAGCCAGCGCAGTGATATTTTGCGCCGGCAGTCAGCTCGCGAGCGCACAGTCCGCGCCAGCCAATCCGACGCAGGGCCAGCTGGCCGCACCGTACGGTGCCGGCCCCGCCACGAACAACAACAACAACGCATGGGGTACTGCGAACACACCCTCGGGCAGCAAGGCGGCCGGCTCGATCAGCACGATCTATTCGCCAAATACAACCAAGGTTCCGGCACCTGGAACAATCGTCATCCGGCTGAACGGCCGGGTGGAGGTGAAC
Source organism: Rhodopila sp. (assembly GCA_965200665.1). Taxonomy (GTDB): domain Bacteria; phylum Pseudomonadota; class Alphaproteobacteria; order Acetobacterales; family Acetobacteraceae; genus Rhodopila. The sequence continues at coordinate 1,120,407 of OZ241370.1, read as the reverse complement.
GTTTCGGCGACCACGACCAGCGTCGACAAAAGCGTGAACGCGGCCGGGACGCCAACCGGCTACAAGCTGAACCCGGTGGGCATCAGCAGCTATATGCGCCTGTATCCCGCGTTTGACGGCATGGCCGCAAACGGCCTGCGTTACGGTGCCTCGGTCGAGCTGCGGGAGAACTTCGGTGCGGCCGATCGCACATTCGCCAACACCACGGCCTCCGGCGCCGCCAACAGCCCCAGCGCGAACTCCAGCGCCCAGACCATCTACGTCCGGCGTGCCTTCAGCTACCTTGCCTCCGACAATGCCGGACTGCTCCGCCTTGGACAGACCGACGGCGTGCTGGGTCTGTTCGACAACTGCGTATTCACGTCGCAGTGCTGGGACGCGGGCGAAAACATCCTGAACACCGACGGCTTCACCAGTATGGGACCAGGCGCGCTGGTCATTCCGTTCGCCTGGTTGAACCAGACCGCTGCCGATTACGCCAACAACAAGATCGTCTATTTGTCGCCGCAGTATTATGGCTTCGATTTCGGCGTCCAGTATGGTCCTAACGAGGGCAATTCGTTTGCGAACGAGGGGCTCGGCGTTGGTTGCAATCAGGCGGGCCCGACCTGCATCAACGTGTCCTCCGGCAACGATCCGACCCGCTGGATCAACCAGGTAGGCGTTGGCCTGCGTTGGCAGCACAGCTTCGATGCGGTGGACGTGAAGGCGTATGGCTTCTACGAAACTGCCGGCAAGGAAGGCCTGACCACAACGGCCTACACACTTCCAACCCCGACCGGCAGCGCGGCGACGCTGCGCTACGACAACCTGAGCTTCTACAAGGCCGGGCTCGCCGTCACGGCATACAACCTGACCGCGGCAGTCGACTATATCGGCGGGGCGGTGAACGGTGCGTTGCAGATGCGACCCACCGGCGGCATCGCCGAAAATGCCTGGCTGACCGGTTTGACCTATGCGAACGGTCCGATCACCCTTGGGGCGGAGTTTGGCGTGATCAACAGCCAGGGTGCGGCTCAGCTGACCAATGTCAGTCAGCGCCGCGAATATGAGGCGGCGTTCGGTGGCAACTACAAGCTTGCCCCGGGGCTGCAACTCCTTGCGTATTATTCCTACAGCCACCGCCACCAGGGCAATTTCGACTTCGCGCAGAATGCGGCGGGGCGCACAAACGATGTTCAGGGCCAAATGTTCGTGCTTGGGACGGCCCTGACATGGTAACGGGGTTCCACGCGGGGATGCCACAGATCGTGGGCCGAATGGCGCTTCGCTTCGACCCGCGCCATATTATCGCCCATGACATTCCGTTCCCTGTATCGGCACGGCTTTGCCCGTGTCGCCGCCTGCACCACCCGCACCACGCTGGCCGACCCGGCTACGAACGCGGAGTCGATCCTGGCCATGGCCCGCGATTGCGACCGCCAGTCGGTCGCCGTGGCGGTGTTTCCGGAACTCGGCCTGTCCGGCTACTCCATCAGCGACCTGCTGCAGCAGGCAACGTTGCTGGACGCCGTCGAGGTTGCGATCGACACGGTCATCGCCGGATCGGCGGACCTGATGCCGCTGCTGCTGGTTGGGGCGCCGCTGCGGCATCTTGGCGGCCTCTACAACTGTGCCCTGGCAATCCATCGCGGCGCCCTGCTGGGTGTCGTGCCGAAAATCCATCTGCCGAATTACCGGGAGTTCTATGAACCGCGACACTTCGTCAGCGGTGACGGCACCGAAGGCGGGTCCATTACGATCAATGGCCATACCGCCCCATTCGGTGTCGACCTGCTGTTCGCGGCGGAGGATGTGCGCGGGCTGATCGTTCACACTGAAATCTGTGAGGACGTGTGGGTGCCTAATCCACCGAGCGGTGAGGGGGCGGCTGCAGGGGCGACGGTGCTGGCCAATCTGTCGGCGAGCAACATCACCATCGGCAAGGCGGAGACCCGCCGTCTGCTGTGCCGCTCGCAGTCCGCGCGCTGCCTTGCCGCTTATCTTTACGCCGCCGCCGGGGCAGGGGAGTCCACCACCGACCTGGCCTGGGACGGCCAGGCCTCGGTGTTCGAGAACGGTAATACTTTGGCCGAGACCGAACGGTTCCCGATGGCGGACCAGGCGGCGATTGCCGATATCGACCTCGACATGCTGGCTCAGGAACGCTTGCAGATGGGGTCATTCGATACGAACCGCCGGCGCCACGCCCGCCCGTTCCGCAGGATCGGCTTCAGGGTGGCGCCACCGGCCGGCGACGTCGGCTTCCGCCGCCGGATCGAGAGGTTTCCTTTCGTGCCAGCCGATGTGGCACGGCTGGAGCAGGATTGTTACGAGGCTTACAACATCCAGGTTTCGGGACTGGCGCAGCGGCTGCGGGCGATCGGCACGAAGAAGGTGGTGATCGGCATTTCCGGCGGGTTGGACTCGACCCAGGCGCTGCTGGTGTGTGCCCAGGCTTTCGACCTGCTGGGTTTGCCGCGCGAAGGCATCCTTGCCTATACAATGCCGGGGTTCGCGACCTCGGACCACACCAAATCCAATGCCTGGGCCTTAATGAAGTCGTTGGGCGTTACGGCCAGCGAACTGGATATCCGGCCCGCGGCCAGGCAGATGCTGTCGGACATCGGCCATGAGTATGCCAGCGGCAAGTCGCTCTACGACATCACGTTCGAAAATGTGCAAGCGGGCTTACGCACCGATTATCTGTTCCGGCTGGCAAACCATCACAACGGCATTGTCATCGGCACCGGCGATCTGTCGGAACTGGCGCTGGGCTGGTGCACCTACGGCGTCGGCGACCAGATGGCGCACTACAACGTCAATGCCGGGGTGCCGAAAACGCTGATCCAGCACCTGATCCGCTGGATCATCGGCACGAAACGTTTTGCCGACGATGTGCTGGTGACGCTGGATGCCATCCTGTCGACGGAGATTTCACCCGAACTGGTGCCGGTAGGGGCAGGCGAGGTGCCACAAAGCACCGAAGCCAAGATCGGGCCATACGCGCTGCAGGATTTCACCCTGTTCCACATCCTGCGCTACGGCTTCCTGCCGTCGAAAATTGCCTTCATGGCGCTGCACACGTGGGAAGACGCTGAACGTGGTGATTGGCCGCCACATTTCCAGGCCGACCGCCGCGTTGCCTATGACCTGAAGCAGATCCGGCATTGGATGACGGTTTTCCTGACGCGGTTCTTCGCGTTCAGCCAGTTCAAGCGAAGTGCGATGCCAAACGGCCCGAAAGTCTCAGCTGGTGGTTCGCTGTCGCCTCGGGGCGACTGGCGGGCGCCGTCCGACGGCAACGCCGCGGCCTGGCTCGCGGAACTGGAGCGTAACGTTCCCGCTGAATAGAGCGGGATTGATCTCGATCAAACCCGGGGCATCTCGTGCAGCATTATCTTCCGCTTGTCCTGGCCGGTCTGTTGGCCGGGACGATGAACGCCGTCGCCGGAGGCGGCTCGTTTGTTTCATTTCCGGTCATGGTGTTGGTCGGCCTTCCGCCGATCGCGGCCAATGCGTCCAGCACGGTGGCGCTGTTCCCCGGCACGTTGGCGAGCACCTGGGCCTATCGGGACGATTTGCGCGGTGTTGCCGGCATCGGACTGAAGCTGCTGCTACCGATCAGCGTGGCGGGCGGGCTGCTGGGCGCAGTCCTGTTGCTGGTGACGCCGGGCGGCCTCTTCGACCTGGTGATCCCGTGGCTGCTGCTGCTCGCCACGCTGACCTTCATCGGCGGCCGTCGCCTCGGCGACTGGCTGCGGCGCTATGTCACGATCGGGCGGCCTGCGTTCCTGATCATTCAGTTCGTCCTGTCGATCTATGGCGGCTATTTCGGCGGTGCCATCGGGCTGATGATGATGGCGGTGTGGGTTCTGATCGACTCGTCCGAACTGAAGGCCATGGCACCACTGCGCACCGCGCTCGTCAGCGCCGCCAATGGTTCCGCGGTCCTGTTCTTCGCGGCCGCCGGCGCCGTGCGGTGGCCCGAGATGCTGGCGATGATGGGTTCGGCCATCATTGGCGGCTATTACGGCGCCCGGTTCGCCCGGCATCTGCCGCCGACGGCGCTGCGCTGGTTCGTAATCGCATTGAGCACGACGGTGACGGTGGTGTTCTTCCTGCGGCGTTACTGACGTCCTCAGCCATTGGACGGGTCGCGCCATCCGCCGCGGGCAGCAATCACACCGATGCTGAAGTCCCGAGACCACACCGATGCTGAAGTCCCGACAGACGTCATCCGTGGCTTTGGCGGGGCCCCGACGTAGGCCAATCAGTGGGCGAAAATATCCGGCTGCTCGTAACCCAGCAGATCGAGCCGCCCGCGCGCAGGCAGGAACGCGAAGCATTCTTCAGCCAGGTCCAGCCGGTTCTCGCGGCGCAGGATCGCTTCCAGCTTCGCCCACAGCGCGTGCAGATACAGCACGTCGGATGCTGCATAGGTCAGCTGTTCGGAGGTCAATTCCATCGCGCCCCAGTCCGAGGACTGCTGCTGCTTGGACAATTCGACCCCCAGCAGCTCCTTGCACAGATCCTTCAGACCGTGCCTGTCGGTAAAGGTCCGAACCAGCTTTGCCGCGATCTTTGTGCACTTGACCGGGCTGACGGTGATGCCGAGGTAGTGTTGCAGCATCGCCACGTCGAAGCGAGCGAAGTGCATCAGCTTCACGACGGCGGGATCGCTCAACAATCGCTTCAGGTTCGGACAGTCGTAACCGAATCCGCCGCGTGACGGCGGGATCAGCTGCACCATGTGGGCATGACCGTCGCCGGCTGACATCTGCACCAGGCACAGCCTGTCGCGATGGGGGTTCAGCCCCATTGTCTCCGTGTCGACGGCCACCACGGGCCCAAGCGAAAGTCCCTCCGGCAGGTCGTTCCGATGCAGGTGGATGGTGCCGTTCGGCATGAATTGCGTGGTGCTCATCAAAAATTTGGTGCCCAGAAGAAGACTCGAACTTCCACGACCTTGCGGCCACAGGTACCTGAAACCTGCGCGTCTACCAATTCCGCCATCTGGGCATCCGTTTGCCCGCAAGTGGTGCGGACATCAGGGTGGGCCGGCGATGTAGCCGCCGCCTGCGCCCACGTCAACCGCTTCCGGCGATTATTTCGCTGCGGCCTTGAGAGGCGCGTGCGCACGGCGTATCAGACCAGCGCTCCCTTGGGGCGCCTGGCTTGGCTTGAACAGGAGACTTAGATGGCAACGCGGCGCGTGGCGACAGTGTTCGGCGGTTCCGGTTTCATCGGCCGCTATGTGGTCAAGCGGCTGGCCCGGCAAGGGTTCGTGGTGCGGGTGGCGGTGCGCGACCCGGAGGCGGCGCTGTTTCTGAAGCCGATGGGCGCGGTCGGCCAGGTGGTGCCGCTTTACGCATCGGTGATGAACGAGGGCACGGTGCATCGCGTCATCCTCGGGGCCGAGGCGGTGGTCAATCTGGTCGGTGCGCTGACTGAGAGCCGGAGTGCGTCGTTTCAGGCGGTACACGCCGAGGGCGGCGAACGGATCGCGCGGATTTCCGCGGCCGCCGGCGTCAGCCGTCTGGTCCACGTGTCGGCTATTGGCGCCGACCCCAATAGCCCGAGCCGATACGCATCCACCAAGGGAAATGCGGAGAACGCGGTGCTGGCGGCGTTTCCGACGGCAACGATTTTGCGCCCCTCGATCGTGTTCGGGGCGGAGGACAAGTTCTTCAATCGCTTCGCCGAGATCGCCCGGATCGCGCCGTTCATGCCGGTGATTTCCGGGGCCACGAAGATGCAGCCGGTGTTCGTCGGCGACGTGGCGGATGCGGTGATGGCCGCGCTGGCCAACGACGCCGCGCTGGGCAAAACCTATGAGCTCGGCGGACCGCGTGTGTGGACCTTCCGCGAGATCCTGGCTTTCATCCTGAAGCAGACCAAGCGGGAGAAGCGGTTGTTGGAGATCCCGATGGGGATCGCCCGGTTGCAGGCCAGCATCCTGCAACACATGCCAGGCCAGCCGCTGACGCCCGACCAGTTGCTGATGCTGTCGAAGGATAACGTTGTCGCACCGGGCGCGCTGGGTCTGGCCGACCTGGGGATCACGCCGACCCCTGCCGAACTGGTGGTTGCGTCCTATCTCAGCCGCTACCAGCCCGGTGGCGGCCGCCGTCCGCCGGTGCCCCTGGCAGCCGCCTAGAACGCAGTCGAGGCCGCTGTGCAGCGCAAGACGCTGCCAGGGGGCAGCTATACGCGGCCGTCTAGGCCTTCGCCTGCACCTTCGCCCAGCTGTCGCGCAGCCCCACCGTGCGGTTGAACACCGTGCGACCTTGGGTCGAATCCGTGTCCAAGGCAAAATATCCAACGCGCTCGAACTGCACGGCCTCACCGGGCGGCGCTTCAAGCAATGCCGGTTCCACCAACGCGCCTGTCAGCACTTCCAGCGACCCGGGGTTGAGATCAGCCAGGGCGTCGCCGTCGGCACCGGGATCGGGGCGGTTGAACAAATGCGAATACAGCCGGATCTCCGCCGGCACAGCGTCGGCCGCGGCGACCCAATGCAATGTCGCCTGGACCTTGCGGCCATCCGGCGCGTTGCCACCCTTCGACTCCGGATCGTAGGTGCAGCGAAGTGCAACGACCGAGCCCTCTGCGTCCCTGATGACTTCCTGGCATGTCACGAAATAGCCGTAGCGCAGGCGGACCTCCTTGCCCGGCGACAACCGGTAGAACTTCTTTGGCGGGTGCTCCATGAAGTCATCCTGCTCGACATAGATCTCACGCCCAAACGTGAGCCGGCGCGTGCCGGCTTCCGGGTTGTCAGGATGATTGCGCGCTTCCAGGGTTTCCGTCGCACCGTCCGGGTAGTTCTCGATGATCAGCTTCAGGGGGCGCAGGACAGCCATGCGCCGGGACGCGATCGGGTTCAGCGTGTCGCGGATCGCCGCGTCGAACATCGCTACATCCACGACACTGTACGCTCGGGCAACCCCGACGCGATTGATGAATTCGCGCAGCGCCGCTGCCGGAACGCCTCGCCGCCTGATGCCGGCGATCGTCGGCATGCGAGGATCGTCCCAACCTTCGACATGCTTTTCACTCACCAGCCGCGTCAGGTGGCGCTTCGACAGAATCGTGTAGCTGATGTTGAGCCGGGCAAACTCGTATTGCCGCGGTCGGGACGGCACCGGCAGGTTTTCGATCAGCCAGTCATACAGCGGGCGGTGATCCTCGAACTCCAGCGTGCAGACGCTGTGGGTGACATGCTCGATCGCGTCGGACTGGCCGTGGGCGAAATCGTAGGTCGGGTAGATGCACCAGGCATCGCCGGTCCGCGGGTGATGGGCGTGCAGGATGCGATACAGCACGGGGTCACGCAGGTTCATATTGCCTGACGCCATGTCGATCTTGGCGCGCAGCACGCGCGCGCCATTGGGGTATTCGCCGGCCCGCATGCGGCGGAACAGGTCCAGGTTTTCATCGACGGAGCGGTAACGGAACGGGCTGTTCTGCCCGGGTTCGGTCAACGTGCCGCGCTGGGCGCGCATTTGCTCCGGCCTGGTGTCGTCGACATAGGCCTTGCCGGCACGAATAAGGTGTTCAGCCCACTGGTAAAGTTGGTCGAAGTAATCCGACGCGTGATACAGATGTTCACCCCAGTCGAAACCAAGCCAGCGGACGTCGCGCTGGATGGTGTCAATAAAGAGCTGCTCTTCCTTGACCGGATTAGTGTCGTCGAACCGCAGATGGCACTCGCCGCCGAACTCCCGCGCGATGCCAAAGTTCAGGCAGATCGATTTGGCGTGCCCCAGGTGCAGGAAGCCGTTCGGCTCCGGGGGAAAGCGGGTCACCACACTTTGCACGCGCCCGGAAGCCAGGTCCGCCTGGACGATGTCACGGACGAAATCACGGCCCACGTCGATCGGCTTGTTATTGGTGTCCACCATAATCCCGGCTCCAGAATGCCCGCCCTGACCACGCGGCGGGGGCACTCACTACACAAACAGGCCGGGTTTGGCGAATGAAGCATGTGCAGGCCAGCCTCGCGACCGCCGGTGTCGCCCATCCGGCGGTCGCGGTCGTTTACTTCCCCAGCGGGCAGGCATCCTCGGACTCAGGGCGTGCGGCGTCCTCGGCCGGAATGGTTCGGATCAGCTTGTAATAGTCCCACGGGCCCTTCGATTCAGCCGGAGACTTCACCTGGAACAGGTAGAAATCCCGCATTACCCGGCCGTTGCGGCGGATGTGGACATTTTTGCTCATGAAATCGTTGATGGGAATTTCCCGCATTTTCGCCGCCACCGCCGGGCCGTCCGTGGTTCCGGCCGCCGCCACCGCCTTCAGGTAATGCGCCACGGCGCTGTATACCCCTGCCTGCACCATCGACGGCTTTACCCCGTGCATGCGCTCCGCGTAGCGCTTCGAAAACGCCCGCGTCTCGTCGTTCATGTCCCAGTAGAAACTCTCTGTCAGTTGCAGCCCTTGCGCGACTTCCAGTCCCAGGCTGTGGACATCGGTAATGAACACCAGCAGCCCGGCCAGCCGTTGCCCGCCCTGGGTCAGCCCGAATTCGTGCGCCTGCTTGATCGAGTTGGTGGTGTCCGTCGCCCCGTTCGCCAGCCCGATCACCTTGGCACCGGAGGCCTGCGCCTGCACCAGGTAGGAGGAGAAATCCGAGTTGTTGACGGGGTGCACCGCCTCGCCCAGCACCTTGCCGCCGTTCGCCTTCACCACCTCCATCGTGTCCTTGGCCAGCGCGTGCCCAAACGCGTAGTCTGCGGTCAGGAAGAACCACGTGTCGCCGCCGCTCTTGACCACAGCCGAACCTGTACCCCTGGCCAGCGCGACCGTGTCGAACGTCCAGTGGAATCCGTATGGCGAGCACGCCTTGCCAGTCAGGTCCGAGGATCCAGGCCCGGAATACAGCGCGATCTTCTGGCGCTGCCTGGTGATCTCCTGCACCGCGAGGGCGACCGAGGAAAACGGCATGTCGACAATCGCATCGACGCCCTCGGCGTCATACCAGCGCGTGGCGATAGACGAGCCGATATCGGCTTTGTTCTGGTGGTCGGCATAAATGATCTCGATCTTGCGGCCGGCGACCGTGCCGCCGGCGTCTTCTGCCGCCATGCGTGCCGCAATGACCGAACCCTGGCCCGACAGATCGGCGTTCATGCCGGTCTGGTCGTTCAGCACGCCGATCTTCACCGTGTCGCCCGAAGCCATTGCGGCCGACGCAGCGCCCAGGCAAAGCAGCGCCGACACAGCGGCTGCCAGAAATTTTCGCATGCAGATCGTTTCCCTTGATGACTTGGACGCGCCGTGGTCGGCGACGCCCGGCGTTAGCGTCATTCCGCGTCCGCGGCAATAAGGCCGCCCTGCACCGACTGTCCCGGTCCGCCGGCTATCCGGACCAGGAATGCGGCATGCCCAGAGACTGCCGCTGACCAGGATCAGTCATGCGTCCCCGTTCCGACGGTCATTGCGGGACCCGCAGCGACGAAGCAATCTTGTCCCGGTCTTGTCCGCGCAGGTATCGGGCTGCGGGCCCGCCCCGCGCCGTGGTTCAGCGCGTGCAAGCAGCAGACCGCGTGCCCGACCGAGAAGGAGCGCCCAATTGGCCAATCTGTTCCAGCAATGCCTGGACTTCACGCTGACGCAGGAGGGCGGCTTCGTGGATGATCCGTATGATCCTGGGGGTGCGACGAATATGGGCATCACCCTCGCCACCTACCGGTGCTGGGACCATGATACCGCGCTTGGCATTGCCAATGTCAGGGCGATGTCCCGTCATACCGCAGCGACAATCTACTATGCGATGTACTGGAACGTACTCAGCGGCCAGTGGCTTCCGGCCGGCATTGACCTCAGCGTTTTCGATTTCGGGGTCAACGCCGGGCCGCGGTGCAGCGCCGAGCGGCTGCAGGCGGCGCTGGGCTTTGCCGGTGAGCAGCTGGACGGTTGCACAGGCCAGGAAACACTGCGGGCCGCGGCCGCGGCCGATGCCAGGCAGATCATCGAGGCGATGGCGCAAGGCCAGGCCGACTACTATCGCGGCCTGGCGACATTCGACCGCTTCGGGCAAGGCTGGCTTGACCGCACTGCACGCCGCAAGCAGGCCGCGCTGGCCATGCTAGCAGAAACCGAGACTGCCTAAGCCCTGCACCGCGTCCCGTACAGATCGGGCGACGTCGCAGAATGCCTTCGGGCTGACCATCAACGGTCAGCGTGGTGTTGGCCTAACGGTCGTTGGCCGATCCATATCCCCCACCGCCGGGCGTTTCGATGACGAACACATCGCCTGGTTCGAGTTCGGCGCGGTCGGTTCCGCTCAGCGTTTCGCGCGACCCATCCGCCCGCTCCACCCATTGCCGGCCCGCGGCTCCGTCCGCACCGCCGTCGAGGCCGAACGGTGACACCTCCCGACGCGAGGCGACAATCACCGCGGTCATCTTCTCCATGAAACGGATCCGGCGCACAGCACCATCCCCGCCGCGCCACTTGCCCTCGCCGCCTGATCCATGACGGATGCCAAACAACACCTGGCGGACCGGATAACGCAGTTCCAGAACCTCCGGATCGGTCATGCGTGTGTTGGTCATGTGCGTCTGGATGGCGGACGTGCCGTCGAAGCCAGGCCCGGCCCCGGTGCCTCCGCAGATCGTTTCGTAATACTGGCGGGTGGCATCGCCGAACAGGAAGTTGTTCATCGTCGCCTGGGAGCAGGCAATCACACACAGCGCGCCAAAGATCGCGTTGCACGTGGCCTGGGAGACTTCGGTGTTGCCGGCAACCACGGCAGCACCCGGATTGGGCGACAGGAACGTCCCTGGAGGGATGATCAGCGTCAACGGCTTCAGGCATCCGTCGTTCAGCGGAATATCGTCGCCGACCAGGCAGCGGAACACATACAGCACGGCGGCACGCGTCACCGCGGGTGGCGAGTTGAAATTGCCCTCGTGCTGCGGACCTGTTCCGGTGAAATCCACAATGGCACTGCGGGTCTGCTTGTCGACGCTGATCGCGACACACAGGTTCCGCCCGTTATCCATCTTGTAGTCGAAGCGGCCGGCGCCGATGCGATCGATCACCCGCCGCACCGATTCCTCGGCGTTGTCCATGACATGACGCATATACGCGCGCACCACGGGCCAGCTGAATTGCGAAACCACCCGCTGCAGTTCCTGCACGCCCTTCTCGTTGGCCGCCACCTGCGCCTTGATGTCGGCAACGTTCACATCCGGGCTGCGGGCGGGGTACCGCGCGCCCGACAGCAACGCCCGGAATTCCGTCTCGCGGAAGTGTCCGCCATCCACCAGCAGGAAGTCGTCGATGACGACGCCTTCCTCCTCAAGCGTGCGCGACATCGGCGGCGTCGAGCCGGGCGTGATGCCGCCGACATCGGCGTGATGTCCCCGGCTGCCGACGAAGAAAAGAATGTCGCGACCCGCGTCATCGAACACCGGCGTGATCACGGTGATATCCGGAAGATGCGTGCCCCCGTTGAATGGGTTGTTCAACGCAACGACATCGCCCGGCCGCAGTGAGGACCGCCGATGTTCCAGCACCGTGCGCACGCTCTCTCCCATCGCGCCCAGATGCACCGGAACATGCGGCGCGTTGGCCACAAGCCCACCGTCGGCATCGAAGATGGCGCAGGAAAAATCCAGCCGCTCCTTGATGTTCACGCTCATGGAGGTGTTCTGCAGCACCGCGCCGGTCTGTTCCGCAACATTCATGAACAGGTTGTTGAACAGCTCCAGCAATACCGGATCGGGTTTCTCGCTGCCGGCCGCGACCCGCGTCGGCAATGCTTCGGTGCGACGCAGGATCATGTGGTCCCGCCTGGTTACCTCGGCGGTCCAGCCCGGTTCGATGACCGTAGTGGCGTTGGCCTCGCGCACCAGGGCAGGCCCGGCGATCCGATCATCCGCCAGCAGGGCGGTGCGCTCGAAAACCGGCGCCTGCACCTCCGCGCCATGGGTGAAGATGCGGACCTGGTCGACCGGTTCCGGCGCACCGCTCTCACGCGGCGCCAGCGTGGCTTCTTCCGTCGCTGTTCCCGCCAAGGTGGCTTCGGCCGCAACCGCTTCGGCAACCACGGGCCGATCGGGCGTGGCGAAACCGAACCGCGCCCGATGTGCCGCGGTGAAATCGGACAGGATCATGTCCAGCCCGCGCAATGGAACGATCAGGGCCGCCTCGGTTCCAGCGTAGCGCAAATGCAACGACTTCGCCGAGGTTACCTCGGCTGGATCGGCACCCTGGCTTTCCAGCGCGGCAACCGCATCGGCGGCCAGTCTGTCAGCCAGCGCTTCCAGCTTCGGCAATGTGTCGGCACTCAGAGGGATCTCGACCGCCTGCTCCTTCATCGCGGTCTGGTCCGCCAAGCCCATTCCATAGGCCGACAGCACCCCGGCGTAAGGGTGGATGAACACCGTCTCCATTCCGAGGGCGTCCGCCACCAGACAAGCGTGCTGCCCGCCGGCGCCGCCAAAGCATTGCAGGGCAAAGCGGCTGACGTCGTGGCCCTTCTGTACCGACACCTGCTTGATCGCATTGGCCATGTTGGCGACGGCGATCTGCAGAAAGCCCTCGGCGACCTGCTGCGGCGTCCGCCCGCCACCGATCTGCGCCGCCAGCGCGGTGAACTTCGATGCCACGACGTCAGGATCAAGTGGCTGATCGGCATGCGGCCCGAAGATCGGCGGGAAGTGCGCCGGCTGGATCTTGCCCACGCAGACATTGGCGTCCGTCACCGTTAGTGGACCGCCACGCCGGTAACACGCCGGCCCAGGATTGGCACCGGCGGAATCCGGCCCGACCCGCATGCGCGCGCCATCGAAGTGCAGAATTGAGCCGCCGCCGGCGGCCACGGTATTGATTGCCATCATCGGCGCGCGCATCCGCACCCCGGCCACCGCGGTCTCGAACGCCCGCTCGAACGCGCCGGCGTACAGCGCAACATCGGTTGACGTGCCGCCCATGTCGAACCCGATGATCTGGTCGAACCCGGCCATCCCGGCTGTCCGCGCCGCGCCGACGATGCCGCCGGCCGGCCCCGACAGGATCGCGTCCTTGCCCTGGAAGTTTTCCGACGCCGTCAGGCCGCCATTGGACTGCATGAAGTAAAGGCGCGTCCCGGTCAGTTCGGACGCGACCTGGTCGACATAGCGGCGCAGCATCGGCGACAGGTAGGCATCCACCACCGTGGTGTCGCCCCGCGGCACCAGGCGCAGCAACGGGCTGACGGCGTGGCTGGCGGACACCTGGGCGAACCCGGCCTCGCGCGCCAGTTCCGCCAGACGCCGCTCCTGATCAGGGTATTTCCACGCATGCATCAGCACGATCGCGCAGGCATTGATGCCGTCTGCCCGCGCCTGCGCCAGCACCGTTCGGGCATGCGCCTCATTCAGTGTCTCGATCTCGGTGCCATCGACCCCGACGCGGCCCTCGATCTCCTCAACCCACTCATACAGCATGGTGGGCAAGGTGATCGCCAGGTCGAACAGCCGCGGGCGAGCCTGGTTGCCGATGCGCAGGGCGTCGGCGAACCCACGATTGACCAGCAGCAGGGTGCGGTCGCCCTTGCGCTCCAGCAACGCATTGGTGGCAACCGTGGTGCCCATTTTGACCGCTTCGATCTGCCCCGGCGGGATGGCGGCATCGAGCGCGATGCCAAGCACCGACTTGATCCCGGCAATGGCTGCATCCTTATAGCGTTCCGGATTCTCCGACAGCAGCTTGTGGGTGGATAGCTTGCCGTTCGGATCACGTGCAACGATATCGGTGAATGTGCCGCCGCGGTCGATCCAGAATTGCCACATCATGCTGTCCCGTCATCTGTAGAGCGGCCGCATGAGGCCGAATTGGAGGCCGCGAGGCAACCCCCTCCGGTCCGCGTTCAACCACCAGCGGCAGGTCGCACCAGGTCACCACGCATTTGTCATCGCGAGGAGCAAAAGCGAGGCGGCAATCTCGCGTCCACTGAACTGGATCGCTTCCATGGCACGCCCACCGCGCAGACTGACCGTCCTCCCGCACCTCTGACCGCTACAAACGAGTTTCAAAGATCTCAATGTCATCCGCTCGGCCGCACGAACCGGAAACCCCGATGACCCGGGACGAATTCCAGGCCTGGGTGGACCAGCAGCCATCCGGCCGGTTCGAACGGATCGACGGTATTGTCGTTTCGATGGCCCTCGAGCGCGCCTCGCACAACCTGCGCAAGGGCGCGGCCCGGGATGCCTTGCGGCGCGCCGTCAGCAAGCTGCGCGCCTACTGCAAGCTGCCCTCGGTGCAGCACGACCTGATCGTGTGGCCAGACGAGCAGCGTATCGTTCACCACGCGCGCAAGCAAGGCGGTCAGGTAATCACCCAGGTCCTCGGGACCGGCGAAATCAGCCTCGATCCACCGGGGATCATCACCACGGTGGAGCCAGTCTACGTCGATTGACCCGCCTGAGCCATCGGCAAGGTCCGTGTGCTCGTGGGACCGCGGCGCTGGAGGAAATATTTGCCGCGCGCCGCACCGACCGTGTGCGCCGGTTGCTGACGCGCTATAACGATCGCTACCGACTCTGAGGGGCTCTTTCATGTCAACCAGCACATTGCCGAACGCGACCCTGGCCGAGGCCTATCAGGCCCTCACCCCCGGATCGGCCGCCCTCGCCGCCAAGGCTCGGACATTGATGCCCAGTGGCCTGTCGCACGACAGCCGGCATTTTGACCCCTACCCGCTGTATGTCGAACGCGCGCTGGGGCCGGTGAAATGGGATGTCGACGGCAACAAATACGTCGATTATTTCGGCGGCCACGGCGCCCTGATCCTGGGCCACAACCATCCCACGGTCCGAGCGGCGATCCACGCGGCATTGGAGAAAGGCACCCATTTCGGCGCTTGCCACGAACTGGAAGTGCGCTGGGCGGAACTGGTCACCCAGATGGTGCCGTCGGCAGAGCGGGTGCGCTTCACCTCCTCGGGGACCGAGGCAACCCTGCTGGCGCTGCGGCTGGCCCGTGCCTATACCGGCCGGTCCAAGCTGGTGCGTTTCCGCGGTCACTTCCACGGCTGGAACGATCACATGACCGCCGGCCATACCAACCATTTCGACGGCACGCCCACCAGCGGCGTGGTCGGCGGCCTGTCCGACAGCCTGCTGCTGTGCGATCCGAACGATGTCGAAGGGATCACCCGGCTGTTCAACGACCACAAGGACATCGCCGCGGTGATCCTTGAACCGACCGGAGCCAGCTTCGGCAAGATGCCGATCCTGCCATCGTTCCTGCAGGTGCTGCGCGACCTCACCAGACAGGCCGGCTCTGTGTTGATCTTCGATGAAGTCGTCACCGGCTTCCGTGTCTCTCCGGGCGGGGTGCAGCAGGCCGTCGGGGTTACCCCCGACATGACCACGCTGGCCAAAATCCTGTCCGGCGGGCTGCCGGGCGGCGCCGTGGCCGGACGCAAGGACATCCTGGACTGGCTGGACTTCAAGGTGGCAAAGGACACCGGCCGCGAAAAGATCGCCCACCCCGGCACGTTCAACGCCAACCCGGTATCCGCCGCGGCGGGCATCGCCACGCTGGAGATCCTGGCCAGCACCGACGCCTGCGCGCGGGCCAACGCCTTCGGCGACGAAGTAAGGGCCAGGATGAACGCTGTGCTGGAGGAGGAGGGCGTCAAGATGGCGGCCCACGGCACGTATTCGAGCATCCATATCTACACTAACCCGGAAGGCTCAGATATTGTGCCGACCAAGTTCGACGCGGTTTCGTTCATCCCGCGGATGCTCAACAAGCCGCGCGGCGACAGCCTTGCCAGCATGGTGCGGATGGGCCTGCTGGTGAACGGCGTCGACGTGAATTCCGGCCCCGCCGGTTACATCTCCGCCATGCATGGCGAGGAGGAGATGACCGTCACGGTTGACGCCCTGCGAACGACGGTGCGCGCGATGAAGCGGGAAGGCGTGATCTAGCCTGGTCGTTCCCCGACTGCCGCATCCGGCTCGGGCACTATGCCACGGGCACTACGGCTCGGGCACTATGGTGCGGGCACTACGGCACGGGCACCGGTCCCGAACTGACCATGTTCAGCTTCCAGCCGGCTGCCCGGGTGCCGTCCAGCTTCAACTGGCTGGTCACCAGCTGAAGCCGGGCAGCGTCCGTGCCGTTGGCGGTGCAGAAGCGGTCCTGCAGGAAGAACGGCGGCGTTGCCTGGTAATACAGTGTCGCCAGGACCTTGGCCGGCGGGGCCGACAGACCACTGAGCGGCACATGATAGGCGAAGGTGTCGCCGCCACCGGTCTTGTAGGCCGGATCGTCACCAGTGCCGACCGCTCCGGAATCCACCGCCATGTCGCTGCCGGCGCCGAGCGCCTTGCTGATTTGCAGTCGCTGGTCCAGCGGCAGGAAGCCGGCGGGCAGCAGCCGGTTGTCCTTCAACGTGCCGCAGATCGACAGGAAGCTGGTCGTCAACTCCCCGGATGGCTGCGCCTCCCGGCCACAATGCACCGGTGGGTTCGCGGGCGGGGTGGTCACCAGTTCCTGGAAGATCTGCACCTGGTCCTGCTGGTTGATCACCTGGTAATGCGGCTGGTGCGGATTGTTGCCGGGACTGTTGAGCCGTGCCGAACAATCCTCCTTCCACCATAGCTCCCCGGCGATCGGCTTGCCCGACGGATCGACCAGAACGCCGGCCGCACTGGTGCGGCCGGACTCCCACACGACGTTGCCCGCCGCATCCATCACGCTGAAGTCCACGAATGCCCGGCGGAACCCAACGCCGGAGGGGAATTTGTGCCCGGTCCTGTTGGTGACGGTGACGTTGGCGTGCAACTCATCCGCATCGACACTTAGCCCGCCGACCGAGAGCGCCGCCGTCATGTTCGACGCCTGGTCCAGCATTGTCCGTTCGGTGAGGTCCAGTGGCGCGACCCCCTTGCTGACCAGCATCGGGTCGCTCAGCGGGATGCCAAGCACGTCGTTGAACTGCTTTGCCATCTCGATGAAGAACACGTTCAGCCCGACCAGCAGGTGCTTGGCAAAGCCGGTGCGCACCTGGAGGTCAATCTGCGACGCCGGCAGCGCATAGTCGGCCGCGGGGAAGTTGCTGTGTTCCTGAATGCCGGCGATCTTGCTGCGGAACTGGCCGGTTTGGTCGGCGCTGGGCATGTGGCAGCCCTGGCACGACTCCGCCAGCGATCCGGCGCCGAACGGCAACTTGCCGTCCGGTGTATCGCCGGTGCGATAGGCACTGAACGCCCATTCCGGATATGTCGTCTGCTCGTAGCTGGTGCCAACGACCTGGGTGCCGCTGTAGACCGGCAGGTGCACGGTGTGGCAGGTGCCGCAGACCTCGGAGGTCTTGATGGTCTGGCTGTGCTCCGGCACCACGCCCAGCGCATGGTTCATCGGCGCCTGCTTAGGATCCTCGAACGGGCCATAGACGGTGTCGGGTGAGCCAACGAAGAAGCTGCCGGTGAAGGTGCGGCCAAAGCCGGTGTTGTCGGCGTTCAACAGCGCCTGGCGTTCGGCCACGCAGCGATTCTGCGGCTGCTTTTCGAACTTCGCGGTGTCCGCTTTGCCGAGTACCATGTGGTGGCAGGAATCGCAGGCGATACCGTCGCGTGCCAGGCCGCCAAAATGCGCCAGCCCAGCCTGCCTGTTGTCGGCCGGGTAGGGCACCGCGTCGACCATCTCGCGCAGGAAGTCCGGGCACGCAGCGTCGGGTTGGGCCGTGTCGATGCTGAACTGCCGCTGGCCCTGGATGCCGTGGCAGCCGAGGCAGATGCTCTGCACCAGCGGCGACTGGGCAGGGTGAAACGTCTGGGTCTCGCTGGCGAGCTGCGTAAAGAAGATCGGATCACGCCCGGCCAGCCCCATCGGGCTGGTGCGCCAGGTGCCGTAAGGGGAGAAATTGATCAGGGTCGGCTGCTTCGGCGGCACAGGACCGGGGACCGGGGCAGTCATCTCATACTGCAGCCCGGTGCCCCCGGCGCTGTGGCAGCCGACGCACTGGTCGGAGGTGACGAAGGCATGGGCCTGGGCCGGCTTGTGCCCCGTATTCCACACATTGTCGTAGGTCTGCGACGGCATGTTCAGCCTGGCCGGATCCGGTGGGACCGGCGGCAGGCCGGCCAGGTCGAGTGCTGCCATGAAATCGGGATTGGCCGGCGGCAGCGCCAGCAATGCGCGCGGCGCTGCCAGCCGTCGTGCCTCCAGGATCCGCAGGTGGTCGGAGAACACCGGTTGCCTCTGTTCCGCCAGCATCAGGGTCTTGGATGGTGATTGTGTGCCGAAACTTTGCGTCTGGTAGAAATCCTGCGCCAGGAAGCTCAG
Source organism: Rhodopila sp. (assembly GCA_965200665.1). GTDB lineage: Bacteria > Pseudomonadota > Alphaproteobacteria > Acetobacterales > Acetobacteraceae > Rhodopila. The sequence continues at coordinate 1,102,131 of OZ241370.1, read as the reverse complement.
GAAAGTTCCGGGCTCCCCCTTGATGTTGCCGAGGCTGGCAAATGTCTGGTTGTCGCGCGCGGAGGCATGGCAGTTGAGGCAGTACTGGCCGAAGCCCATGAACGGCAGGCCATTGGCGGGCGAGGGTGGGTAATCCACGGACCAGCCGCTGTTCGGCCAGCCATACCAGCCCCAGAACCAGCCGTCGTGGGACGCCGCGCTGTCGCGCACCATCACCGCCGCGCCCTGCTCCACAGGTTTCAGCTTCAGCAGGTCGGGCACGCGACAGGCAGCGGCCGGGGTCGAATTGTACATCTCCTTGATCATGATCGCGCCGTCCGGCACCGGCGGGATCATGGCTGGCACGGCGGTGCCCTCAGCCGGGCGGTACTGCTGCAGCCACGCCACCATTTCCGGCGAGTACCAGATCAGCACCGGCATGTGTGTCCCCTGTTCGGAGCCGCTCCAGGTGCCGGTGCCGAGGGTGGCAGTGAAGGGCCCCGCATCGCGCACCGTCTTGTCCATCTTCCACCCGGACTCGAGGCGGCGATGGCAGTAGTTGCCGATGAAATCGTTGAGCTTCGCCTCGTACTGGTCCAGCGGCAGCGCACTCGGCCTGCGCATGATCGGGTCCAGGCTGGCGCAGAAGGCGGGGTCGGCGGGGGGCAGCTGTTCGGTGGCCTGTTCGTCCGGACAAAGTTGCGAGGCTGCGGCGGGCGAGGTCATGAGCGCGGCGGTAAGAACGGCTGCGGCCAGATGCCGCGCACGACGCCAGTGCAGCATGATCAATCCCCCCGAAAACGCCCGATGTAACGCGATGGTATCAGTGGCTTCCCGTAGCGGTCGAGGAAAAACACCGCGTAGGCCTTGGATTGGTCAGCATGGCGACCGTTTCGGTGCATGCTATCGCCGGATAGCAGCCGAGCGGTTTTGGATCAGATGGTACATGAATTACATCAGAATTGTGTACTGTCGGGTTTTCCGCCGCGGTCTGAAAGGTTCAGATGCTGAATCGTCGGGGTGTGGTCGCTTGATCCGCGTCAGCCAGGACCGGCGTCTGAAGGGATTTTTGCACCATCCGCTCGCAGCGTGCGGCTTCGCCCAGACAGAATTCCCGCATTGATGGCTGATCTGCGACCGCCGCCTCATCCTGCCACAGCTTAGATCGGGCAAGCACGTGGACCGGATCATAGTTATCATGGCTCATCGCAAGATTATGGACGACCGCCGGAAGTTATTGCAATCTGATCATCGTTACAGAAAATTCCAATAGCTGGCCTCGTCGATCAGTCCCTGTCACCGGACGATCGAACAGTCTCGTTGGGCCAGAGGAACCGTTGAATCGCTTTGGTAGAGAATTGCGGTGATGTGTAAATCCATAGCTGCGATACGGTTCAATCGTTGCAAAGGCTGAATTTGGCTGTTCCGCCACACGCCATATGCCGTACCGATTTTCCTTGTCAGGCGAGAACGCCAACCGGTCCCGTTCCGTCGTAAGCGATGTCGTACGCCGGTGATATGTAGCCGTGCGCCCGCCAATAACGAGCGCCGCCCAAGACATGTGTATGCGACGTGTTGTCAGCTCATCCACCCTTTTGCTTGATTAAACGTCTTGCCTGGGCCCCGACCCCACGGATCGGCGACCAGGCAGAACGGGGAAATGCCGGTCTTCCACCGGACGACCAGACAGGATCGCCGGGGACCATCGCGGGATTTATCCGCGTGGATACTGAAGGCGATACATTTAGCCCCAACCAACCCCAGGCCGCCGGATTTTTTCCGGGTCGTGGTATGTTATCGTCAACAAACGGTTGCCGTGCCACCCTCGCATTTTCTATGCAGGGAACGAAACAGCGAAACGACCGATATGTGATGCATTGTCCTGTCCGCCGTAACATACTGTGTGTCGCAGCCGCCGCCTTGACGCCATTCCCGTCGATGGCCGAACCGTGCTGCGGCCAGGTTTCACCTGAGGGCAAGGCACTTGCCCGATTCCTCGACCACACTGGTGTGGATCATCTCTGGCAAGCCCATTGGCACGTGAACTGGCAAACCGGGGAAGCCGATCGCAGCAATCCCGGCGGACGCGAAGCCGCGACCCATTGCAGCGCATTCGTTGCAGCCGTCGCGCAGCGCCTTGGCGTCTATATCCTGCGGCCGCCTGACCATCCGCAGGAACTGCTCGCCAACGCCCAGCTGGCCTGGCTCCGCACAGACGGGCCGTCGCGGAACTGGCGTCCGGTGAGCGACATGCGCGAGGCCCAGGACTTGGCCAACCGGGGCAATCTTGTCGTCGCCGCATTCGAAGCGCCGTCGCCGCGCAGATCCGGGCACATCGCCATCCTGCGCCCGAGCGCGAAGGATTTTGTGCGACTTGAGGATGAAGGGCCACAGATCACGCAGGCGGGCGAGACCAATGCCGTGTCAACCAGCGTGGCCGAAGGGTTCAGACATCATCGCGGTGCATGGATCCACGGCGGCAACGGCGCCATCAGATTCTACGCCCATGAAATCGAGCGCGGCCGCCTGCTGCCAGATCGAAACGAAAACAACCGGCAGTAAGCGCCGGACACCGACCTGGCTCTGCTCCAGGCACGCCAGACGATGTGGCAGCAAAGGCACCCCAACAGACCCATGAGAAACCTTCACTCGCATACCAAGGCATTTGTTCTGACCCGCCTTGCTGAAGCACGCCACCTCGTCCGGCGCCAAAGGCGATGTCGCCTCGCCGCTGCCGCGGCCTTACTCGTCGCCATCGCCGGCGCGCCTGATCTCGCCCTGGCTCAAGGCTGGAACCTCTACAACAACTATTCCAACTCCTACACAGTCCCCTATGTAACTCCGTTCGAGCCCTCGTTGCAGAGTGGCACGGGCGCGCTGGCGCTCAAGCTCTCGCTCAACGGCGCCTCCCCTCTCAACTTCACCATGGATACCGGCTCGACCGGCCTCGCCGTTACCAGTAGTTTCATTCCAGGCTTCACTGCCTCCGGCACCAAGGGCTGGGTGTTCTACAACAGCAGTGGCCTGTTGCTGCAGGGCTACTTCAATACCACGCACGTAACCTTCGCCAACGCCACAGATGCGGCGGGGCGACCTGTCCAGGTAACCGCGACGATGCCGGTTCTCGGTATCACGGAACGCACCTGCCTGCCCAACTTCCCGAATCCCTGCAGCCAGTCCGGCAACACGTTTATGATGGGCGTAGGTGTTGATCGGAATACCATGGGCATCGGTACGCCGCCTGGTTCGGTTGCCGGACTGAACGGCGCCCCCGCGATTGCCCAGAACTACAATCCACTGGTCAATCTTGACGACATGCAGTCAGGCGCGATGCGCCGCGGCTACGTGATCACATCCAACGGACTGCAACTCGGTCTGACGGCCCAAAACACGGCCGCAGGTTTCGCCTATCAAAAGCTGCTTCCTCTGGCTGGCGCCGCTGCCGGGCAGACCGCGTCGGGCCCCGGCAACTGGCAACAAGCCGCCATGGCCGTCTCGATCAACCGCACCAACTACATTGGCGGAACGTTGCTGCTCGATACCGGACTCAACGATGGATTTCTGCACGTACCCGGCGTGTCGACCAAGGGCGCGGTGGAGGCCGGGACGATCGTGCGCCTGCAACTGCTGAACGCCGGGGGTGCCGTCGGCTACAGCTTCACGGTTGGTGACGCCGGCAATCCACTTGCTCCGGTGGGGCTGAACTGGACCAGCGCCAGCGACTCGCCGATCGCCTATTTCAATTCGACGCTGCATGCCTATGCAGGGTTCAACTACCTCTACGACGCCGACGGCGGCTTTATCGGCCTCAGCTCGAACAACGCGCTGCCCGGCGGCGACGCCTACGTCACGCCGGTGCTCGCGGCCAGCGGCACATGGTCGCTGACCCAGGACGTATCGGTTGGCATGCCGGTCTACCTGAGCGGTGACAGCGCCGTCGCGACGTCGGCTGTCGCAACCTTCAACAGCGCAATCACCGGGCCCGGCGCGTTAACCGTCGCAGGCACCGGCACCGTCGTGCTGAACGCGCCAAACAGCTACGCCGGCGGCACCAGCGTCCAGAGCGGCACCCTGCAACTGAACGGCTCGGTCATCGGCGCCATGACGATCGCGGCTGGGGCGCAGTTGCAGGTCGGCTCAACCGGTGTGCTGAACGCCGGCTCCGCCGCCGTGTCGAATTCCGGCACCCTGACAAATGCGGGCGTCGTCAACGGGTCCGTTACCAATCAAGGCTCGCTGGTCAATTTCGGCACGCTCAACGGTTCGGTGTTCAATAGCGGGATGGTGACCAACACCGGATTGATCAACGGCGACGTGGTCGAGAACGGTATCCTGGTCAACAACGGGACGATTTCCGGAACCCTCTACGAGAACGGCCGGGTCTCCGGCAACGGGACCTACAACGACCTGGTGATCGGCTCCGGCGCGAGCATCGCTCCCGGTAATTCTGTTGGCATTGTCAGGGTCGCCGGTAACCTGACCTTTGCGCCCGCGTCCCACTATCTGGCTGACGTCGGACCCAACGGCGACGCCGACCAGATCATTGCCGGGAACCATGTCACGATCGGGGCCGGGACGGACGTCGTGGTCAATCCGATGGCGGGATTTGTCCCATCGCTTGGCGCCGCGTATCCAATCCTGATCGCCGGCAACGGCATCTCCGGGCAGTTCGCCGCGATCCGTGGCGGCCTGTTCAGCGACACCGACTATCCTTTCCTCGCACTCGCCCTTGCCAACACACCGAATGAGGTGATCCTGGCCATCACCCGCAGCGAGACGCCGTTTGCGGCGGCAGCAACCACATCGAATCAGGCCGCCGTCGCGCATGCGCTCGATACGTTGCCAGTAACGAATGCCCTGGTTAGTCCGCTTGCGTCGCTGAACTATACGTCCGCGCCCGCCGCATACGGGGGGCTTTCCGGCGAGACCTATGCCTCCATGCTCGGGGTGTTGTCGCAACAATCCTACCTGATCCGCAATGCCATCAATGAGCGTGCGCGAGCGGGCAGTACGCTGGCGCTGTCCGGCAACACCAGCGTGTCCGTGTGGGCCAGCGACTACGGTGCGTGGGGCAACCTCGACGCGACCGGGAATACAAGTTCGGCACATAGTTCGATCAGCGGCGTTATGATCGGTGCGGACGGCGCCATCAGCCCGTCCTGGCGTGCCGGCTTCGTTGGCGGCTACAGCCAGTCCTCCATCAGCGTGGGCGCCCTGTTCTCTTCGGCACAAGTCGCCAACTACGATCTCGGCCTCTACGCCGGCGGCGATGTGGGGCCGGTGCAGGTGGTGATTGGAGCGACATACACCTGGCATGACATTTCAGCGGGACGGACTGTCGCGTTCCCGGGTTTTGCCGCCGGCGCGCGGGCCAATTATGGCGCCGGCACGCCGCAGGTCTTCACTGAGGTGCGGCGCGCGATCCCGCTGCTGGGTGGCCATGTCGAGCCGTTCCTCAATCTGGCTTATGTCGGCGTTTCCACCCAGGGATTCAGTGAAGGAGGCGGCGGGGCCGACCTGTTGGGATCGTCCGCGCGAATGGACAACGGGCTGTCCACGTTTGGCCTGCGCGGGGACCGGTCGTTCGCCTTCGCCGGCGGCACACTGACACCGCACGTCATGGTCGGCTGGCAACACACGCTTGGGCCAACCTCACCGACCGCCACGCTTCGTTTCGCCTCGGGCGGCGCGGCATTCAATGAGACGGGTGCCCCGATCGCGCGCAATGCCTTGCGTGCCGGCATCGGGCTGGAGCACCGGATCGGCAGCAGTTTCGCGCTGTCGCTCGACTATCAGGGGGAGGTCGGGGGGCCAGTCCGCGACGACATGGTAAAGGGCGCGCTGTCCTGGCGATTTTGACCGTCGCCTTATGACAGCCGTGGGCAGGGGGCAATAGCGCTTTCTGACGGTATGCCAGCGCTGCAGTCATGAAGGCGGCAGCGTTGGTGGCATCTGCTCTGCGATAATACATTTTAACTGCCGCTTTGACGTTGACAGTTCGTTCCATCAAGCTTTACTCAACGATGCTTGATTTCAATCAAGAACGATCCCGCAATATATTTGTGCAGCTTCAGCAAACTTTGTCGCAATCTCTTCTGGTGATTGGGAAGAAGTTAGCGACATAGCCTTTTTTTGGTGCGTTAGCGGTCAGCAAAGCTTTGGGTGAGCCTTATCCAAGAAGTTGAGCGATAATTTTGATGTGCCTGCATTTGGTGATGACAGCCATCTTTACAAATAAGTGGTCAGGTCAATCGGATTGATTTACTCCTAATCGGAGATATATTTCCAACACGTCCTACGCACTGATCTGGCGACAAAGGCATGCGCACCCGTCGAGGAGAAGAGGGCTTTCACAAGTTCCTGACTCCCGCAATGAACCAGTGGCGCAAAGATCAGGCCGCAATCGGGTGTGCTGACTGTTGGATCGAGTATAGTATCCGATCCACTATAGCCATGCTGGTTTCGTCTTGACGAAACGCAACGGTCACCATTGCACCGTCGGACCGTACTACCCTGCCTAGGACATGTTCGCCTGTCACGAAACCGACTTTTACTTCGGCTCCGGCCTGAGCTCTGGTCTTGCACATCAACGCAACGCCGCCGCGCGAAATATCCTGCACCAAAGCCTGGATATCAGCGGAACCCTGTAGGCTCAAAAACGCCGTTGCACCGGTCCCCGGGACGCGCTCGTATGCCCGTCGATCATTATTGTCAGCACGTTTCATCGCGCTGAGAAAGTCGTTGACCTCAAGGCGCAATGTCTGAGAGGTCTTGCCCACTTCATCAGCCGCGACTAGAACCGACCGACTAGCAGTACTCGTTTGCTCAGCAACCTTGAGGACTTGTTCCATCGACTGAGCTGAGGTTGTGGTAGCCATCGTTACACTTTGGACGCTGCTGCTAATCTCCTGTGTGGCGGCAGCCTGCTGCTCGACCGCCGCAGCTATAGCGGCCGCGACTGATTCTACTTGACTGATTGCCATGCCGACCTGACGTACCGCGCCGACAGCTTCGTCCGTTGCCGTACGTATGGCGACGATTTGAGAGCTAATTTGTTCAGTTGCGCGAGCCGTCTGCGTCGCGAGAGTCTTAACTTCACTTGCAACCACAGCAAAGCCTTTTCCAGCCTCGCCGGCTCGCGCCGCCTCAATCGTTGCATTTAGGGCTAGCAAATTTGTCTGGCCTGCAATGTCCGAAATCAACCGCACCACGTCGCCAATCCGGTCTGCGGCTGTTGCCAAGCCCGCTACCTTGAAGTCGGTCTCCGAGGCTCGATCAACGGCCGTATGCACGGCCGTCGTAACATGCGCCACTTGTCGGCTGATTTCATGTATGCTCGCTGCCATCTGCTCTGACGCAACGGCAACAGAATTAAGGTCGCGAGCGGATGCATTAACGCCTTCGACGGCATCAGATGTGCTGGCCCGCGTTCGCTTTGCCGCCTCCGACATCTCATCTGCCGCAGCGTGCATTTTGTCTGCGAACTGACCCAGACTCGCCATGACGCCGGTGATCGACGCACCGAAATCCTGCGTGTGCGTATCCATCGCCGCCTGACGGCGGTCGCGCGCTGCTTGTTCTTTGATACTGGCCGCGGTCAACACTTCGGTCTGCTTCATGTTGTCCTTGAAGACCTGAACAGCCCGCGCCATACCCCCAACCTCGTCGGCACGTGTTAAGCCGAAAACGTCGACTGTCAGATCACGTTCCGCCAATTTGCGCATGGTCGTCGTTAAGAGGCGTAGCGGACTGATGGTGCCTCGCTGCACCACGACCAGGACGTAGGCGATAACCGCGAAAAATAAAGCAAGCGCGACGCCTGCGTTCAGCATCTCGGTCGAGCGGAGATTGGCAATTCGTCGATCCAGCAGATGCTCGACCTCGCCAGCATCTGCAATGCCCATTTGTGTGATCGCGTCAAACAAAGGAAGGACTATCGTCTGGGCCTCACCCGCTTTGGCGCGGTCAACCAGCGCGGCTGTTACCGCTTTGGCAATTTCGGTCACCTTTGCAACCGAGGCACTGACTGCGCCATCCACGGTCTTGTCAATGTTGCCTCGAATTGCGTTGTCAACGTCAGACAATAGACCGTCCAGAGTCGGTTGTAGCGCCCCGCCCTGGACGCCAATCGTTACTTGTTTCTCAATCGAAGCATTATGCTTTGCGGTAGCTGCAACAGATGTGGCGAGTAGGTAGGCGCCTGCCACAGCGCCCGGAATCTTTACGGTCAGGGCGTCTTGTGTGTAGAAGCTGTCAAGATCGGGATCGAGGGTTAAGTTTGAGCCATCGGCCGCTTTACCTATGAGGTCGGCTGCGGCTTGAGCCGCAGCGCCACGGTCGGTCTCTGCTAGAGCCTTCAGGAGGCTATCGGTCGCTGAAGCTGTCTTGAGGTCGGTGCCAAGTGCTTTTTCATTTACTTTGACCCGGTTCGCCAGATCCTTCATATCGCTGCCGCGAACCACTGCATCCTGCACGGCGCTTACTTCCGCGACGTAACGGAGACCCATAATTTCTTTATGAGCGAAACTGATGGCGGACTGTTTATCCGCAACCATTTGGTAACCGAGATAGCCGATAGGCGCCAAAAAAAGACCATATGCAATTGTCAGTTTCGCGGCGATAGTCAGGTTGAGTTGCATGTGGTGGCTCCATTGCTTAATGGCCTCTACGGGCCCCTTTAGATTGGATCTGTTAATAAATAATTAAATTGCTCAGTTTACCTGTCCAACTGTAGGATTTTAACGCTCGGCAAAAGTTCGAAGGTTTGTGTGAACCACCTGATTTGTCCGGGAATGCGACGAAACGGGAGGATGTTGTCCATGCAATCCACCGCAATAGGCGCATTTTTTTCTGGATCGCACAGCTGACTGCCTAATGACACCTCACCATGGCTTACTCGACCACTCGAATAGATTCCGGTATGACTCTGATACCCCGTAGTTTTAGCACTGCCTGCTTGATTCTTTGGAAAACGCGTTGGTGGCGATGTGTGTCACCGACGATCGATCATCAAGGACAGATTGCTTGCAACCGTGGTCAGCATCAACGGCTATCTTGTTGCGCCTGAGGCGTCGATCTTTGGGCCCTTCTGCCCAACAGCACCCAGAGCGTGACCACCAATTTTAGAAACTTCCAAAATGATGAATAAAACAGCGATTGCAACGATGTGCCTCGTTAAATGCTTTGAGAACGCCATTTGGTTTGCCGGTGCTCGACAGACATGCGGCTTACGCGCACGAGGTTTCAATCGATCGGCAGCGCGATGACCGTACTGATTGCAAGACGATTCAACGAATGAAAAGATATTCGTGCAAACTCTGAAGGCGCATTGCCAGTAACCGAACGGATCATCCGCTTCCTTGGCCGGACGGATATCGTCAGGAAGAAGTCTGTGGGTCGATTGATTGGAGTTAGAATGACTGGAGTGAAGACCTCTAGCCCAGGGTGGTAGCGCTCAGCGATGCGGCCTTCGGCACAATATTCGGCACACCCACGGCACATCACTTCGCGCTAAAAAGCGTATCAGGACGTTCGCTAGCATGTTTGAGCTGCCATACAAGCCCATTTCCCTCCCGATGCCACGATCGCAGGCACGACTTTGCCTCACAGGCCACCAGAGGCATCACGGTACGTAACGGCATTGCGACAGAAATATCATCTTGATTACGATACGGTATGCCCACATGATCACCTGCTAGCTGCATCGCGCACCGGCCGCTTTTGCCAGCAGTCGGCACGAAACCCGGCATATCGGGGATGATATCCGCATCCAGCGCATACAAACCCACGATCTAAGTCAATGATATAAAATGCCGATCTGGTTCTGGAGGGGGTTGGATTCGAACCAACGTAGGCGCACGCCAGCGGATTTACAGTCCGCCCCCTTTAGCCACTCGGGCACCCCTCCGCGCCGGGAAGCGGGGACTAAAGCCAAACCCGCACCGATGTCAACGCACATGTCAGGCCTTACCGGCACCCCTTGACCAAGCCGTCATTTTCCCTCCACCTCTGCTTAACGACAACACGCCCTGGGACAACGCCCATCCACCCCAACCCGCAAGTATCTCCTGGATGAGCACCCACGTCCCGTCCAAACACCCCACCTGGCTGCCAAGCCTGCTGGGCCTGTTCATCGCTGTCGGCCCAGCCGCGACGGACATGTACCTGCCTGCCTTCCCCGCGGTCGAGGCGAGCTTCGGTACTGAACCCGGCACCGCCCAGCTCACCCTGGCCACCTGGTTCGCCGGTCTTGCGGTAGGTCAGATCACCCAGGGCACCCTCTCGGACCGCTTCGGCCGCCGCATCCCGCTGATGATCGGCTTCATGCTGTTCACCGTCAGCACCATCGGCTGCGCCCTCGCCCCCAACCTCACCGCTCTCGCGATCCTTCGCGCCATTGCCGCGTTCGGCGCCTCCGCCGGCATGGTCATCGCCCGTGCCGTCGTGCGTGACCTGTCGGAGGGCGGGCAGGCCGCCGCCATCATGATGTCGCGGCTGATGCTGGTGATGGGCGTGGCGCCGGTCCTGGCCCCGACCATCGGCGGCGCCATCCTGGCCTTCGCCCACTGGCTTCTGGCTCCTGGCGTTCTATGGCGTCGCATGCGTGATCACCGCCTGGACCATCCTGCCGGAAACCCTGCCGCCGGAACGCCGCATCCGCCTGTCGCTCGCCGGCCAAGCCGCACGCTACACCATGATCCTGCGCGAGCGGACCTTCCTCACGCATGCCATCATGGGCGGCTGCAGCACGTTCTGCATGTTCGCCTACCTCGCCGGCTGTTCGCCGGTGTTCGAGCTGGGATTCGGCCTCAACCCCTCGGAATTCGCCCTGATCTTCGGCCTGTGCGCCGTGGCCCTGGTGATCTGCTCGCAGCTCAATGCCAAACTGCTGCCGCGCTTTGGCCTGAACGTCATGCTGACGGCGATCGCGCGCATCTCGTTCGCCGGCACCGTCGTCCTGGTGATCCTGGCGTTCAGCGGCGTCCACATATTGTGGGCGATCGTGGCGCCCCTGGTGGTGGTGCTGGGCTGCCAGGGCTTCAACAATGCCAACGCCACCGCCGGGGCGCTGTCCCGCCACGCCGGGCACGCCGGCAGTGCCTCCGCCTTGATGGGCACATTCCAGTTCAGCCTGGGCGCCAGCTCCGGCGTCCTGGTCGGCTTTCTGACCGACGGCACACCAAGGGGTATGGCGGCGCTGATGGCTTGTGGCATGCTTGGTGCCGTCATCGCCGACCGATTCCGTCCCCGAACCGAGGTCCGCCATCCATGATCGTTGGCATTCCCGCCTGCGCCAAAATCGTCGCCGACATGCCCTTCCACCAGACGCCGGCCCGCTACGCCCAGGCCGTGCTGGGCGGCGTCGGCGCCACCCCCGTCCTGATCCCGCCCCTCGGCGAGCGCATGCTCGATCTGCTCGACGACCTCGCCGGATTGCTGGTGCCGGGCAGCCCGAGCAACGTCCACCCCAGCCACTACGATGGCGGCGAAACCGAAACGCCCGATTTCCACGACCTGGAGCGTGATCACACCACACTGCCGCTGATCCGCGCCGCGATCGGGCGTGGCATTCCCATGCTGGCGATCTGCCGCGGCATCCAGGAACTGAACGTGGCCCTGGGCGGCTCGCTGATCCAGCGTGTCCACGTCCAGCCCGGCTTCAACGACCACCGCGGCGGCCCCGGCTCGCATGAAACGCGCTACGGCCCAAAGCATCCGATCACCGCCACCGGCAGCCTCGCCCGGATCCTTGGCACCACGACCATTCAGGTGAACTCGCTGCATGGCCAGGCGATCGACCGTCTGGGGCAGGGGCTGGTGGTGGAGGCGCATGCGCCGGACGGCACGATCGAGGCCGTGGCCATGCCGTCGGCTCCTGGCCTGGTGCTTGGTGTGCAATGGCATCCGGAGTGGGCGTTCGACCGCAACCCCCACAGTATTGCTATTTTCGCCGCTTTCGGCGAAGCCTGCCGGCGCTACAAAACGTCCAACCGAAAGGCAGCCTGACCATGGACCTGCAACTCGCCGGCAAAACCGTCCTGATCACAGGTGGATCGAAAGGCATCGGCAAGGCATCCGCCGAAGTCCTGGCCGAGGAAGGCTGCAACCTGATCCTGGTGGCGCGCGACGCCGCGGTGCTGAATGACACCGCCGCCGAGATCCGGGCCAAGCGCCAGGTGAACGTCCGCACCATTGCCGCCGACCTGTCCAACGACGCCGCAGTGCGCAAGGTCGCGCAGGAAGCCGGTGAGCTCGACATCCTGGTCAACAACGCCGGCGCCATCCCACCCGGCGACGTGCTGTCGATCGACGACGCGCGCTGGCGCCAGGCGTGGGACCTGAAGGTGTTCGGCTACATCTCCTTCTGCCGAGTCATCTATGCGCAGATGAAGGCACGACGGACCGGTGTGATCATCAATGTAATCGGCGCGGCCGGCGAGAAATTCCCCACCAACTACATTGCCGGCGCCGCCGGCAACGCCTCGCTGATGGCGTTTACCCGGGCACTGGGGAAGGGCGCGCCTGCTGACGGCCTGCGCGTTGTCGCGATCAACCCCGGCCCGGTCGAAACCGACCGCCTGGTGATGCTGCGCAAGGCCGAAGCCAAGGAGAAGTGGGGTGATGAGAACCGCTGGCGCGAACTCAGCGCCGGCATGGCGTTCGGCCGCCCTGCCAGCCCGCGGGAGATTGGCAACGCGGTGGCATTCCTGGCCAGCCCGGCGTCAGGCTACACCACCGGCACCGTGCTGACGATCGACGGCGGCGGCTAGCGCCAACCGCGTCACCGGCGCCAAACGCTTTACCAGCGCCGGATGTTTTACCGGCGCCGAACGCCTTACCGACGATCCACGCTGAGCCGGCCTGCCCCGAACGCCACGACCTGCAAGAAGCCGCCGGCCATGCAGACGTTCTTCATGAAGTGGATCATTTGGCCGGCCTCGTTCGGGTGGTAATGCGCGACGAATGCCGTCGCGATGCACCATCCGGCCAGCACGAGACCCACCAGCCGAGCGCGGTAGCCGACCAGGAACACGATGCCCAGGCCAAGCTCGATGATCAGCGCCACCGCGTAGGCCGCCCCCGGCAGGGGCAGCCCATAATGCGTCATCATGGCCATCGTCGCACTTGGGGCGATCGCCTTCAGATACCCGGCATGGATGAAGATCGCGCTCATGAGAACCCGTCCCAGCAGCGCGACCCCATCCACAGCTGCCGAATTCATCCGACGATCTCGGTTCCGGCAAAGAAGTATGCAATCTCGATCGCAGCGTTCTCCGGGCTGTCCGAACCATGCACCGAGTTCGCCTCGATGCTCTCGGCGAACAGTTTGCGAATGGTGCCTTCGGCGGCGTTGGCCGGGTTGGTTGCGCCCATCACGTCGCGGTAGCGGGCAATAGCGTTGTCGCCCTCCAGCACCTGCACCACAACCGGCCCCGAAATCATGAAGGTCACCAGGTCGCGGAAGAATGGCCGCGCGGCATGGACGCCATAGAATGTCTCGGCCTGGGCCTGGGTCATATGAAGGCGCTTCTGGGCGACGATGCGCAGGCCGCCAGCCTCGATCACCGCATTGACCTTGCCGGTCAGGTTCCGCCGCGTCGCGTCCGGCTTGATAATCGAGAAAGTACGTTCGGTCGCCATCGCGGCCTCCTTAGGGTTCAGGTTCGCGCGGCTGAGTAAGGGTTTGCGGCCTGCAGGGCAAGGCGGCATCGCGTGCGGGGAAGGGGCCTGAACGGGGTCTTCGGCGTAACGCCATCTTGACCCCGCGGCCGAACCAATCGCAGGGCCAGTTCGGCGTTACCCTCATGAGCAAAACCGCAAGGGACCACCGGCCATGAGAAAAGCACCGATCGCCGCCCTGTTGATCAGCGCATGCTTTGCCATGCCATCGCTGGCGCTCGCCCAAGGTGGTGGCAGTGGCGGGGGTGGTGGCGGGTCTGGAGGAGGCTCCGCAGGTGGCGGTGCCGGTTCCTCCGCTGCTGGCAGCACAGGTGGCGCCGGCGCGCCAGGATCGGCCGGCGCACCGAGCGCAGGTCTGGCCGGATCGGCCGGGCCGGCGGGATCGCCCGGATCAATCGGGCAAGTCGCCAGCCCCAACAATGTCGCGGGCCAGCCGGGAACCACCCAGCCGTCGACAGGGACCACCGGGGCGGTCGGAACACCCGGCGTGGCCTCCGGCACGGCGCCGGGAACAACGCCCAGCAACGGCAACCCTGCCACCATCAATGGCAGCACTGCAGGCACCAACGGCACCGTAGGGCCTGCTTCGGGCCCGGCAGCTGGGGCTGAAGGCGTCAGCCCCAATACCACGGCCCAACCCGGAACCACGCAGAGCAGTTCGGGCGTCCCGCTCAACGGTGTCGCGACCCTCAACGCGGAGAAGAAGCTTGGGGTGGCGGAGCCGCCCGCGGAGGCTCGGCAAAAGAACGAGCAAATCCTGAACCAGGCCAACCGGTCGATCCAACGGACGCAGAGCGAAACCACCACCACGCCGTCCGGCACGCCAGCCGTGCGGTAAATTTCTTGGCCGGGGTGCTATCCGTTGACGCTGATATCCGTCAGCCGCTTGTACTCGTCCATGGCATAGCGATCCGTCATCCCCGCCACGTAATCGCCGACCGTCGCCGCTGAACGCTGCGTCCCGCCCTCGCCCGCCCGCACTCGCCAGTCATCCGGCAGCAATGTGGGATCGGCGTGCAGCAGGCGGAACAGCTCCTCGGTCAGTCGTTTCGCCTTGGCCGCCATCCGGTTGACCCGCCAGTGCCGATACATCCGCGCGAACAGGAAATCCTTGATGGCCTGGTTGGCGTCTTCCATCGCTGAACCAAAGCTGATGACCCGCTGCTTGTGGCGCCGGATGGCGTCCGGATTACCGGGGTCCAGCCTGGCCAGCCGCTTGCCGCTTTCGATGATCAGGTCGGACACCATCGCGTTGATCACCCGGCGGAGCATCTCGTGGCGCAGTCGCGGTGGCGGCACGTCGAGGCTTGACATCCGTGCCGCCGCAAGCGAGGCGCCGACCAGCGGCAGATGCTTCAGGTCATCCACAGTGAACAGCCGCGCCCGCAACCCGTCGTCGAGGTCGTGGGAGTGATAGGCGACGTCGTCGGCAATCGCCGCCACCTGGGCCTCGGCCGTCGGCTGCGTATGCAGATCAAGCTTGTGGCGGTCGTTGTAGTCCGCGATGTACGGCGCCGGATTGCGCAGCGGGCCGTTGTGCTTGACCAGGCCTTCCAAGGTTTCCCACGTCAGGTTCAATCCGTCCCACCCGGCGTAGCGGCTTTCCAGCAGTGTCACGATGCGCAGGCTTTGGGCGTTGTGGTCGAAGCCGCCAAACGGCTTCATCGCTGCGTTCAGCGCGTCCTCACCGGCATGCCCGAAGGGTGGGTGTCCCAGGTCATGGGCCAGCGCCAGCGCCTCGGTCAGGTCCTCATCCAGCCCCAATGCCCGAGCGATCGAGCGAGCCACCTGCGCCACCTCGATCGAATGGGTCAGTCGCGTGCGGTAGAAATCGCCCTCGTGATTGACGAATACCTGCGTCTTGTATTGGAGCTTCCGAAATGCCGAACTGTGGATGATGCGGTCGCGGTCGCGCTGCCAGGGCGATCGGGTCTCCGCTTCCGGTTCATGGTGCAGCCGGCCGCGCGCCGTGGCGGCGGATACAGCGTACGCAGCCAGGGCAGGACGAGCATACATCCCGCAGCGGATACACCCTGGCCCCCCGGCCTTCAATGATGCCCGGCTTCAATTGCACGCAGTGCTTCAATTCCGCCGCGATTGCTCCTATCTTAGATGTCATGGAACAGTTCGCCGTTACCGATCGCGCCGCCGCCCGGATTGCCGAGATCGTCGCCGAGACGAAGCAGGCCGCCGAAACCGCACTTCGTGTCGCCGTATTGGCCGGGGGATGCAGTGGTTTTCAATACCGCTTCGAGCTGGACCCGCAGACCCAGCCCGACGACCTCATCATTGAACGCGGCCCCGCCCGCGTTGTCGTCGATTCTGTCAGCCTCGACCTGCTGAGCGGGTCGGAACTGGACTATACCGACGAGCTGATGGGCAGCCACTTCGCTGTCCGCAATCCCAATGCGAAATCCGCCTGCGGCTGCGGAACCAGCTTCGCCATCGACTGAAACGCGTCGCTACAGGGCGGGCGTTCGCTGCGCTGCCACAATTCGGCGCCTGAGCCACGGCGCATCGGGAGCAAGGTGCAATACTGGCGGGAGGTCGACCGGGCCTTTCTCGCTGGCCGTCCCGGTGTTTAGACGGCCGGCATCCACCTGATTACTTGAACAAACGGCCTTGGCGTTGCGACTGCAACTGGGCGGCTTCGCCTGAGGAGCCGAAGCGTTCAGGGCCCGGCCAAACGTCGCTTCAGCGTCTCGTTGATCAGGCCGGGATTGCCCTTGCCCGCCATGGCCTTCATCGTCTGCCCGACGAAGAATCCGAACAGCTTGTCCTTCCCAGAGCGGTACTCTGCGACCTTGTCCGGGTTGGCGGCGAGAATGCGGTCCACCGCCGCATCGATCGCACCGGTGTCGGTGACCTGCCGCAGGCCTTTCTCATCGACAATCGTGGCGGCATCCTTGCCGGTTTCCACCATCGCTTCGAAGACGTCCTTGGCGATCCGGCCATTGATCGTGCTGTCCGCCATCAGGTCCAGCAATCCACCCAAGGAAGCGGCCGTCACCGGTGGATCCTCGATCGACCGCCCCAGCCGGTTCAGCGCCGCAAAGAAATCCCCCATCACCCAGTTTGCGGCGATCTTCGCATCGCGACCCTGCGCGACCGTTTCGTAGAAATCCGCGGTTGCCTTTTCCGCCACCAGCACTGCGGCGTCATAGGGCGTCAAACCATATGTCCCGATGAACCGGGCCCGCTTGGTATCCGGCAGCTCCGGCAATGAGGCCTTCAGTGCGGCAACCCAGTCTTCCTGCAACACCAGCGGCAGCAGGTCCGGGTCAGGAAAGTAGCGGTAATCGTGCGCGTCCTCCTTCGACCGCATTGATCGCGTCACGCCCCGGCCGCTGTCGAACAGCCGCGTCTCCTGCATCACTGTCCCGCCCGATTCCCACACCTCGATCTGCCGCACCGCTTCCGCCTCGACCGCCTGCATGACGAAGCGGATGGAGTTGACGTTCTTCACCTCGCAGCGGGTGCGAAACGGCTCGCCCTGCTTGCGCACCGACACGTTGACGTCGGCCCGCATCGAGCCTTCCTCCATGTTGCCGTCGCAAGTGCCGAGATAGCGCAGGATGGAGCGCAGCTTGCGGACATAGGCCCCGGCTTCCTCCGGGCTGCGAATGTCCGGCTCCGACACGATCTCCATCAGCGCCACGCCCGCCCGATTGAGGTCGATCAGCGACTTGGTGGGGTGCTGGTCGTGGATCGACTTGCCCGCATCCTGCTCCAGATGCAGGCGGGTGATGCCGATCGACTTGGTGGATCCGTCCGCCAGTTGGACCTCGACGACCCCGGTTCCGACGATTGGGTGCTCAAACTGACTGATCTGATAGCCCGACGGCAGATCGGCATAAAAATAGTTCTTCCGGTCAAACCGGCTGACCATGTTGATGTGCGCGTTCAGCCCCAGCCCCGTCCGCACCGCCTGCGCCACGCATTCCGCATTGACCACCGGCAGCATGCCGGGAAACGCGGCGTCGACGAACGACACCTGGCTGTTCGGCTCCGCCCCGAACGCAGTGGCGGCACCGCTGAACAGCTTGGCATTGCTGACCACCTGGGCGTGGACTTCCAGGCCGACCACGACCTCCCACATGCCGGTGCTGCCTTGAAGTGAGTAAGTCATCGCTGCGCCTTTCAAGCGAAACCGGGCTGGGCAATGGGATTTAATCGTCCCGAAGGACGGTCGCAACCGAAGGCCTGAGCTTCGTGGCCTGACCTAGCGCGGCCATTGCCGGATTGCCAGGAACCCGCCGTCGATCGGCAGCGCCACGCCGGTGATCCAGCGCGCCTCGTCGCTGGCCAGAAACACCGCCGCGTGCGCCACGTCCCAGCCGGTTCCTTCGGTCTGCAGTGGAACCGCGACACGCCGGCGCTCCCGCCCTTCCGTGCCGAGATGTGCGACAAGCGGCGTGTATACCGTGCCCACCACCAAAGTATTGGCGCGAATGCCATGCACCGCATAATCGGCGGCGACCGACAAGGTGAACCCATGCATCCCGGCCTTTGCGGTGGCATAGGCCAACCCACCGGCCGTGCCCGACAAACCCATGGCCCCCGCCGTCGAGGACACGTTGTTGATCGCGCCCCCGCCGCCGGCCTTCATCCGCGGCAGGCACGCCTTGCAGGCCAGGAAAGCCGAGGTCAGGTTCGCCTCGAAGATCCGGTTCCAGTCCGCAAGCTCCAGCGTCTCCGGCGTTCCGCTGTGCCCAAAGCCGATGTTGTTATGCAGGATATCCAGCCGCCCGTATCGCTCCGCCGCGAAGGCGGCCATCGCCTCCGCCGCATCCTGCTGCGTCACATCGGCCGCAAACCCTGATGCCTCGCCACCTTCCGCCCGAATCTGCTCCGCCAGCGCCTCGGTGCGTGCGGCGTCGCGATTGACCAGCACGACCTTGGCGCCTTCCCGCGCGAACAGGATGGCGGTCGCGGCTCCGTTGCCGACACCTTCCCCACGCGAAGCCGCGCCGGTGACGATCGCGACCTTGCCGGCCAGGCGGTCGGCCACGGCGCTATGCGCCCGCCCGAAGCGACGGCAACGCCGAAAATCCCGCCGCCTGCTCCAGCGCTGCGGACACGGCGAACATCGTCTCCTCATCGAAGGGCTTGCCGATCACCTGCAGCCCCAACGGCAGCCCGTTCACGTCCATCCCTACCGGCACCGAGGTCGCCGGTACTCCCGCGAGGTCTGCCGGCACGGTGAACAGGTCGTTCAGATACATCTGTATCGGATCGTCCATCTTCTCCCCCTGGGCGAACGCCGCCGATGGCGTGGTCGGCGTCAGCAACGCGTCCACCTGCCCAAAAACGTCCATGAAATCCTTCAATATCAGCGCTCGGATTTTCTGTGCCCGCAAGTAATACGCATCGTAATAGCCGGCTGAAAGAACATAGGTTCCAATCAGGATCCGCCGCCGCACTTCCGCGCCGAACCCCTCGGCCCGCGTGCGCTCATACAGGTCGCGCAGGTCAGAGCCATTCTCCCGCGCGCCAAACCGCACGCCATCGTAACGGGCCAGGTTCGACGACGCCTCGGCCGGTGCGACGATATAGTAGGTTGCCAGCCCATACTTCGTGTGCGGCAGAGACACGTCGACGATCTCCGCCCCGGCATCGCGCAGCCATCCAAGCCCCTGCTGCCACAGCGCATCGATCTCCGCCGGCATGCCATCCGATCGATACTCGCGCGGCACCCCGATCCGCAGACCCTTTACGCCGCGTGCACAGGCCGCCTCGAAATCCGGCACCGGCACCGGCGCGCTGGTCGAATCCTTCGAATCATGCCCGGCCATCGACCCCAGCAGGATCGCACCATCCCGTACCGTCCGGGCGAACGGCCCGGGATGGTCCAACGACGACGCGAACGCCACCACCCCCCAGCGCGAGCAACGCCCATAGGTCGGCTTCACCCCGACCAGTCCGCAGAATGACGCCGGCTGGCGGATTGAGCCGCCGGTATCCGTCCCGGTTCCCCCCATTGCCAACCGGGCGGATACGGCTGCAGCGGATCCGCCGGACGACCCGCCCGGCACCAGCACCGCCGCCTGGTCCTGGCGCCGCTTCCACGGGTTTTCAACCGGCCCATAGGCCGACGTCATGTTCGACGACCCCATGGCAAATTCGTCGAGGTTGGTTTTTCCCAGGAACACCGCGCCGTCCCGCAGCAAGTTCGCCGTCACCGTGCTCTCATACGGTGGCACGAACGGCCCGAGGATCTTGCTGCCCGCGGTGGTCCGCACCCCCACGGTGCAGAACAGGTCCTTGATCGCCAGCGGGATCCCGGTCAGCGGGCGAAAGTCCCGCGCCGCCAGCGCTACATCGGCGGCCCGCGCCTGCTCGACGGCCTGGGCGTGGCTGACGGTGATGTATGCGTTCAATCGTGGGTTCAGCGCTTCAATGGCGAACAGATGCGCCATCGTCAGCTCCATCGCGGAGAACTGCTTCGCGCGCAGCCCGTCGCGGGCCTCGGCGATGGTGAGGTCGGTCAGGCTCATTCGACGACTTTCGGAACAGCGAAGAACGCACCGATGCGTTCCGGCGCGTTGGCCAGTACCTTGTCCGGATAGCCGCCATCGGTCACCACGTCTGCCCGCATCGCCGCCGCCATGTTGGCCGCCCCCGCCAGCGGAGCCACCCCGGTGATGTCGACTTCATTCAACTGCTCGATCCACCCCAGGATGCCGTTGAGTTCATGACACAGATGATCCACCTCGTTCTCCTCCACCCGGATGCGGGCGAGCGAGGCAATGCGGCGGACGGTCGCGTGATCGAGCGACATGCGGCTGGATTCCTTAGCTTGGCGAGCGACCCGGGCTCAGCGAAGGGGCGGGTTCGGCGAAGGGGCCGGACCATAGCCACGCGCGTCCCATGGTTCAACCGGCGGCGATCCGCAGCCGTTGGGATTTGCCGCTGACGGCAAGGGCAGGGTCTGTGCAACGGCGTCAGACCAGGCTTTGCCATGCAAAGGCACCGGCTGCCGCCGGGCCTTGAGGCAGACTCCCCGCGGCAGCACCGCCCGGCAATCGGCCCCGCATCACGACCTTCTTGGCTTGGTGGCGCACCCGGACCATAACCACCCGCATGGCTCTGCTCAACGTGAAGGATCTGCTGGCATCGCTAAGCGGCGACCAGCGCGTGATCGGCATCGACCCAGGTTCCAGGACCATCGGCCTGGCCCTGTCGGACGTGCGCCGGCGCCTGGCGTCACCCTACGGCAGCCTGAAGCGGGATAAGCTTTCCGCCAATGCCACCGAGATCGCCGCCATCGCCCTGCGCGAGGGCGTCTATGGCCTGATCGTTGGCCTGCCGCTGTCGATGGACGGCACCGCCGGCCCTGCCGCCCAGGCTGCCCGCGACTGGACCCACGCATTGTCGGCCGCCACCGGCCTTCCCGCAGCACTTTGGGACGAGCGCCTGTCCAGCGCGGCGATCAACCGTTTCCTGATCAACGAGGCCGATCTCACGCGCACGAAGCGCGCCGAGGTCGTTGATCGCGCCGCCGCCGCCTGGATGCTGCAAGCGGCACTCGATGCGGGTCATCCTGCTCCAGGCCCCCTGTGACCACGGCGGCTGCGCCTGCTATAAGAAGTCGCGCAACCGGAAAGAGCCGCTCATGTCCGCCCAATACGATCTCCTGATTCGCAACGGCATCTGTGTTCTGCCGTGGGGATCCGAAGCAATCGACGTTGGTGTGCGGGATGGTCGCATCGTTGCCCTGGGCGTCCCCTCCGACGCCACCGCCGAGAAGACCTTCGATGCCACCGGCCTGCACGTCCTGCCCGGCCTGATCGACCCCCACGTGCATCTGCGCGATCCAGGCGACAAGACCGTCGAGACCATTCCCACCGGCACCAAAGGCGCCGTCCTCGGCGGCCTGACCGCGGTGTTCGACATGCCCAACACCAGCCCGTCGATCTTGGATGCCGAACGGCTGGCCTGGAAGCAGGACTATGTCGAGCAGGTCGCCTGGTGCGACATGGGCCTCTATATCGGCGGCACCAAGACCAACATCCCGGCGCTGGCCGACCTGGAACTCGGGCGCGGCGTCTGCGGCATCAAGATCTTTGCCGGCAGTTCGACCGGCGACCTGATGGTCGAGGACGACGAGCACCTGGAAATGGTGATGCGTTCGGGCCGCCGGCGCATTGCCTATCACAGCGAGGACGAATACCGCCTGCAGGCGCGCAAGCCGCTGTTCAAGTCCGGCGATCCCTATTCCAACCACATGGTATGGCGCGACGAGGAATGCGCTTTTCTCGGCACCCGCCGCCTGATGGCGCTGGCCCGCAAGACCAACCGCCCGGCCCATATCCTGCACGTCTCGACCGGACAGGAACTCGACTACCTCAGGGATTTCCGTGACGTCGCAACCTGCGAGGTCTTGCTGAACCACCTGACCCAGGTCGCGCCCGACTGCTACGAACGCCTGGAAGGCTTTGGCGTCATGAACCCGCCGATCCGTGGCGAGGAACACCGTGCCGCCGCCTGGCGCGCCATCAACGACGGCACAGTCGATACGGTCGGTTCCGATCACGCGCCCCATCCGCGCGACAAGAAATTGCTGCCCTGGCCCGACTGCCCGGCCGGCCTGACCGGGGTGCAGACCCTGGTGCCCATCATGCTGGACCACGTCAACGCGGGCCGCCTCTCCCTTGCCCGCATGGTGGACCTGATGTCCGCCGGCCCCGCCCGCGTCTACGGCATCATCGGCAAGGGCCGTCTCGCCGCCGGCTACGACGCCGACTTCACCCTGGTGGACATGAAGCACCAGCGCCGCATCGAGGAATCCTGGATTGCCGCCCCCTGCGGCTGGACCCCGTTCGCCGGCATGCATGTCACCGGCTGGCCAATCGCGACCATCGTCCGCGGCCAGATCGTGATGCGTGATGACGAGGTTCTGGGCGCCCCAGTGGGTAAGCTGGTGAAGTTCGCCGGATGACAATCAGCCAGGCATACGTCCGGCGGCGACCACCAAACAACAGATATCAACGAACCGGACCTGCTGATCGCAGGAGCCGAACCAGCCGGACCCGGCGCCGCGGTCGAGGCCACTGCGGCCGGTCTTACCGTTGTGCTGGATGAGAACCCGGCGCCGAGCGGGACCTGGAGGAATCGACACCTCACGACCCTTCGCACGCGGGTGATATCAGCCCGCGTTGAGATCGGGGTATGGTAGCGGGCCTGCCTCTCAGTGGCGTGCCTGGTGGGGCACCATGAAGGAAGGGCCAATCGTGGCATCGGTCCGGCTCAACGCCGGCAGGTATAAACTGCTTCGGCACGGCGGCCAGAGTGCGTTCCCAAATACAGCCGCACGTCTCCGCGGCCCTTCGCAGCCCTCCATCTTTCTCCGCGTTAAAATTGAAGAAGGCAGACCAAGTGCGCTGATGCCACCCGAAGAAGAGATCACGACGTTCCAGGACTGATAATCCCAGCGCCACCACGGTGCCCAAGTCTCACCGCCGAACGCTGACCTCTTGGCAGCCTCGGCAAGCCGGGAAACAATGAGCCGACCAACAACAGGAAACGCCGCCATGAGCACAACGACCTCGGCCTCCAGCCCCTATATCCCCGTCCGTGACGACTGGCTCGCGCGCCGGTCGGAAGCGATCCTCGAACCCGGCCTGCCAATCGTCGATCCGCATCATCACCTGTGGGAAAGGCCCGACTGGGTCTACATGCTGGACGACCTGCTGGCCGACACCAACGGCGGCCACAACATCATTGCCACCGTCTTCCTGCAGTGCCGCTCGATGCACCGCGCCGGCGGCCCTGAAGCCTTCAAGCCCGTCGGTGAAACCGAATTCGTCAACGGCGTAGCCGCCATGAGTGCCTCCGGCGGCTACGGGCCAACCAAGATCTGCGCCGGCATCGTTGGCCACGTCGACCTCCGTCTCGGCGAAAAATCCACCGAGGTCCTGGAAGCCCACATCCGCGCCGGTGGTGGCCGATTCCGTGGCATCCGCCACATCACCGCCTGCGATCCCGATCCGACGCTGATGAATCCCGCCTACGCCCCGCCGCCCAAGCTCATGTACGACGACACCTTCCGCAAGGGCTTCGCCTGCCTTGCCCCGCTGAACATGTCATTCGATGCCTGGCTGTATCATCCGCAGATCGCCGATCTGACGGACCTCGCCCGCGCCTTTCCCGGCACCCAGATCTGCCTGAACCACATCGGCGGCCCGCTGGCCATCGGTGCCTACGCCGGAAAGCGTGACGAAATTTTCGCCGACTGGTCCAAATCCATCAAGGCTCTTGCCGCCTGCCCGAACGTGGTGGTGAAACTCGGTGGCATGGCGATGCGCATCAACGGCTGGGACTTCCACACCAAGGCCGAACCGCCATCCTCGGAACAACTCGCCGCCGCCTGGAAACCCTACGTCGACACCTGCATCGAAGCCTTCGGCGCCAACCGCTGCATGTTCGAGAGCAATTTCCCCGTCGACAAGGGCTCCTACGGCTACACCGAGTATTGGAACGCCTGCAAAATTCTCGCGAAAGGCGCATCGGATTCCGAAAAGACGGCGCTGTTCAGCGGCACCGCAACCCGCTTCTACCGCCTCGATATCTGAAGGACCTACCGATGCGACAACTGAAAATCGGCGACGTTACCATCACCAGCATCATCGAGCGCGACGGACCGTGGCGTAAACCGGTCGACATGTTTCCCGCCTACACCGAAGAAGTCGCTACCCGACATCTGAAGACCCTGGATCCCGAGATCTTCGATCCAGCCACCGGCATGATGTACATCACCTACCAGACTTTCGTCGTGCGCACCCCGCACCACACGATCCTGGTCGACACCTGCACCGGGGAGGACAAAGGCTATCCCGCGCCGATGGATTTCTCCAAGCAGCGCTACCTCGATGAATTCAAGGCGGCCGGCCTGACTTACGAAAGCATCGACTACGTCTTCTGCACCCACCTGCACATCGACCATTGCGGCTGGAACACGGTGTTGCGCGATGGTCGCTGGGTGCCCACCTTCCCCAAGGCAAAATACGTGTTCCACAAAAAGGAATACGCCGCGTGGGAGCAAGCGACGAAGGAGCAGGAGAACCCGCCGGGCAACGTCTGGAACTATAATTGCCTGCCCATCGTCGAGGCCGGCCAGGCGCTGCTGGTCGATGACGACTATACGCTCGACGATACATTCTCCCTGACCCCGACGCCCGGCCACGCCCCTTGCCACTGCTGCGTCAACATCAGCTCGCGCGGCCAGAAGGCTGTGGTGACCGGCGACCTGATGCACCACGCGCTACAGGTGCGTGAACCAACCTGGTCGACGGTTTTCGACTGGGACCCGCAACAGGGGATCGAGTCCCGGCAACGCTTTCTGCAAAACGTCGCTGGAACCGGGACTTTCATCCTGCCGATCCACTTCCCCAACCCAACCGTCGGATTGATCGAGCCCCTCGGCAATACGTTCGACTACAAATACGTGCGTTAATACTTCTTACAGCTCCGGCCGGAAGCCCAGGATACGGGCGAACCGGTCGGAGTAAGCCGCCCACACCTCGGGGTTCAGCAGCCGGGGGGGCTTCTTCCCATCGAGTATATCCAGCATCTGCTCCGCTGCGATCTTCGCGATATTATGCCGCGACTGCCGGGTGATCCCCGCCGTATGCGGACTAACCACCACGTTGTCGAAATGCAGCAGCGGATGATCCGACGGCGGCGGCTCGTCCTCCCAGACATCAAGCCCTGCACCTGCGATATGCCGCGCCGTCAGCGCGGCCGCCAGTGCCGCCTCGTCATGGATGCCACCCCGAGCGGTGGTGATGAAGTATGCGTGCTTCTGCATTGAAGCGAATTGCGCCGCCCCCATCATGCCCCGCGTCTCCGCCGTGTGCGGGCAGTTGATCGAGACGTAGTCGGCAACACGCAACATCTCCTCCAGCGAGGCGGCCTTCTCTGCCCCCTTCGCTGCGATCTCCGCCGCTGTCAGATGCGGATCGTAGGCAATCACCCGCATCTGAAACAAACCGCGGCACAGTTCCGCTACCCGCCCGCCGACATGGCCGAGCCCGACGATCCCGATCGTCCGTCCCTGCACGTCGTCGCCCATGAATTCCTGGCGTTGGTAAGGCGTTCCGCTGCGCATGGCGTGATCCGACACCACCAGCCGCTTCGACAGCGCCAGCATCATTGCCATCACATGCTCCGCGACGCCTTCCTTGTTGCCGCCGGCCTGGTTAACAACGGCCACACCCGCTGCGGTCGCATCCGCCAGGCTGACCGTGTCGAACCCAGCCCCATTGGTCGACAGCACCAGCAGGTTCGGGCACCGGCTCAGCAGCGGCGTGTAACCCTGCAGCTTCATCGCCAGTTCCTGCCGGCTCGACCCGATCTGGTAGGCATGCGCCTGCGCCAGTACCGGCTCCACCTCTGCATCCGGGCTGTCATTGACCAGCTTGTCGACATGGATATCCGGCCGTTTCGCCAGGAGTTCCAGATATATTGGGGCGGAAACGTTGTTCACGTAGAACACGCGCTTGGTATTCGGCGCCATTGTTGGCCTTTCCAGGAAGGGTTAGCCTTCGGGCATTAGCTCAACCGGACCTGGCGGGCAAATTCACCCGGCGAACCGACGCGTAGCCATGCTTGCCGGAAAACTTGTCCCGATCGCCGGTGCCGCCCGCGGCCTGGGCTTGGAACAGGCCCCGTGCCGCCGCAAACCGTCAGTCGCAGACGGGGCGGGCGTTGCCGTTCCCGTAGCCGATCCGCCCGTCCGAAGGCGGGCACAGCACATCGATCGTCAGCGCCAGACCTGGAGGCGCCAGACCGGGGGGCGCCAGACCGGACGGCGCGGCGGGATCAGTCGCGGCAGGATCACGCGGCGCGTCGGCCGGCACGACAACGGATCCCAATCCGTTGGCAGCGAAATAGTCCGATACGTTGCGCACCCTGGCGCCACGCTGCGCCTCGGGCAAGCTGGAGCTGTCAGCCACCTGCACCCGCATCAACCTCGGGTCCAGCAGACCCTCGATCACATCCGCCCGGACATCGCGGTTCTGGTCGTCCAACGCCCGCGGACCGTTTGAAAACGCCGATTGCCCCAGTAGCGTCACGCGGTTGCCGGTGGCAGTCTTTTGCACCACGGCCTGGCCGGACGCGACTTCGGACGCAAGCCGATCCGTCAGTCGCTGGTCCAGCACGCGCTGTGTGTGTTGCTGGCCGGAACCGCAAGCCGCCAGCAGCAACAAGGGGATAAGGTGCGCGGCGCGGCGTCCCATGAGGCGATTCATCATCCAGCGATCCCCGATTTCGTCGCGCGACACTAACGGCCGGGAACCCCGGCTGGCAAGTCGATTGACGGCCAGTTCGATATGCTGGCAAGTCGATCGGTGGGCGGGGCCGATTTCCCCGGACTTTGCATAAATCCAATGCCACTATGCCGAATTATAATTCGATGAGAGTGTGTTCATCTAGCGGCCATCTTGCTGGGTGATGGGACAGGGCTGATGGCGCAGACAATGACGATGGAACGGACCGCCGACGGCCTGACACCAGGCATCGTCGTGCCACCCGGCACTGCTTCCAGCCGCAAGGCGCTGCTGAAGCGCTCCGCGCTGGGCACGCTCGCGATCCTCGGTCTAGGCGCCGTTGCTTATTACGGCACTGACTATTGGCGCAACGGGCGCTTCCTGGTGTCCACCGATGACGCTTATGTGCAGGCTGACAACACCCTGATCGCTCCACGCATCTCCGGCTACATCAGTCAGGTGCTGGTCACCGACAACCAGCCGGTTCGCGCTGGCCAGGTGCTCGCCCGCATCGACGACCAGGACTATCAGACCGCCCTGCGCCAGGCGATCGCCGACCGGGAAACCGCCGACAGCGAGATCCGCTCAATCGAGGCCCAGTTGACCCTGCAAAGCTCCGCCATCGATCAGGCCGCCCAGCAGGTCACCGCCGCCGAGGCCGCGTTGCAATTCGCCCAGCAGGATCATGCGCGCTACCAGGAATTATCGCGCACCGGCGCCGGCACCATCCAGTCTGCCCAGCAGACCCAGTCCCAGTTGATCCAACGCTCTGCCGGCGTCCTTCAGGCCCGCGCCGCCCTCACCTCCGCCAAGCAGCAGGTCGACGTGCTGCGGGCCAACCGCGTCAAAGCCAATGCCCAGCTGGAACACTACCGGGCGGCCGAACAGCAGGCGCGGCTGAACCTCGGCTATACCACCGTCACCGCCCCCGTCGACGGCATGGTCGGCGCCCGCACCTTGCGCGTCGGCCAGTACGTCCAGGCCGGCACGCAGCTCATGGCGGTGGTGCCGCTCGACGGTGTCTATATCGTTGCCAACTTCAAGGAGACCCAGTTGACCCATGTTCGCCCCGGCGAACCGGTCGAAATCTCGGTCGACACCTTCCCCGACGCCCATATCCGCGGCCGCGTCGACAGCGTTGCCCCTGCCACCGGCTTGCAGTTCGCCCTGCTGCCGCCCGACAATGCCACCGGCAACTTTACCAAGATCGTCCAGCGCCTGCCCGTGAAGATCGTCCTCGACGGCGATGCACAGGGCAGGGAGGTGGCAGCCGGCCTGCTGCGGCCCGGCATGTCGGTCGAACCCACCATCGATACCAAAGCCGCCGCGCACTGAACGGGAGCAACGCTCGTGAGCAACCCGACCGTTCCCGCCACCGAAAAAACCGACCTGATAACCTGGATGGCGGTCCTGGGATCGATCATCGGCGCCTTCATCGCCGTGCTGAACATCCAGATCACCAATGCCTCGCTGCCCAACATCCAGGGGGCGATCGGCGCCGGCATCGATGACGGCGGCTGGATCTCCACCGCCTACCTGGTGGCTGAGATCGTCGTTATCCCGCTCACTGCCTTCCTCACCCCCGTCTTTTCCCTGCGTCGCTACCTGCTCGGCAACACCATCCTGTTCCTGGTGATGTCGATCGCCTGCGCCTACGCGCAGAACCTGAACCAGATGATCATCCTGCGTGCGCTGCAGGGCTTCTTTGGCGGCGTGCTGATCCCGATGGCATTCACCATCACCCTTACCATGCTGCCCCGATCCAAGCAGCCGATCGGCCTGGCGATGTTCGCCGTCTCGGCAACCTTCGCCCCGGCGATCGGGCCGACCATCGGCGGCTACCTCACCGAGACCTACGGCTGGCAGTACATCTTCTACGTCAACCTGGTCCCCGGCGCGATCATGCTGGCAACCCTGTGGCCGTCGCTGAAGCCCGCGCCCATGCAGCTTGGGTTGCTCAAACAGGGCGACTGGCCCGGTATCGCAACCCTCGCCATCGGCCTCGCCTCACTGCAGACAGTGCTGGAGGAAGGCAACAAGGACGACTGGTTCGGCTCCCCGTTCATCGTCCGGCTCTCGATCATTTCCGCCGTTTCTCTGGGCCTGTTCCTGTGGATCGAGCTGACAACCGCCAAACCCCTGCTGAATTTGCGCCTGCTGCTGCGTCGCAACTTCGGCCTCGGCAGCCTTGCCGCCGTCATCCTCGGAATGGCGCTATATGGTTCCGTGTATCTACTGCCGGTATATCTCTCGCAGACCCAGGGGTATAATTCCGAGCAGATCGGAATGGTGCTGGCGTGGACCGGCTTGCCGCAATTGCTGCTGATCCCGTGTGTGCCGTTCCTGATGCGCCATATCGACACCCGCCTGCTGGTCGGCGTCGGCTTCTTCCTGTTCGCGGTCAGCGCTTTCCTGAACCTGGCGATTACCCCTGACTATGCCGGCGACCAGCTCTTCATCCCCAACCTGGTGCGGGCATTTGGCCAGGCGCTGGTGCTGACGCCGCTGTCCTCGCTCGCGACCGGTGGTATCGAGCGAGAAAATGCCGGCTCCGCATCGGCGATGTTCAACATGATGCGCAACCTCGGCGGCTCCATCGGCATCGCGGTGCTGGAAACCTTCATCACCAAGCGCGAGCAGTTTCATTCCAACATCATCACCGCCCGCGTATCGTTGCTGGATGAAGCGACGCGCCAGCGCCTCGCCGCCCTGCAGCGCCACTTCATGTCGGCCGGCGCCAGCGATGCCAACACCGCCTGGCACGACGCGGTGGTGCAGGTCGGGCGAACCATCAAGGCGCAGTCCTACATGCTCGCCTACAGCGACGCGTTCTATCTGATGGGTGCAGCCCTCTTGCTGGCGATGCTGACCACGCTGGCAATGCGCAAATCAACCGGCGGCGGTGCCGGCGCCCACTGACGGCAACAATCCTGGTCATCCCGGGCGCGCATCGCATCCTGTCGTGCGGAAAGCGTAAGCGACGTTCTTGACTTGCTCGACGTGGCATTGCGAACTCGCAGCGTTGACACCTGCGAGGACGCAATGCCCACGGTCGATCTGGACGCGTATTTTCGGCGCATTCGCTGGTGCGGCGCCACAACGCCGGATTTCGATACGCTTGCCGGCCTTCTGCGCGCGCATGATGCCGCGATCCCGTTTGAGAACCTTGACGTCCTATTGGGCCGGCCGGTCCGCCTCGACCTTGACAGCATTCAGGCCAAGCTGGTCACCGCCAACCGCGGCGGCTACTGTTTCGAGCACGCCAGCCTGTTTGCCGCCGTGCTTGAAGCACTGGGTTTTCACCCGACCCGCCACGCCGCCCGTGTCATCCTGTTCGAACCTGCCAGTCAGGCACCGCGCAGCCATATGTTCCTGACCGTGACCTTGGACGACGCGACCTTCGTCATCGATCCAGGCTTCGGTCTATACGCCTCGCCATTCCCGGTGCCGCTGACACCGCCCGACAAGACCCGGTCCCACTGGATGGATCAGGACGAAAATGGCTGGACACTACATGCGCCCCGAAATGGCGAAATGATCCCCGGATGGGTCAGCACGCTGGAGCGCGAACACCCGATCGACTTCGAAGTCGCCAACCACTACATCGCCACGCATCCGCTCTCGCCGTTCACCAACACCATCCTGCTCAGCGCGCCGATCCCCGAAGGCCGCGTCAACATCATGAACCGCCGCGCCACGATCCTGCGGGGAGCCCAAACCACCGGATTCCAGATCACCGACCGCGCCGAATTCCGGTCCGTATTGCAGGAGTACTTCCACTTCGATCTGCCGGAGGTCGAGCATATGAAAGTGCCCGCCATCCCGGAATGGGATTGACCGTGCGGATACTCCACCGAGTATTGTGCGGCGGGCCGGTGCGGCGGCGAGTTTCGGCGCCGCCGCACCTGGAAATGCGGGCCTGCCACGGAGCTTCGGTGCTGTGGGTTTTACCCACGTCCCTTGCGCGCAATGAACTCCGGAAAGGCATCCTCGGCCCGGGCACCACGCAGGACATGCGTGGTGTAATCCTTCTCAGCCTTCCACTGCGTTTCCAGGTTCTCGCCAAGCTGTTGCAGCAACAGCGCCTTCACCCCCATCACCGCCCCCCGGTGATTGCCGGCGATCATCTTCGCCAGCCACATCGTCTTGGCACGCAGTTCCGCCCGCGGCACCAGATGGTTCAGCAGCCCGATGCGATAAGCCTCCTCCGCCTCCACCACCCGCGCGCTGAACAGCAGCTCCTTGGCGATCGGCCATCCGACCTGGTTGCCCAGCGTCCACGTGGTGTTGATCCGCCCATACGCCGCGGCCAGGAACCGGAACTTCGTCCCCTCGCACCCGACACGCATGTCCAGCGACGACGACAGCACACCCGCGCCGCCATACGCCAATCCGTTCATCATCCCGATCGTCGGCTTGCGGCTCGCGGCAATCTCGTAGCTGCGCCGAGGATCGCTCATGGCGTCCAGCTGCTCCGGCGTGTAGATGCGGTCATCCGCTCGCTGCTCGTGAATGTCACCCCCGGCTGAGAACGCTTTTTCGCCCGACCCGGTGATCACGATGCAGCCGACGCCGTCGTCGCCATCCAGCACCGTCATCGCGTCCGCCAGCTCCGACATCAGCTTGCGGTTCATCGCGTTCAGCACATCGGGACGGTTTAGCGTGATGATGCCAACCCCGTCCTCGTGGTCGATCAGAATATGTTCGTATGTCATGGCTTCGGCCTCCCTCCTGAAAACCTGCCACAGCCGCCTTGCCGCGTCGATTGCCGCCCCGGTGGCTAAGACCCGGCAACCGTCAGCCGCGCCCGGGATAGGCGGAGTTGTCTTCCACCGTGGCCGGGTGATCGACGTAGTGCCCATGTGCCGGGACCGCCACCCGCTCGAAATTGGACGCCAGCCGGTGCAACGCCGCGCGCATTGCCGGCCCGCGCATCGCACGCCCGTGGCCGCACACGACCACCTCCGGCTCAAGCGCCGCCAGCGCCCGCACCGACACCGCCGCCTTTTGGAAATCGGCGGTGAAATACATCGGCGGCCCATGCAGTTCCGCCTCCTGCACCGCCACGGCATAAGCCGATTCCTGCCCGGTCGTGATGAATGCGTCCCCCGCGATCAGCGTCCGATCGGCCTCCCGCCACAGCGAAACATGCCCGACCGAATGCCCCGGCGTGTGGATCCACTGCCACCCCGGCAGCTCCGGCATCATGCCATCCGCCGGCAGTGCCCGCAGCCACGGGCTGATGTCGAACGGCCCGCGCGGGAACAACGAGGACAGCACTGACATGGCGCCGCCGCCGACCTTGGGGTCGGGCTTCGGATACGCACTGGTGCCATTCAGATACGGGTGCTCCTGGGCATGGGCATAGATCGGCACATCCCACCGCTGCGCCAACCGGCGCAGCGCGCCGACATGGTCGATATGCCCATGCGTCAGAACGATTGCCACCGGCGGCCTTTCCGTTCCGAACCGGGCGTCGGCTGAATGCCTGATCATGCCCGCCATTCCCGGCAGCCCGGCATCGACCAGCACCCAAGGCCCGTCCGGTTCGCCAATGAACACCACATTGACCATTGCCAGCCGCCGGTAAGCAAGATCCGGCGCCAGTGCGCGCACAGCTTCCTCTACCACTGGAAAGCCGAACAATGCTTCATCGTCCACCGGTATCTGCTGTGCCACGCCATCGCCTCCCTGCTGAACTGCCGCAACAGCCAGCGCGCCGATGGGTTGTGACTGCGGCCCTTCAGATAAGCGTGTGAGCCTCTGGTAGCGCTTTCAGCCTGCCTGTAGGCTGTGTCGCAACAATAACACCCGCGGGGATACGCCGATGCCAAATATACAAGTGTCACGCCGTGGCCTGCTGGCCGGACTGGCCGCCAGCCCAGCCGCCATGGCTCTGCTTACTCAGGCCGCCCAAGCCGCCAGTGACCTCGCCGCCTCCGGTCTGGTCGGTGAGCTTCAGGGCCCCACGATCATCACCGACCCTGCGAAGTGGCCAAAGAAATTCCAGGAAGCCCCGATGCTGGCGGACCTCGTGAAGGCCGGCAAACTCCCCCCGGTCGAGCAGCGCGTCCCGTCCGAACCCCTGGTCTGGCAGCCCCTTAATGAAACCGGCAAATACGGCGGAACCTGGCGCCGCGCCTTCACCGGTCCCGGTGACGGGGAAAACGGCAACCGCATTCAATCCTCCGACAAGCCCCTGCACTGGAGCGCCGACGGCAGCAAGATCGTGCCCTGCGCCGCGAAGGGCTACGAGCTCAGCGACGACGGCAAGACCTACACCCTGTTCCTCCGCAAGGGCATGAAGTGGTCCGACGGCTCCCCGTTTACGGCCGACGACTTCATGTTCTGGTTCACCGACATCTACGGCAATCCCGAAATCGTCCCGACCCCCACGCCGGAGATGCAGCCGCAGGGCAAGCCCGGCCGCATGGTCAAGGTCGACGAAACCACGGTCCGCTGGGAGTTCGACGTCCCCTACTACCTTTTTGAGGACGTCATGGCCGGCGACACCGCCATGGGCGGCGGCCAGGCTGTGCGGCAAGCCAACAAGGTCAGCTTCGGCGCCTATGCCCCGGCAAACTACCTCAAGCAGTTCCTGCCGAAATACTCCTCGCTCGAAGCCGTCAACGCCCGCGCCAAGCAGGAGGGATTCGAGAACTGGGTGCAGATGCTGCACTTCAAGAAGGACTGGGAACGCAACGCCGAGGTACCCGTCCTGGGCCCATGGCGCACCGTTCGCCCGATCAACACCCCAATCTGGCTGCTGGAACGCAACCCATACTACTACGCCGTCGACACCGCCGGAAACCAGTTGCCGTATTTCGACCGCGTCCAGTTCACCCTCGCCGAGAACCTGGAAGTCATCAACCTGCGCGCCATGGCCGGCGAATACGATGAACAGGAACGTCATATCGACCTGGCGAAGCTGCCGGTGCTGCTCGATAACCAGGAAAAGGGCAACTACAAGGTGCATCTCGACCTCGGCTTTGCCGGGTCCGACTTCATGTTCCACGTGAACCAAAGCTACAAGGGCGATCCCGAAGTCCGCAAATGGCTGACCAACGCCGATTTCCGCCGCGCCCTGGCGCTGGGTATCGACCGCGACCAGTTGAACGAAACCTTTTGGCTCGGTGTCGGCACCCCCGGCTCTCCGGCCCCCGGCGAGGCTATGCCGCAAAGCCCCGGCCCCGAGTGGCGGAAAAAATGGTCGACGCTCGACCTGAAGCAGGCGAACGCACTGCTTGACAAAATAGGCCTGGCAAAGAAAGACGGCGACGGCTACCGCCTGCGCACCGACAACGGCCAGCGGCTGCGGCTGGAGGTGATCGCCATCGCCGCCTTCCAGCCGTATCCGAAAATGTCCGAAATGGTCGCCGACCAGTGGCGCAAGATTGGCATCCAGGCCGACGTCAAGGAGATGGAGCGCGGCCTGGGCTTTGCCAAGCAGACCAACAACGAACACCAGTTGTTTGTCTGGAACAACGGCGGCACGGAGCTGTTGTACTTGTTCCCCACCTGGGCCGTGCCGGTCATTCCAGGCGCTGCATTCGGGCCGGCCTACGCCGACTGGTATTCCTCCGGCGGCAAGCAGGGCACCAAGCCCGACGATCCGAACATCATGAAGATCTTCGACCTCTACACCGAAGCGTCCAGCCTGAAGGCCGACGGCCGCAACAAGAACGCACAGGAGATCTGGAAGATCCTGGTCGACCAGCAATACGGCATCGGCACCGTCGGCCAGTCGCCCGCTGGCCTGGGTGTCCGCCTCGTCTCCAACAAACTCGGCAACATCGCCAGCCGGGTCTGCAATGCCCAGCATTGCCGCACCCCCGGCAATTCCCATCCCGAGACCTGGTATTTCAAGGCATAAGCATCCGCCATGCTGACCTATCTCCTGCGACGGCTTGGCCTGGCGGCGATCACGACGGTGGCGATCACCATCGTCACCTTCGTGATCCTGCACCTGCCGCCGGTCGATTTCGTCACCGCCTACGCCGCCCAGGCCGCGGCGTCCGGCTCATCGATCTCGGCGGCGGAGGCGGATGCCATGCGCCTCGCCTACGGCCTGAACCAGCCGCTATGGGTCCAGTACTGGAAATGGCTGTCGATGGTCGCCGTCGGGGATTTTGGCCGGTCCTTCGAATATGGCCGTCCGGTTACCGAGGTGATCGGCGACCGCCTTTGGCTCACCGTCCTGCTCTCCGTCGGTGCCATCATCGTCACCTGGGGCCTCGCTTTGCCCATCGGCATCTACTCGGCGGTTCGCCAGTATTCGATCGGCGACTACATCTTCACCTTCATTGGCTTCATCGGCCTTGCCGTGCCCAACTTCATGCTGGCCCTGATCATCATGTATTTCGGCCTGCGCTGGTTCGGCGTCAGCGTCGGTGGCCTGTTCTCCGCCGATCAGCAATTGCTGCCATGGAGCTGGGCCAAGGTCGGTGACCTAATGAACCACCTGCCGGTCCCGGTGCTGATCCTGTCGCTGGCCGGAACCGCGCAATTGGTCCGCATCATGCGCGCCAACCTGCTGGACGAACTCCGCCGCCCCTATGTCGTCACCGCCCGCGCCCGAGGCCTCGCCGAACGCCGCGTCATCATGAAATATCCGGTCCGCGCCGCGCTCAATCCCTTCGCCAGCACGATCGGCTACCTGCTGCCGTTCATGGTGTCCGGATCGGTCATCATCTCGGTGGTGCTCAGCCTGCCCACTGTCGGACCCCTGCTGCTGCGCTCATTGCTGTCGCAGGACATGCTGCTGGCCTCGACCATCATCCTGCTGCTGGGGGTCATGACCGTCGTCGGCACGCTGATCTCGGACCTGCTGCTGATGTGGATCGATCCCCGCATCCGCCTGGGCCAGCTGCGATGAGCGCGACCCTGCCTGCCGCCTCGATCCCCGCCGAAGCCGAGAACCGCGTTGCCGTCGCCAGCCAGCGGCAACTGATCTGGTGGCGCTTCCGCAAGCACAAGGTGGCGATGGCGAGCGCCGTCATCGTCTTCGCCTTCTACTTCGTGGCTATCTTCGCCGATACGATCGCCTATACCGAACCGTTCGATACGATGGCGACCCGCAGCTACATCCCACCGCAGCCGATCGGCTGGTTCAACCCGGATGGTGGTTTCCAGCCGCACGTCTACGCACTGAAGGGCAAACGCGACCCCCGCACCTTCAAGCTGTCCTATGCCCCGGATGCGAGCGAGCCACGCAACCTCGTGCTGTTCGGCCACGGCTACCCCTACAATCTGTTCGGTGTGTTCCCGACCGACATCCATCTGCTCAGCGTCAGCGACGGCAAGCCCCAGGATGCACTGTTCCTGCTCGGCACCGATCAACTTGGCCGCGACGTCTTTTCCCGCCTGATCCTGGCAACCCGAACCTCGCTGACCATCGGCCTCGTCGGCGTTGCCCTCAGCCTGCTGCTCGGTGTTCTGCTCGGTGGCATGTCCGGCCTGTACGGTGGCTGGGTCGACCTGGTCATCCAGCGCGTGATCGAAATCCTGCGGTCCATCCCCACCATCCCGCTGTGGATGGGCCTCGCCGCCGCGGTGCCGTCAAGCTGGTCGCCACAACAAGTGTATTTCGCCATCACCATCATCATCAGCCTGATCGGCTGGACAGAACTTGCCCGCGTCGTCCGCGGCCGCTTCCTGGCCCTGCGCGAGGAAGACTTCATCGTGGCCGCCGAACTTGCCGGCGCCTCCCGCATGCGGATCATCTTCAAGCACATGGTGCCCAGCTTCCTGTCCCACATCATCGCCGCCGTCAGCCTCGCGCTGCCCGCCATGATCATCAGTGAGACCACCCTGTCGTTCCTCGGCCTCGGCCTGCGCCCACCGGCCATCTCCTGGGGCGTCCTTCTGCAGGACGCACAGAACTTGCAAACCCTGGGCTTGGCGCCATGGCTGCTCGTCGTCGCCCTGCCGGTCATCATCGTGATCCTGGCATTCAATTTCCTCGGAGATGGACTGCGTGACGCGGCGGACCCCTATGGCTGAACCGATCCTGCAGGTACGCGACCTGCACACCCACTTCTTTGCCGACGAGGGCGCCATTCGGGCGGTGGACGGCGCATCGTTCGATGTGTTCGCCGGACGCACGCTGGGTATCGTCGGCGAATCCGGCTGCGGAAAAAGTGTCACCGCGCGTTCGATCCTGCGCATCGTCGAGCGCCCCGGCCGCATCGTCAGCGGTGAAATCCTGCTGCGCCGAGCCAACAACAGCGTCGTTGACCTGACCAAGCTTCCGGTCGACGGCGTTGAACTCCGGGCCATTCGCGGGGGAAATATCGGCCTGGTATTCCAGGAGCCAATGAGCTCGCTGTCCGCCTTCCACACCATCGGCAATCAATTGATCGAGGCCATCCGCCTGCACGCCCGCCTCAGCGCCAAGGCTGCCCGAACCCGTGCCATCGAGCTTCTGGCAATGGCCGGCATTCCCCGGCCGGAGCAACGCATCGATGCCTATTCGTTCGAACTGTCGGGTGGCCTGCGCCAGCGCGTGATGATCGCCCTCGCACTGGCCGGCGAACCCCGTGTGCTGATTGCCGACGAACCCACCACGGCGCTGGACGTGACCACGCAGGCACAGATCCTGACCCTGATCCGCCGCCTGCAGCAGGAGCAGGACCTTGCCGTCATCCTCATCACCCACGACATGGGCGTGATCGCCGAGATGGCCGACGACGTCGTGGTCATGTATCTGGGCAAGGAAGTCGAGATCGGCCCGGTGGATGCGATTTTCCACGAACCTCGCCATCCGTATACACAATCACTGTTACGCTCGATCCCAAGCGTGCTTGCCCGCCCACGATCACGGCTTGCAACGATAACCGGATCGATCCCGCATCCTTTTGCCCGTCCCGCCGGCTGCCCATTCCACCCCAGGTGCCCGGACAGGATCCCGGGCGTCTGTGACCAGATCGTTCCCACTGAAACCAAAATTGGCGATCGCCACGCCACAGCCTGCCACCTGTATACCACCCCATTGACCCAAGCCCGGGTCCCGGCATGACCACCCCGATCCTCGACGTCCCCATTCTTGAAGTTCGTGGCCTGCGCAAGCACTTCCCCATCCGTCAGGGCCTGCTCGGTCGTATCACCGGCCAGGTAAAGGCCGTCGACGACGTATCATTTACCATCGCCGCCGGCGAGACCCTGTCCCTCGTCGGCGAGTCTGGCTGCGGCAAGACTACCACCTCTCGCTGCATCCTGCGCGCCATCGATCCCTCGGGCGGCGAAATCCACTTTCGTACCAAAACCGGTGAGCAGGTCGACGTCGCCGCGCTTGAACGCACCAGGCTACGTCCGTTGCGGCGGCAGATGCAGATGATCTTCCAGGACCCGTTTTCCTCGCTCAACCCCAGGATGACGATTTCCGAAATCATCGGCGAACCGCTGCTGGTGAACGGCATCGGCGACACCGCCAGCCGCAACAAACGCGTCGGCGAACTGCTGGAGCTCGTGCAACTCCCGAGTGCGTATCTGAACCGTTTCCCGCATGCCTTTTCCGGCGGCCAGCGGCAGCGCATCGGCATCGCCCGAGCCCTGGCGCTCAACCCGTCGCTGATCGTTGCGGACGAACCGGTTTCCGCGCTGGACGTATCGGTCCAGGCGCAGATCGTGAACCTGCTGCTCGACCTGCAGGACCGGCTCGATCTTGCCTACCTGTTCGTTGCCCACGACCTGTCGGTGGTGAAACACATCAGCCACCGTGTCGCCGTCATGTATGTCGGCCGGATCGTCGAGGTTGCCCCGACTGAAATTCTGTTCACCACCCCGCGCCACCCATACACCGAAGCTCTCCTCTCCGCCGTACCCGTGCCCGACCCACGGATCAAGGCGCAACGCATCGTGCTGGAGGGTGACGTCGCCGACCCTTCCAACCCACCTGCGGGCTGCCACTTCCACCCCAGATGCCGCTATGCCATCCCACGCTGCGCCGTTGAGACGCCCGCGCTGACCGAGATCGCCCCCGGCCACGCCGTGCGCTGCCTCCGCGCGAAGGAGCTGGACCTCGCCGGCGTGCCCGCCGCCTGATAACATCGATCCCAAGGAGGACACCGCACATGCCCACATGGGAAAAACGCCGGATTGGCCGCACCAAGCTCGAGGTCACCACTTTGGGCCTTGGCACCGCCACCATGGGCGGCAGCCGAATCTCCATCACGCAGCAGGATGGCCAGGCCATCGTTGCCGCTGCGTGGGACGCCGGCGTCCGCTACGTCGATACCGCCCCGTTCTACGGCGTTGGCGCCGCCGAACATCGTGTTGGTGACGCATTGCGCGACAAGCCTCGCGACGAGTGGGTCCTGTCCACCAAGGTCGGTCGCTTGTTGCGTCCAAAGACCGACACCGCCCCGTCCGCTGACGGTCGCCTGTCGCCAATGCCGTTCAAGGTCGTCTACGACTACACCTACGACGCCATCATGCGTTCCGTGGAAGACAGCTACCAGCGCCTCGGCCTTGCCAGCATCGACATCCTCTATGTCCACGACATCGGGGTTTATCAGCACGGCGAAGAACTGAACGCCGTCTACATGAAGCAACTGCGCGACAGCGGCTACAAGGCATTGGACGAACTGCGTCGCGCTGGCACCGTCAGTGCCATCGGCATCGGGGTCAACGAGAAGCAGGTCCTGATCGACGCCATGGAATTCGGCGACTGGGACGCGTTCCTGCTCGCCGGCCGCTATACGCTGCTGGAACAGGCCCCGCTCGACGACCTGATACCGCTCTGCCAGTCCCGCGGAACCTCCCTGGTCATCGGCGGCCCGCTGAACTCCGGCATCCTCGCCGGCCGTGACACCTGGAACTACGACACCGCCCCGCCGGAAATTGCAGATCGCGTCAGGAAAATCGCCGCCGTGTGCCAGTCGCACAACGTGCCGCTGCCGGCCGCCGCGCTGCAGTTCCCGCTCGCCCACCCGGTTGTCGCCGCGATCATCCCCGGCCCCCGCAACGCCGCCGAGTTCAACGAAAACCTGCCGCTCTTCACCATGAAGATTCCCCCCGCCCTGTGGTCGGACCTGCGCAACGAGAACCTGCTGCATCCGAACGCACCCGTCCCTAACTGAACCACCCCGGCGTCAACCGACATGGCCGGGGCCTGGTCTCCGGCCATCCGCGCACGAAGGCCTCAATGCCGATCCTGCAAACCGATCCCTGGCGCACCCAGTTCTTCCGGAACACCCCGTGTCCGGATGGCGTGACCATCCCCACCAAGGACTGGGAGGCCTGGCCGCTCAATCCCGACCACCGCTGGATCTACGACAAGCTGGCGGTCGCGCTTTCCCAAGGTTTGGAAGCCGCCCCCCACGGCGTCATCCCGCCGCACTTTCCGGTGTTCTCCAAGCCCATGATGAACCTGCGCAGCATGGGCGCCGGCAGCCTCGCCATCCCCGACATCGAGACCTATCGGGCTTCGATGAACCCCGGCCACTTCTGGTGCACCCTTCTCACCGGCGCCCATGTCAGCACCGACGCCGCCATCGTCAACGGGGAGGCCAAATGGTGGAGCCACGCCACCGGCGCCACAGCCCCCGGCGGCACCTTCGACCACTGGCACATCCACGCTGAACCCATGCCCGACATCGAGGACTGGTGCGGCACCTGGACCCGCAAGCACCTGGCCGGCTACACCGGCATGATCAATTTCGAAACCATCGGCAGCCGCATTATCGAGGCGCATCTGCGCTTCGCCGACCAGTGGCCCGACCTCTACGGCCCCGGCTGGGTCGAGGCCCTGGTCGGCCTGTATGCCAACAAGCGATGGACCTTCGACGACAGCCATCGCGCCGACGGCTACAGTGTCGTGCTGTTCGCCCCGCACGGCCCCGCCTTCCACCATCCCCCGCAACGGGCCATCGACCAGGCGCTCGCGGTGCCCGGCGTCTCCAGCGTGCAGGTATCCTTCCACCAGGACCGCGACGCATCCCAGCACTCGATGCCCCCCGGTGGCTTCCGCCTCGCCATCATCAATGCCACGGATCTTGATGCCGGACGCCGGGCCCGCGACATGCTGCACCCAAGCCTGTTTATTATGTGATCCGAACGGACCACCGGCATCATGCATTAATGCGTCAGGATGTACGAGGTGGAGCGCATGGATACCCCTGAACGGCGGCCCACTGTGGTGGTGCCAGCGGAAACGCCCGGCCTCACTGGCCTGCTGACCCTGGCCGTTGCCGTTGTGGTGGTCGCCGGCCTGTATCTCGGCCGCACTGTCCTGATCCCGATCACCCTGGCCGTCCTGCTGTCTTTCCTGCTGGCCCCGATCGTCAACCTGCTGCGCCGCATCCATCTCGGCCGCGTTCTCTCCGTCCTCATCGCCGTCATCCTTGCCCTTGGGGTCATTCTTGCCCTTGGCGCCCTGATTGGCACCCAGATCGCCCAACTGGCGCAGGAGGTGCCGCGCTACGCCACCACCATCCGCGACAAGGTCGACACCATCCAGGGCTTCGCCCTCGGTGAGATGAATCTGGTCATGCGCCGTCTCAACACGCCCGAGACCACCGTGCCGGCTCACGCCCCTTCCAACGCGCCCAAGCCCATGCAGGTCGAGGTCCACCAGCCCGACCCGACCCCC
The DNA here is from genome assembly GCA_965200665.1 of Rhodopila sp. GTDB lineage: Bacteria > Pseudomonadota > Alphaproteobacteria > Acetobacterales > Acetobacteraceae > Rhodopila. Next base: position 1,060,611 of record OZ241370.1, on the reverse strand, counting down.
ATCGAGCTGGCCGAACGCATCATCACCCCAATCGTCGACCCGCTGTCGACCACCGCCATCGTGCTGATCGTCACCATCTTCGTGCTGCTTCAGCGTGAGGACCTGCGCGACCGCCTCATCCGCCTGTTCGGCTCATCAGACCTGCACCGCACCACCGCGGCCATGAACGACGCGGCCCGCCGCCTGTCTCGCTACTTCCTCACCCAGCTCGGTATCAACGCTGCATTCGGGCTTATCACCGGCACTGGCCTGTTCCTCATCGGCGTGCCATCACCCGTGCTCTGGGGCACCATCGGCCTGCTGCTGCGATTTGTCCCCTATATCGGCGCGCCCCTCGCCGGGCTGCTGCCGCTTGCCCTCGCCGCCGCCGTCAGCCCCGGCTGGTCCATGGTGCTTTGGACCGCCGGCCTGTACGTCGCTACCGAGGCGATCATGGGCCAGGGCGTCGAACCGCTGCTCTACAGCCGCAGCACCGGTCTCTCGCCCTTTTCCGTCGTCGTCTCCGCCACATTCTGGACCTGGCTTTGGGGTCCTATCGGCCTGATCCTGTCGACCCCCTTGACCCTCTGCCTCGTCGTCCTCGGCCGCCATGTCGAACGCCTGGAATTTCTCGACGTCATCCTCGGCGACCGTCCCGCCCTGACCCCGGTTGAAAGCTTTTACCAGCGCATGCTCGCCGGCGACCCCGACGAGGCTCACGACCAGGCCGAGATCCTGCTGCGCGAACGGCCGCTGTCCTCCTACTACGACGAGGTTGCCCTGAAAGGTTTGCAGCTCGCCGCCAACGACGCCGCCCGCGGCGTGCTGACCGAGGTGCAACTGGAAAAGATCAAGGACTCCATGCAGGACCTGATCGAAGACCTGGACGAGCACGACGACAAGGAACCCGAGACCAAGGAGGCTGCGGAAAGTGCGGCCACCAGCCCGTCGCGCAGCGAGCAGGACGTCCCGAAGCATCCCGCCCCCGGCAAGGTTGACGAAGACGCACTTCCGCCTGACTGGCGCGGACCGGCTCCGGTGCTGTGCATCGCCGGCCGTGGCCCATTGGACGAAGCCGCTGCCAGCATGCTTGCCCAGTTGCTGCACAAAAGCGGCCTCAAGGCGCGCGTTCTCCCGCACGAAGCCACTTCTCGCTTGCACATCGGCGCCTTGAGCGGCGAAGGCGTCACGATGGTGTGCCTATGTTACCTCGAACTCGGCGGCGCTCCCTCCCACCTCCGCTACATGCTCCGCCGCCTGCGCCAGCGCCTGCCTCAGGCTCGGCTGCTTGTTGGCCTGTGGCCAGCCGAACAAGCGATCCTGACCGACGACCGCCTGCGTGCCGCTGTCGGTGCCGACGTCTACACCAGCTCGCTGCGCGAAGCTGTCGAAGCTTGCCTGGAAGCCGCCCGCGCCGAAATCCACCCGGTCGCGGCTTGATATCCCCACCGGCACAGGCGGGTGTTGCCAGCCCCCGGTGCCGACGCTTTCATTGCCCTTCGATTTCCGTCATGAACGGCCTCACGTTCACGAGGATGGCATTCATGCGAGCTTGGTGGTCCAGGACCCTGAGCGACTTCAGGGCGGGCGACCCAGCGGCTTGGCGGCCCGACGACCGAGCCGTGACGCGTCGGAGACGCGGTCGACTCGGGCTACCTGTCGGGGGCCTCACAGCCTCCCGAACAGCCAGGACTTCTTTTATGAAACGCCTGATCCTCCTGGCCGCGCTGCTGCTGCCCCTGCATGCCAAAGCAGCCGAACTCAAGATTGCCACCTGGAATCTCAACTGGCTGACGACCCGCCACACTGGCGACCCCGGCCTGCCGCCTGACCTCACCACCCGATCGGATGAGGATTTTGCGCGCCTGGCCCAATACGCGGAGGAACTGAACGCAGACGTCATCGCAATCGAGGAAGTCGACGGATTTGCCGCGGCCTCGAAAGTATTCCCGAAGGACCGATACTCGATCCACATGACGCACGACCGCGTGACCCAGCGCGTCGGCATCGCGGTCCGTCGCGGCTTACGCTACGACAGCAACCCCGACGTCACCGCGCTCAGCGCCAACCATCTGCGCAGCGGCGCCGACATCACCTTGCACATCGGCAATCAGGACCTTCGGGTACTGGCGGTGCACCTGAAGCGGGGCTGCCAGAACAAACCGATCCCGAAAACCAGATCGTCGGCATGCCGTGAACTGGCGGATCAGGTCGCACCGCTGGCGGACTGGATTGCCGCCAGGAAGTCTGAAGCCGTACCCTTTATCATCCTTGGTGACTTCAATCGCTGGATGACAGCAACGGACAGCTTCCTCGTCACCTTGCGCCAGGCTGCCCCGCTGGCACGCGCCACGGAGGGCCGCAGCTCCCCCTGTTGGGGGGCGGAAAACTTCATCGACCACATCCTGGCAGGCGGAGCGGCCGCCACCTGGATGCAGGCCGATACGCTGCGTGTCATGACCTACCGGGAGAGGGGGGAACCCTGGAAAGACCGGCTATCGGACCACTGTCCGGTTTCGGTGCGGCTGGCGGTTCCCGAATAGCCCCCATATGGTGCCGGACGAGGCTCCATAACCCGTCAGGACAGCGCCATGGAACGCACATCGTGACCCGACATTTTGACGCCATCGTCATAGGCGCCGGACAGGCCGGTCCCTCCATGGCCGGACGCCTCACTGCCGCCGGCCTGAGTGTCGCCATTATCGAACGCCATCTGGTCGGCGGTACCTGTGTCAATACCGGGTGCACGCCCACAAAAACCCTCGTCGCCAGCGCCTACGCCGCCCACCTGGCCCGTCGCGCCGCCGAATACGGCGTGACGATCAACGGCGAGATCAACATCGACATGGCGCGCGTCCACGCCCGCGCCCGCGACGTCGCCGAACATAGCCGTATCGGCAACGAAACCTGGCTGCAGGGCATGGATGGCTGCACGCTGATCTTCGGCCATGCCCGCTTTGAATCGGCCAACACGGTCCGTGTCGGCGACGACCTGCTTGAGGCCGACCGCATCTTCATCAACACGGGCGGCCGCGCGCTGGTCCCCGACATGCCGGGGATCGGCGACATCCCCTACTTCACCAACAGCTCCCTGCTTGCCACGCCCGTGCTGCCCGACCATCTGATCGTTGTCGGTGGCAGCTACATCGGGCTCGAGTTCGCCCAGATCTACCGCCGCTTCGGGTCCAAGGTCACCGTCATCGAGAAGGGCCCACGCCTGGTCGGCCGCGAAGATCAGGATGTCTCCACATCCATCCGATCCATCCTGGAGGCGGAACAGATCAGCGTCCGCACCGGTGCCGAATGTATCCGCTTTGCCCGCCACAGCCACGGTATCGCCGCCGGTGTCAATTGCACCGAGGGGGAGCCGGAAGTCATCGGCAGCCACGTCCTGCTCGCGGTTGGCCGTCGCCCGAACACCGATGACCTCGGCCTCAGCAAGGCCGGTATCGCTACCGACGAACACGGCTACATCCAGGTTGACGACAGCCTGCAAACCACTGTCCCCAACGTCTGGGCGCTCGGCGACTGCAACGGCCGCGGTGCCTTTACCCACACATCCTACAACGACTTCGAAATCGTCGCCGACAACCTGCTGGCGGGCGCCACCCGCAAAGCCACCGACCGCATTCCCTGCTACGCCCTCTACATCGATCCTCCGCTCGGCCGCGTTGGCCTGACCGAAGCTCAGGCCAAAGCTGCCGGCTACCGCACGCGCATCGGCAGCCGGCCCATGACGCAGGTCAGCAGAGCGAAGGAAAAGGGCGAAACCCAGGGCCTGATGAAGATCGTCGTCGATGCCGACACTGACGCGATCCTAGGGGCCGCTATCCTCGGCATCGGCGGCGATGAGGCCATCCATGGCATACTGGACATGATGACCACCGGCGGGACCGCAACGACCCTGGCCAGGACCATGCACATCCACCCGACGGTGTCCGAACTTCTCCCCACCATTGCGGGAGAACTCACGCTGTAGTTGCAGCCCTCCGGCGTCGTTGCAGGCCGGTGTGATTACGAGTGCAGGCGCAGCGATCCAGTCCTGGCGGCGGCACTCAATGTCATGCCCCCGCCCGACCGCCGCGCCCACCAGCCTCAATGCGACCGCACCAGCCGCCCCGGACGGGCGCCGGTTTCCTCACCACGCTCGAACACCGGCACACCGGCGACGATTGTCGCTTCATATCCGTCGACCCGCTGCACCAGCCGCTTTCCACCGGCCGGCAGGTCGTGCCGCAGTTCGGGGTGGTGCAGCCGCAGTGTTGCGAGGTCGACGACATTCACGTCGGCCTTCTTGCCCACCGCCAGCCGGCCGCGATCATGGAACCCGAAGAAATCAGCCGTCTCGCTGGTCAGCCGCTTGACGATGAATTCCAGTGGGAAGCGCGGGCCCCGGTGCCGGTCGCGCACCCAGTGGGTCAGCATGTAGGACGGCAGCGAGGAATCGCAGATCTGCCCGCAATGCGCCCCGCCGTCACCCAGTCCCAGAATGGTCGCGGGGTCCTTGATCATGTCATGCACCACCCCGTGGTCGCCATGCACGTAGTTGGTCACCGGGTAGTACAGCATCCGGTCGCCATTCTCGCCGGTCAGGTAATCATAACAGAATTCGGCCGGCGTCAGGTTGGTCTTCGCCGCCATCGCCTCGATGCTGCGGCTCTGGTCCGGCTCATAATCCGGCGGATCGCCCAGCACGTATTGCCGGTCCCACCGCGTCGCAATCGGCCGTTGCAGTGGCGGCAAAACCGCCAGCAATGCCTCGGACGCCTCCTGCGCCAAAATCTCCTGCCGTACCGCCGGATCGCGCAACCGCGCGAGCCGTTCCGCAACCGGCAACGCATTCAGCGCTGCGAACGCCGGACGAGCGGCAAACGGGCTTAGCGACGTCGTCAGCCCCAGGATGATGCCGACCGGTCGTCCTGCCACCTGGGCCGTCACCGGCGCCCCGCCGGCCCGCGCCTGCCGCACCCCATTCATCAACCTGTTGTAACGACCCGGATCAGCCGACCGGTCCGTCAGCAAAAACCACAAGGGCCGGCCAAGATCAGGGACAAGGACGGCAATGTGGATTTTGCCAGCGTGCTCATCCATTGGAAGCGAACTCACCGGCCTCGTCATCGAAATCGCTCAGCATGCCGAACGCGCCCGATCGCGTGCGGCCCAAAGCCGCGCCGATCCCGAAACAGCTCCTGGTTTTCGGCGAAACGCCCCGGAACCAGGTCGCCCTTCGTCGTCTTGTGCTGTTCCGTGCGTGACGTGGTGAAACCGAACGCCCCCGCCCGCAGCGCTTCCTCGGTCAGCCGGCTCATCGCCTCGATGTCTGTGGCCGAGGCAATTTCGCGCCGCACCGCACGATCGCCCATCACGTAAACCCGCAAGGGATGATGCGGCACCTGCGCCGCCACGTCGATCGTACGCGAGGTCCGCTCCAGCGCATCCAGATACTCGGGGAAGGTTTCCCAGTCCCACCGCAGACCTTCCGCCAGCGCGATGCCTGGAATGTCCTCGACGCCCTCCATCAGGTCGATCAAGCAATCATGATCGGCCTTGCGCACCGGCGCGAAGCCGACACCACAATTGCCCATCAGCACTGTCGTGACACCATGCCATGACGACGGCGCCAGCACCGGGTCCCATGTCGCCTGACCATCGTAGTGCGTGTGGATATCGACCCAGCCGGGCGTCACCAACTGCCCGTCGGCATCGATCTCCCGCCGCCCAGGCCCGGCCTTGCCACCGACCTGCGCGATCTTGTCGCCATCGATTGCAACATCGCCGGCGTAGCTTTTCGCACCTGTTCCATCGACGATCGTGCCGCCTCGAATGACGATATCATGCATCGCGCCCCGATCCCCTCTAATGTCACCGTAACCCAGCATTACCTGGGGCTCCGGAAGTTTCAAGCTGCGCGCTCCGCCGACCGGTCGCGGTGAGGACACATTGACCAATTCCTCATTGTCGGGGGAAAGCTACGTTCCCAAAGCGGGCCAGAGGGGACGAGCATGCCGTATGCGAACAATCAAGGCGTCAATATCCATTATCAGGTCGAGGGAATTGGCCCGCCTCTTGTCCTGCACCACGGAACTTTGGGAAATGGCCAGGACTGGAAAAACTTTGGTTACACGGACGTCTTGGCCCGCAACAACCGCCTGATTCTGATCGATGCTCGGGGACACGGAAACAGTGACAAACCACATGATCCTGCCGCCTATGACCTGCCTTTGCGTGTAGCGGATGTGACTGCCGTCTTGGACGATCTCAAGATCGACCAGGCAAATTATATGGGTTTTTCGATGGGGGGATGGATCGGTTTCGGGCTGGCGAAATATGCGCCCGGCCGAACTCATTCGCTGATCCTTGGCGGGGCGCATCCCTATGCCGAGGATATGCAGCCATTTCGGGACCTTGCGCCGCGGGACCCCACGGCATTCCTCGCGTCAATCAAAAAGGTCTTCGGCCCCCATATGACCCCGGCAGTTCTGGCAGATCTTATGGCCAACGATCTCGATGCGCTGTTGGCCTTGACGCAGGACCGGCCCTCTCTTGCTGACGTGCTCCCAACAATGTCCATGCCGTGCTTGCTGTTTTCCGGAACAAGCGACCCTCGGTTCCCGCGGGTGAAAGAGTGCGCGCAAGGCCTCGCCAACGCGACCTTCGTTTCGCTGCCCGCGTGCGACCATATCGCCGCCCTCGCGCGCAGCGATCTGGTGTTGCCTCACGTGACTGCCTTTTTAGCCAAGCTTCATCCGTGATGGCCGCCACAGCGTTCGCTTGCACCAACGGCCCGGCACCGCGATCGCTATCCAGTCAGGGGATCATCACGCGCTTCCCTCTTCGGCCAAAGGCACCCGCTCAGCAATAGCCGGCCCGATCGCAAACAGGATGATCATCGCCGCCATCAACGTCGCCGCCGCGATGAAATACAGTCCGCCCGCGAAGCTGCCGGTCGCCGTCTTGGCCCAGCCGATCGCCAGTGGCGCGACGATCCCGCCAACATTGGCGAAACAACTGATCAGCGCGATTGCCCCTGCCATGGCGGTCCGGCTGAGAAACGCCGGCGGTAACGCCCAGAACATCGGCCGCGCCGCGCTGTATCCGATCAAAACCATCGACACCGCGATCAATGACCAGGGCGAACTGCCATACAGCCCCATCCCGGTCAGCCCCGCCGCCGCGATCAGCAGCGCGATCGTCAGGCTGGCCCGGCGATTGCCCACCCGATCGGAGTAAAAGCTCCAGACCATCAGTGCGATGATCCCCAATGCTTCCGGTCCAGCCACCGTCCAACCGGTGGCAAGGTTGCTCATGCCCCATTGCTTGATGAATTGCGGCAGGAAGTAAGCCATTCCATACGCTGTGGAACCAAATGCAAAATACATCAGGCACAGCGCCAGCACACGTGGATCGACCAGCGCGCGCCACAGGCTCAGCCGGCTATGCGCCAGCTCTACCGCCGCTCGCTCCCGCGCCAAAGTCGCTTCCAGCCATGCCCGCTGGTCCGGCCGCAGCCAGGATGCCTTTGCTGGATGGTCGGTCAGCCGCCGCAGCACGACCAGCCCCAGGACGACGGACGGCACGCCCTCCAGGATGAACATCCACCGCCACCCGGCCAGCCCCAGGAACCCGTTCAGCTCCAGCAAGCTGCTGCCCAACGGCCCGCCGATCATGCCGGCCGCCGGGATCGCCAGCACCAGCGCCGCATTGACGCGGGCGCGGTAGGCACTGGGGAACCAGTAGGTCAGATACAGCAGCATGCCCGGAAACAGCCCGGCTTCGGCGATCCCCAGCAGGAACCGCACGACCAGGAAGCTGGTCTGGCCACTGACCAAGGCCATGGCGCTGGCCACCAGCCCCCAGGTGATGGCGATCCGCCCGATCCACAGCCGCGCGCCGAACCGTCGAGGATCACCGCCACCCGGCCAGCCCCAGGAACCCGTTCAGCTCCAGCAAGCTGCTGCCCAACGGCCCGCCGATCATGCCGGCCGCCGGGATCGCCAGCACCAGCGCCGCATTGACGCGGGCGCGGTAGGCACTGGGGAACCAGTAGGTCAGATACAGCAGCATGCCCGGAAACAGCCCGGCTTCGGCGATCCCCAGCAGGAACCGCACGACCAGGAAGCTGGTCTGGCCACTGACCAAGGCCATGGCGCTGGCCACCAGCCCCCAGGTGATGGCGATCCGCCCGATCCACAGCCGCGCGCCGAACCGTTCGAGGATCACGTTGCTGGGTATCTCGAACGGGATGTAGCCAAAGAAGAACGCCGCCACGCCCAGGCTGTAGGTGGCCGTTGTCAAGCCCAGATCACGGTTCATCGTCAGGGCGCCGATCCCGAGGTTGGCGCGATCCATCAAGCTCAGGAAGTACAGCAGGAATACCAGCGGCAGCAGCCGCCATGCCACTGCCTTGATGGTCGCGGCTTCAATATCTTCACTCATGGCCGGACGTTCCTGTTTTCCGCACGATGCGACAAGCCGTCCGGATTGCCAACGGCATCGATCCGTTCCTACCCTGGGGCAAAGGGAGAGAACGATGCCAATATCCGTGGAGCCACTGCATCCCGTCATCGCCGCACGGGTCACCGATCTGGACCTGCGCAAGCCACAGGACGACGCAGTCATCGATGCGCTCAACCGCGCGATCGATAAGGCCGCTGTCCTGGTCTTTCCCGGCCAGGTCATTACCGACGAACAGCAGCTGGCATTCAGCCGGCGCTTCGGTGAACTTGAAACCACCGTCCGTGCCTACCGCTCCGACTACGTCCCCCGGCTCGACGTCCACATTGCCGACATCTCCAACCTTGATGAGCAGAACCGGGTCCGAACGAAGGATGATCGGCTGCGGCTGAATGCGTTGGGCAACCGGCTCTGGCACTCCGACAGCAGCTTCAAGGCCATACCGGCGCGCTTTTCATTGTTGTCCGCCCGCGCGATCCCGGCCGAGGGCGGCGAAACCCAGTTTGCTGACATGCGCGCGGCCTGGGATGCATTGCCCGACCGGATGAAAGCCCGGCTTGAAGGGCTGATCTGCGAGCACACCCAGCTGTTCTCCCGCGCCCGCATCGGCTTCACCGATTGGTCAGCGGAGGAGCGTGCGAAGATGGCGCCAGTGGCCCAGGTGCTGGTTCGCACCCATCCGGGGTCGAAACGGAAATCTCTCTACCTGTCCTCGCACGCCGGCCGCATCCGCGGCATGCCGGACCCAGAGGCAAGGATGCTTCTGATGGACCTGACTGAACATGCCACGCAGCCACAGTTCGTCTATACGCACAGATGGACGGCCGGCGATTTGGTGATGTGGGATAATCGTTGCACAATGCACCGCGCCCGCGAATACGATGAAACGCAAGTGCGCGACATGCATCGCACAACGGTATCAGACGGCAGACCAACCGTTTCTGAGGCAGCCTAGTATTCGACTACACGGAAGCCTGGATCGCAATGCGGTCCAGGCTTTGCCGCCCGGATCAGTCGCGGCGGTAAACGCCTGCCTCGATCGACAGTAAATCCGACCGGCTCAGGCCCATGTCCCACAATTCGCGGTCGCTGCAACGGTTGAGTTCGCGCATTTCGCGCGCCCGCGCCTGCCGTTGTGTCCAGATCTCGGGCCACTGATGCAGGCGGGTCATTACTTGCGACAGCCAGGACCCGGTGGCGTTATGACTGCCGGAGAAGGCAAAGGTATTGTTCAGGATGCTCATTATTTACGTTCCTTCGGTAATGTCGGCCGGTGCCGAACATGGGGCGAAGGACGTTCTTCCCTAATGATGCGGTGCAGCATAACAGAGGGTTGCGCTGATAAGCCAGCTATTCTGACCCATCATCCGACACCTGTGATGACAGATGCGGCCGTTTCGGACGGTGAAGCTATCGCGATGCCAATGGTTTAGCGCCCGCGGGCGCTGACGTCATGGCTGACATGTCAACGCGGCGGATCAGGCTCCGGCGGCGGCTGCAGATCGACCGGTAGATTTTCCGGCACCGCTTTGGGGGGCGCCGTTTCCAGCAGAAGGTCTTCCCGCCGCGGCAGTTCACGCAGATCCTTCAGCCCGAAATGCGTCAGGAATTCCAGCGTCGTGCCCCACAGCGTCGGCCGGCCGGGGCTTTCCCGCCGTCCCTTGGGTGCGATCAGGTTCAACTCCAGCAGCGAGTCCAGGGTCTGCTGCGACAACGCCGTGCCGCGGATGTGCTCGATCTCCGGGCGGGTCATCGGCTGGTGGTAGGCGATGATCGCCAGCGTCTCCATCGCGACCCGACCCAGCCGCCGCGGCGCCTCGATCACCTTGCGCAGCCGAGGCGCAAGATCGACCGCCGATCGGAACATCACCCCGCCGCCGACATCGACCAGTTCGACCCCGCGGCCGGCGTAGCGTTCCCGCAGCGCCGCCATTACCGCATCGGCGTCGATATCGTCGGGCAGTATGCGCGCCAGCCCGCGCGCCAACACCGGCTCCGCACTGGCGAACACCAACGCCTCCGCAAGGCGCAGCGAGTCCTCATCCGGTTCGCGCAGCGGCGCGGCAACGGGTGCTTCTGGTGCGTGATCGGAGGCTTTGATTTCGTCGCTCATTCGCGCCGGTCCGCCATGGCGCTGCCCTGGCGTAGCAGGATCGGACCGAACGCTTGCTCCTGCCGCAACTGGACGCCGCCGCCACGCGCCATCTCCAGGCTTGCCAGCAACGTGCTCGACAGCGCGGCCCGCCGTTCGGTCGGGCTATCCATCTCGACGGGCAAAAAGTCTTCCAGGATCGTCCAGTCAGGCACGCTGCCTACCAGGTCCGCCAACCGGCGCAACGCATCCTGCACCGTCCACAACGTCAGCGGCCGTGGCGTGTAGGTTGTCGCCTTGGTGCCGCGCCTGATCGCGTCAAGATAGGCCCGCACGAACGGGCCTGCCTCGATTATGATCCGTGACCGGTCGTAGTCCACATGGCTCTCTGGCGCGCCGCGGGCGAATACGTCCTGTCCCAGCACCGGCCGGGCTGCCAGCCAGGCGGCCAGGGTGCGGATCACGTTCATCTCCCGCAGCCGCGCCGCCAGCGCTTCGGCGGCCATCTCACCGCTTTCCAGATCGTCGTCGTCGGCCGCAGCCGGCACCAGCAGGCGGGACTTCAGCCAGGTCAGCCACGCCGCCATCACCAGCCAATCCGCCGCGAGTTCCAGCCGAACCCGCCGCGCGCCCTCGATCACCGCCAGATACTGGTCGACCAGCGACAGGATCGAAATCTTCGCCAGGTCGAACTTCTGCGCCCGCGCGAGGTCCAGCAGCAGGTCCATCGGGCCTTCGAATCCCTCCAGCCTCAGCACCAGGTTTTCACCAGCGGTCGGTGCGATATCAGATGAAGTTTCCATTCATCCCATCGGTGTTGTGGCCCGCCAGCCAGAACATGGTCCGGAACGCCCAGGGCAGGACCTGGTTGAGCGCTTCACCGACCGGATCGACCCCGATCAGCCGCGGCAGGATGAACACCACCAGCAGCACGATCAGGATCCCGGCGCGCTCCAGCCGAGCCCAGATACGCGCCAGGCTTAGGGGCAGCACGCCGACGGCGATGCGCCCGCCATCCAGCGGCGGGATGGGCAGCAGGTTGAACAGCCCCAGCACCAGGTTCGACAGCATGAAATAGATCAGGAACTGCTGCACGATCGCCTGCGTCGCCGACGGGAAGTCGGCCATCGGCATCACCAGCGCGCCCAGCCAAGCCAGGAAGAAGTTCATTGCCGGCCCGGCGATGGCGACGATTGCCATGCCGCGCCTTGGGTTCCTGAACTTCCACGCACCCACTGGCACCGGCTTGGCCCAGCCAAACATGAAGTAGATCTTGTGCGGCGGCACCAGCAACTGGCTGATCAGCAGGAACCCCGGCAGCAGGATCGTGCCGACCCGGTCGATGTGGCGGATCGGGTTCAGCGACAGCCGCCCGGCATCGCGCGCCGTGGTGTCGCCCAGCGCCAGCGCCGCGTAGCCATGCGCTGCCTCATGCAGGGTGATCGCCAGGATCACCGGAATGACAGCCAGGGCCAGATTGAGCAGCAGGCCGCTCACGCCAGCAGCCGATCACGTTCCGCGGCCAGTAGTGCTGCATCCAGCGTCAGCCGCCGTGACGCCGCTGCCGCTCGTCCGGCTTTCAGGCGCTGGCTGGCCGCCGGTGTCAGCGTCGGACAAGTCCGCAGCAACGCCTCGGTGAGTGCAAAATCGCCGCTGCAGTACAGCGCAATGTCGCAGCCCGCCGCCAGAGCCTGCACCGCCAGGTCTGCCGGGGCACCGGACAGCGCCTTCATCGCCAGGTCGTCGGTCACCAGAACTCCTTCAAAGCCAATCCGTCCGCGGATGACGTCTTCGATCACCGTCGCCGACAGCGTCGCTGGCAGTGCGGGATCGAGCGCCTCATAAACGATATGGGCGGTCATCATCCATGGCAGGTCGGCGTTCAACGCGAAAGGCCGGATATCGGCAGCCAGATCGCGCTGCGCAACCTTCGGCAGCGAAAGATGGCTGTCAACCGCCGCTCGTCCATGTCCGGGGGCATGTTTGCCGACCGGGGTCAGCCCCGCCGCCATTACGCCGTTCGCCACTGCGCGGCCCAACCGCGCGACGGCCACCGGGTGTTCGGCCAGCGCGCGGTCGCCGATCACGTCGTGGGTGCCGGGAACAGCGATATCCAGCACCGGCGTTGCCACGATACTGAACCCCGCCGAACCGCAGTCGAGCCCAATCAGCGCCCCGGTCAGCCACGCCGCGCGCAGCGCCGCCGCCGGATCGGCAGCGAACCGTCGGCCAAATGTTGCGGCGGGCGGATGGTCACGCCAGTGCGGCGGCCGCAGCCGGGCGACGCGCCCGCCCTCCTGATCCACCATGACGCAGGCGTCTTTCGGCAGGGAGGCGATCAGCGCTGCCAATTGCGCCGGGTGCTGGACATTGCGCCCAAACAGGATGATGCCGACAGGCGGAAACGCACGAAACAGGGCCACTTCGTCAGCCAGCAGGGCAGGGCCGGCGATCCCCACAATAGCCGCCTTGGAAAGCGTCACAGGCCGGCCACCCGTCAAATCCCCTGGTTACGGCGAGGCCGATGCGACAGCCATCCGCTGGATCATGCCCGTCCCTGCGCGCCCAATGCAATCGATCGATGGCCGGATTTAAATATCGGTCAGTGCGGGAACCTCCATCACCGGCTGCGGTGAGGCGGCCAGGCGCCTGATCAGATCAGGCAGCGCCGCAGCCGGGACGGGTTTGCTGAAGAAATAGCCCTGCACTTCCGAACAACCTTCCATCGCCAGGATTTCGAGTTGCTCCTCCGTCTCGACACCTTCTGCGATGATGCGCGTACGCAGGCTATGTCCCAGGCCGATGACCGCGCGGATGATGGCCGTGCACTCGTCGCGCATTTCCAGACCGCGAACGAACGACTGGTCGATCTTGATGGTGTCGAACGGGAAGCTGCGCAGATAGGACAACGATGAATAACCGGTCCCGAAATCGTCCATCGCGATCTGCACCCCCAGCCCGCGCAGCACGTGCAATGTCGAAAGCGTCGACTGGTTGTGTTGCAGCAACACCGACTCGGTGATTTCCAGCACCAGCCGGTCCGGCGTAAGGCCGTGGGCATCGATCGCGTCAGCCACCGTACGCACGAGATCACTGCGGAATTGCACCGCGGACAGGTTCACGGCTACGGACAGCTCATCCGGCCAGAACGCGGCCTGCGCGCAGGCCTGCTCGATAACCCATGCGCCGATTTCGACAATCAGGCCGGTTTCCTCGGCCAGGGGAATGAATTCGTTCGGCGGCACCATGCCGCGTGTCGGGTGGTTCCAACGCAGCAATGCCTCAAAACCACTCAGCCTGCGCGTTCGCGCGGCGACAACAGGTTGGTAATAAAGTTCGAGCTGATTCGCCCGAAGCGCCTGTCGCAGACCGTATTCCATCTTGCGGCGGCCCTGCACGACGTCATCCAGTGCCGGCTGGAAAAGGCGCCACGTGCCACGCCCCTGCTGTTTGGCACTGTAAAGCGCCAGATCGGCTTTTCGCAGCAGCTCCTGCCGCTGCCTGGCGTCTTCCGGAGCCAGCGCGATGCCGACGCTGACACCAATGCTGACGCGGTGACAGTCCAGGTCATAGGGTTTGCTGACGACGCGGATGATGCGGCCGGCCAATGCCGACGCCTCGTCCTCGGTCTCGACCCCTCGCTGCACGATGGCAAACTCGTCCCCGCCCAGACGCGCGATGGTGTCGGTCTTGCGCACCACACTCTGTAGCCGTTCGGCGACCGCGACCAGCAACTGATCGCCGATCGGATGGCCCAGTGAATCGTTGACCATCTTGAACTGATCAAGATCCAGGCACAGCAGCGCGATCGTCTCACAATCGCCCATTTCCTGCAGCCCTGCCTCCAGGCGTTCCTGGAACAGCAAGCGGTTGGGCAGACGGGTCAGCGGGTCGTGCCTGGCCAGGAACGCGATCTGCTCCAGCGACTTGCAACGCTCGGTAATGTCCTCATGCATTGAAATCCAGCCGCCGTCAGGCATCGGATTGTAGGAAACCGCGATGGTGCGACCGCCGGAGATCGTGCGGGTCGCCATCCCCGGCTGGTGTTCCTCTAGTAGCGGCGCAACCTCGGCAATCAGTTCGTCGACGGTCTGGTCGGGATGGTTGCCGGCAGCCACGCTAAGCGCCAGCAGATCGCTATGCGACCCGCCGGCCCGGATCATGTTGCGATCGATACCATAGATTTCGCTGAACCGGCGGTTGACGACGGCTATGGTTGCGTCGGCATCATACATCAACAGCCCATGCGACATGTTGTTCAGCGCGGCTTCAAACCGCAAATTTGTTCGTCGAAGCGCTTCCGCGGCTTGCTCCTGCTGCCGTAGAAGGGTCAGCGCCTGATCCGCCCGCTCGCGAAGATTGATCTGCATCGTTGCAAGGCACCCGAACAGGCGCCCGATCTCGTCGCGTCGGGTCGTTGACAATGTGCCGGCGCTCCGGTCGGCGGCAATATCCTCGGCGAAGCGGGCGGCGGCGCGGATCGGCCGGATCAGCAGACTGGCGAACAGCACTGCGGACAACGCACTTGTCGCGATGATGCCGCCGGCCAGGGAGGCAAGCGTCATTGCGGACGCATGGATTTGTGCCACCGCCCGGGCACGGTAGCCGAACCCCAGCGCGGACACATGCTCAACCAGGTCATCGAGCCAACGAGCCGCCGCGACACCGTTGCGTTCAACTGAGCTTCGCGTGGGCAGGGCGGTGACGCCGCCGGGTGGCGGGTCGAGGATTACCCGACCGCCCGCCAGCCACACGGCGATGGCCGCGGTGGCTTGATCGAGCGTTTCCACCGTAAGCTGATCATGAATGCGCTCGCGCACGATACGCAAGTCTTCCGCGATATCCGCCTCATGGCGGTCGAGCTCGCTGATGATGCCGGAGTAGCGGCCTTGATGGCCGCTTAGCCCACGCGTCATCAGATCGTGCGCCGCGGTCAGGCTGGCGGTCGAGGCGCGGGCGTAGCTGACCGCGATCAGCGGCTCGTCGTACAACCGGATCGCGATATCGCCGGTGCTGCTGAGCGAGCCCATGCCGTAGCAGCCCAGTGCAATCGCCAGGACGGCGATCAGGCTGAAGGCGCCATACAGTTTGAGCCTGAGCTGCATTTATCAGTCCGAGACCGCGATCGTCATCTGCATCCTGGGATGGATGGCGCAGATCACCGTGACGATGCCGGTTCGCGTGAAGCTGACCGGGACGGCGCTGCCCGGCATTTCCAATCCCAGGTCAAACGCGTTGTCGTGCGTTGTCGACATGATGTTGTGTGCAACAGTGTCGTCATTGACGAAAATCACCTTCTCGCCCGTGACGATCGACAGCGTGGCGGGCGAGAAGGCTCGCCCTTTCTGGTGAACGACAAAGTCGGCCGGGGCGGTCGCTGTGCAAAGCAGCAAGGACGCGAGGGCGACGGCGAGGCTGGGCGTGCGCATCTGAGATCCCTTTCAGCGCGGCATCGTAGGAGTGAACTCAGGCTCCGCAGGACCGGTCAGGGTTTGCAGGAAGGCAACGAGGTCGCTCTGCTCGGCTGCGGATAATCCAAGCGGGCGGATCAGGGGCGATCGACTGGGCCGCGCAATGCCGCCTTGGGTGTAGTGGACGATGACAGCTTCCAGTGTGGGCAACGACCCATCATGCATATACGGCCCACGGCGATCGGCATCGCGCAGGCTCGGCGTCTTGAAGGCATGCTGCATCGACGTGACATCCGGCAGTAGCTTGCCCCGGCCAGGGTCGTCGTCCGACAGTCCGATGTCGTAGAATCCGTCATCGGTGAATTCCCAGCCGGCGTGGCAGGACGCGCAGCGGGCCTTGGTGTTGAACAGGTCGAACCCGCGCTTTGCGGCCTCGGATATCGCCGCGCCATCACCCTCGATCCACGCATCGAAGGGCGCGATACCTGAGACAACCGTCCGCTCATACGTTGCAATTGCCTCAGCAACCTGCCGCGGGGTGATGGGCTGGTTCGGGAAGGCGGCTTGGAACAGCAGCCGATAAGGCTTGATTTCCGATAGCCGGCTCATGAGGCCGTCGATTGTCGTATTCATTTCATCGGGGTTGGTGATCGGGCCAATCGCCTGCTGGATACTGTCCGGATCGTTGTGCAAAATCTAACCCGGCCGAAGCGGCCATGGCATGCTGGTGATGTTCGAATTCACCAACCCTGTGAGGAGGGCGCACACCATGACCAAGCGGCAGGTTAAAGGCGAAGCCGGCGAGATTAAAGCGATCCTGTCGGGGGACGACGATTTCCTCCGCTTGGCGGTCAAAGCTGCGATCCAGGTAGCGCTGGAGGCGGAGATGACGGAGGCATTGTCGGCGGAGCGGAGCGAACGGGTGGACGGGCGTCTCGGTTACCGCAGTGGCTCGTATGCTCGCTCGCTGATCACCCGCGTCGGCAGCATTGAACTGCGTGTGCCGCGCGACCGCGCGGGCTTGTTCTCGACGGAGCTGTTCGAACGCTACCAGCGCTCGGAGCGGGCGTTGGTCAGTGCGCTGGCCGAGATGTATGTCCAGGGTGTCTCGACCCGCAAAGTCAAGACGGTCACGGAGACGCTGTGCGGGCACAGCTTCTCGGCCTCGTCGGTCAGCGAGACACTGGACGCGGCGCTGACAGCGTTTGCGACGCGGCGGCTGGAGGAGCCGTATCCCTACCTGATCCTGGACGCCCGCTATGAACGTGCGCGCGAAGGCGGGGTGATCGCGAGCCAGGCGGCGCTGATTGCGATCGCGGTCGCTGCCGACGGTCACCGCCAGGTGCTGGCGGTGGACTTGGCCAATCGGGAGAGCGCGTCGAGCTGGCGGGAGTTCCTGCTCGGACTGAAGCAGCGCGGATTGCATGGCGTGGAATTCGTGGTCTCGGACGATCACCCTGGTCTGAAGCAGGCGATCCGCGAGGTGCTGGCCGAGGCGGCCTGGCAGCGCTGCTACGTGCACTTTCTGCGCATGCCCTGGATCATTTGCCGCGGCGTGCCGACGACTGCCTGCAAGAGCTGCGCTGGATTTATGACCGGCGCGAGATCACCGAAGTGCGGCGCGACCTCGCTGCCTGGCTAAACAAGTGGAGCGGCAAATACGCCCGCCTGTGCACCTGGGTCGAAGAGAACATCGAGGAGACGCTGACCTATTACCGGCTGCCGTTGCCGCATCATAAGCACATGAAATCGACCAATATGCTGGAACGGCTGAACCAGGAGATCAAACGCCGCACGCATGTAGTGCGGATCTTCCCAAGCCCGGCGAGTTGCCTGCGGCTGGTCCGCGCGCTGGCGGTCGAAACGCACGAAGAATGGCTGGAAAGTCCGCGTTACCTGAACATGGAGGATCTGCGCGAGCACAAGAAACAGCAGATGCGAGCAGCGGCATGAGCCAGCGCCCCGCCTGCTCAAGGATGGCGGTGGGGGGAGCCGCCCTCAAGGACGCTGCGCGCCGCCAGCGCGGCAGCCTGACGGCCGTCCTTGACCGCGGCTCCCCCCACCGCCGTCAGACTATTGGGCCGGGACGAAGAAACGGCCCCGTACAGCCGAACAAAGAAACATCATCAGTTATCCTGCCACAACTTTTGCACAGCTTGACAGACACAACCGCCTGCTGCTCAAGGGAGGAGGCCCGCCCATCCCACATGAACGACGCGCCCCACGCGCTGTTGAGGATGCTTTGGGAGCGACGGTTGCCGACCTTGGACGCGTGCCCGACGGCTTTGGGCAGCCCATCGCCATACCCAAACGCGGGATTGTGGCAAGACGCGCAGGATAGCGCGCCGGTGTCGGACAGCCTCGGGTCATTATACAGGATATGGCCGAGTTGAGCCTTCTCCGGGGTGTACGGATTGGCCGGCGGGAATGGGATGGTGTCCGGCCGCCGGTATTGCGCCTTCATCGCTTCCGTTGCGGGCGATTGCACTGGCATTTGCTGGGTGGAAAAGGTTTCGCCAACCACGGCCGCCGATCGCGCAGGCGCAGTGCCGGTGATCATGGCAATGGCGATCGGGATCGCCAGGGTTAGGTTCCTGAGCATCTGGCCGCTGGGTGTTCCTGGTGTCGCAATCGGTACGACACCGTCTTAGAACCCAAGCGGTTAAGGGCCGGTTAACACGGCGCTGTCAGGCCGCCCTAGGGGCAAGCGGACCGGCAGCGCTGGGATAGGGAGCGTCGGGACAGGCGGCGCCGGGACAGGCAGCGCCCCAATAGGGCGCCCGGATCGGGAGCGCCCGCACACGGGAGGGCCCGGGATTAGAAGTCAGCTACGGAGCAGCCGGCGCCCTTGGCGCGAACCCGGTCGCAGAAGCTGCGGGCCTGCGCGACGTCGGCAAAACCGGCGGTCCGGACGCGCCAGTAGGTGCGCCCATCGCGCTCGATACGCGAGAAGTTGGGCTGCCGGTCATTCAACAGGTCCGGCATCTTCTTGGTTAATTGTGTCCACTCCGTATGCGCAGCCTCTTCCGTGGGCAGTGCCGCGAGTTGGATCATCGGCGAATGTCCGGCCCCCGCCTGCGGTTTGGCCTCAACGGCCTGCGGCTTGGTTTCCGCGATCTGCGGCCTGGCCCCGGCCGCCTGCGGTTTAGCGTCGACGATCTGCGGCTTTACCTCGGCGGGCGCTGGCCTTGTCTCGACGATCTGCGGCTTTGCCGGTGTGACCTTCGGTGCGGTGCTGGCCACCACGGCCGGTTTGGTTACCGGTGCCGGAGCTTTAGCGGCCGGCGCCATTGGCGGTTCGGCCACGGCGGGCGGCGTATCGGCCTGGCTGCGCAGCGCCATTGCATTGGGTGCCTCCGGGGCGGGGGCCAACCTGGCATTGCTGGTGTCGGAACCGCCGGAGAACACGTCGTTCTCCGCCCCGTCGATCTTCATGCCGCCGGGGTTGACCGGCTTCTCCCGAACCGGCCGGGGATCGGCGCTCACCACAGGAATTTCACCGCTGTGCCGCCCGGTCAGGGCCGAGGCGCCGATCAGGACCACCAGCACCGCGCCCAAGCCGCCGGCAAACAGCATCAGCCGGCGTGTATCGGGGTCCATCCCCTGCCGTGTCCGGCTGCTGCCTGTTCCGTAGCGGCCGGCTTGGTTGCTTCGATAACCCGGATTTGGAATGCTTAGATCGTCCGACACGGCTGTGCTCTTTCCCGCTGGCCGGCCCCCCTGGCTCTGGCTTGGGAGCCTCGCCCTGGGGTCAGCGCATTTCCTCGACGGGCGTGACGCCCATCACTGCGAGGCCGGAACGGATAACCACTGCCGTTGCCGCCACCAGAGCGAGGCGCGAACGCGTCTCATCCGGCTGGTCGGCTTGCAGGAAGCGCAGCGTCGCATCGTCCTTGCCTCGGTTCCACAGCATATGAAAGTCGGCCGCCAAGTCATAGAGAAAAAACGCTATCCTATGCGGTTCCCGTGCGATTGCCGCTGCTTCCACGACGCGCGGCCACAGCGCCAGCCGGCGGATCAGCGTGAGTTCCGGATCGCCCGTCAGGGTATCGACGGTTAAGGTGGCCAATGCCTGATCACTGATGTCCTGGTTGGGAAACATCGCCTCGGCTGCCCGTAGGACCGAGCGGCAGCGAGCATGCGCATATTGCACGTAGAATACGGGATTTTCACGGGTCGTAGCCAGCACCTGGTCCAGGTCGAACTCCATCTGCGCGTCCGACTTGCGGGTCAGCATGGTGAACCGGACCGCGTCCTTGCCGACTTCCTCCAGCAGGTCACGCAGTGTCACGTAGGTGCCCGCGCGCTTCGACATCCGCACCGGCTGGCCGCCCTGCACGATGTGGACGATCTGGCACAGCACAGCCTCCAGCTTGACGCTACCCTGGGAAATCGCCCGAACGGCCGCCTTCATGCGGGACACGTAGCCGCCGTGGTCGGCGCCCAGTACGTTGATCAGCACGTCGTAGCCGCGGCTGACCTTGTCGGCATGGTAGGCTATGTCGTTGGCGAAATAGGTGTTGCTGCCGTCGGACTTGCGCAGCGGGCGGTCGACGTCGTCGCCGAACTGTGTGGCTCTGAACAAGGTCTGTGGCCGCGGCTCCCAGTCCTCCGGCGCCTTGCCCTTGGGCGGTTCCAGCACGCCTTCATAGATAAGGCCGTCTTCATGCAGCTTCCCGATGATCGTATCGGTGGCGCCGGCGGTTACCAGGGCGCGCTCACTGGCGAAGATGTCCTGCTGGACACCCAGCAGGCGAAGGTCTTCCCGCACCTCGGTCATCATCGCCTCGATGGTGTGGTCGCGCACGGTGTCGAGCCAGATTTCGGGCGACGCAATTCCCAGTCCCGCCGTGGCCAGCGCGGCCTGGAAGCGCGCGGCCAAGGCCTCGCCGACGGCGACCAGATATTCGCCGCGGTATTGCAGCCCGCCAGGGACTTCGGCGGCGAACTCAGCCTCGGTCATCGGCGAGCCGATGGCCTGCAGGTAGCGCCAGTAGGCAGCCCAGGCCAGGGCGGTGACCTGGGCCCCGGCGTCGTTGATGTAGTATTCCTTGGTGACGTCGTAGCCGCCCTTGATCAACAGGTTTGCCAGCGCGTCGCCGACAACGGCCCCGCGGCAATGGCCGATATGCATTGGCCCGGTGGGGTTGGCCGATACATACTCGACATTCACTTTGATGCCGGTGCCGACACCGGCATCGCCGTAAGCCTCGCCGCTCGCCAGGATCACCGGCAGCAGGGCGCGGAAGGTCGCATGGTGCAGGCGCAGGTTGACAAAGCCCGGTCCGGCCGCCTCGGCGGTGGCGATATCGGACGCGCCGTCAAGCTGCTGCACCAGGGCGGCGGCGATCTTCGCGGGCGGCTGGCGGGCCGCCTTGGCCGAGACCATGGCGGCGTTGGTTGCCATGTCGCCGTGCGCAGGGTCCTTGGCGGTGGAGACCTCAACACGGGCGGCGATCTCGGGCGGAAGATCGGGCACGACCTTCGCCAATGCAGCCAGGACGGTTTCGCGCACCCGCGCGTACAGGTCGGTTTGGTTCATGCGCCACGTGTTAGCGCGGATCGGGACGGTGGGTCGATGGCTGTTGCGGCCTACTGCCCGGACGCAGCCCGACAAGTTTGGGTAACGGAGATGCAGCGTTGCGCGCGACCATCGGTGGGGAAGCGTCGCGCTCAGCCAAGGGTGACGCCGCGTCGCGCGGCCGTGGATTACGGCCGCTGCAGCAACCAGGCGTGGTGCTGAGCGAAATCCTCTTCATTGGAACTGAAATAGTGGGCCAGCACGCGGTCCTCTGCCGGCTGCCATTTCCAGCAGGTCGACAGCGGCACGTGACGTGGGGCCAGAAAGTCATGGGTCAGGCCATGCACGCTGCCCAGCGTCAGCCACAGTGCAATCTGCTCGGTTATCCAGGGCGTATTGGTCGGCAGCGGGATGCGCGCCGCCTCGTTGAAGCCCAGCAGTCGGGTTGCGAAGTCCAGCAACAGCCGAAAGCGCGAGATCAACTTGTGCCGTAACGACGCGGTGGTCAGCATGACGCCGGTGTTCATTGGCGGAACGAATGCCAAACCCTCCGTGGCGCAGATGCGCGCCAGGGCGTCCTCGTCGATGAACACACCTTCATACGCAGTGGGATCGAACAGCCGGCTGGCGACTTCGCAGCAGCCGTAGAAGTCGCAGCTGGCATAGCTCTCGAACAACCTGACCGGGCTGGAGAACCAGAAAGTATCGCAGTCGACATACAGCACCCGGTCTGCCTGCGGCAGCCGATCGAGACAGAGATGCTTGCCGTAGGTGGGGTAGGCACTGAGTTCGCGCCAGTAGGGTGTGTATCCTGCCAGCGTTTCGACCAGATGCGGTATCGCATGGATCGTGACGTTGTAGCGGGCCGCCAGATCCCGGAATCCAGCCGGCGGGTCGCCCGCGTAGAACAGATGAACCGCGACGTCCCGGTCATGATGTCGCAGGCTGTGCCACGACGGAACGATTTGCCTCAGTAACCTGCCTGCCGCGTCAGGTTCGATGACATAATAAACCAGGTCGCCCATGCAATCGTTATAGTGCAAGACAATCATGTTGCGGTAGAATAATCAGCTTTTTCGCCGGTTAGCGATCCAGCAGCGCAAGCACCGTGTCGGCGGCTGCTTCGGAAGGCCGGCCCGTCGCCGGACGCAGCATCGCCAGCGCCTGAGCGCAGTCCTGACGCTGGGCGGCCATTGCATCAGGGTTGGTGAGCAGCCGCTGCAACTCAGCGGCCAGGCGGTCCGGCCGGCTGTCGTATTGCAGCAGTTCAGGTATCGCCGGCCGGTCGAGCAGCAGGTTGATGATCGAGGCGTATTTGATCTTGACCGACCGCTTGGCGATCTGATGGGTCAGCGGATTGACCCGGTAGGTCACCAGCATCGGCACACCCGCCATCGCCAGTTCAAGGGTTGAGGTCCCCGACTTGGTCAGCGCCGCAGCCGAGGCCGCGAACGCATCGTATTTCCCTTGCGTGTCCGCCACCAGGATCGGCCGCACCGGCCAGGACGCGGTTTGCGCGCGAACGACTTCCTCCACCGGCCCGGCCAGCGGAACCACCGGCACCACCGGCTCCGGAAGCAGCCGCAGCGTCGCCTCCAGCACGGGCAGCAGGCGGGAGACCTCGGTCTGGCGGCTTCCCGGCATCACCGTCAGCACCCTGGCGCCTGCCGGAACGCCATGGTGGGCGCGGAACCGGGCGGCATCGCCCGAATCGGCGCCGCTCTCCAGCACCGGATGGCCGACAAACCGTGCCTGCAGGTCGTGGCGGGCGAAAAAAGCCGGCTCGAACGGCAGCAGGCACAGCAGCTCGTCCCACAGGCCTGGGTAATGCTTCACCCGCTTCTCGCGCCACGCCCAAACCTGGGGTGCCACGTAGTGGACCCGTTTGATGGTCGTCGGTCGCAGCGCCTTCAGCACCCGCAGGGTGAAGCCGGGCGAGTCGATGGTGACCAGGATGTCGGGCCGGCGTGCCTGGATGTCGGCCACCGTCTGCTTCAGCAGTGCCTTCAGCGTGAAGATTTTCGGCAGCACCTCCAGCAGGCCCATGATGGCCAGGGTGCGGATCGGGAACAGGCTGTGCAGCCCTTGCGCGGCCATCGCATCGCCGCCCACGCCGGTGAAAGCCACCTCAGGCCGGCGCGTGCGGATGGCGTTCATCAGGCGGGCGCCAATCGCATCGCCGCTCTGCTCGCCGGCAATCAGGTAGATGCTGGTCATGGTCCGCATTCGATAGGGGTGAGCGTCAGGTTCGTCCAGGGCAGCGTGGTTACGCCACAACTCCCATGGCGGCGCGATCCGTTGTTGCGAACAATTCTCATTCGCACTAGGATGCGCGTCGCACGCAGGAGAATCCGCTCATGGGTCAAATCTTCCATTTTCCCGTCCAGCCAACCTCATACCCCAACCAGTCGTCCGATCTGGCGACCGCGGACTGCGTCCTGCTGCTGGCGATGCGATGGTGGGTGGAGGATTACAAAGCCGGCGTTGATCCCGTGCCACGGCTTCAGGTTGCCTTGGAAAACGCCGGTGCGACCGAAGCGGCGTTTTCGATCGACAGCCTGATGAGCATCGTCGCGCGAACCGGCCGGCGCCCGATCGCGGTGCATTGCCCGCGCTGCCCCAACCTGTCCGGCGACGAAAAGCAGTTGCTGCACGCCGCCAGCCTGACCCAGGCCTGCAACGGCACCCTTGCCGGGAAAAGCTTGCGCACCGCGCTGCTGTCGGCCGAGGGTGCCGCCTTCGCCGTCGGCGCGCTGGAAGGCATCGGGGAGCTGTTCGGCAATGCCCGACTGTTCTTCGCCCGATTGGCCACACCCGGCCTGACGCTTGACGATGATGCCGACCTGGAGGCCTGGGCGCCCGCCCTTCATTGAGCAGGGATCAGTCATGAAGATCGTCCAGTCACTCGGCGTTTCGACCTTGGTTGCACTGATGGCGGCGGATCGCCTACCGCATCGCGGCGAGCATGTAGTTCACCGCCATGTCGCGGCTGGTCCGCCACCGCCCGGTCAGGGGATCGAGTACCAGACCAGTGGATTTGCCGACCCGCAGCCCGGCGGCGCGCAGCATCGCCGCCAGTTCGGCGGGCGTGATGAAGGTTTTCCAGTCATGCGTGCCCACCGGTAGCATCCGCAGCACGTATTCCGCCCCCACCTTGGCGGTCAGCCAGGACCGGCGGGTGCGGTTGAGCGTTGACAGCACCAGCAGCCCGTCGGGTTCCAGCAGTTGCGCCAGCACGCGCAGAAACCCGGCCGGATCCGGGACGTGTTCGATCACCTCCAGACAGGTGATTGCCGGGAACCTGGCGCCCTCCGCAACAAGCTCTTCGGCCAGGCAGGAACGGTAGTTCAGCGTTAACCCCTGGCCGGCGGCGTGGGTTCGGGCGATCTCGATCGCCTCGCCGGCGGCATCGATGCCGGTTACGGCGTGGCCATGGCGGGCAAGCGCTTCGGCCGCCAGCCCGGCGCCGCAACCGATGTCGAGGATGCGGGTAGGACCGCTCAGCAGCGATCCGATCCAGCCGATCCGGGTCGGGTTCATCCGGTGCAGCGGCTTCATCGGGCCATTGGGATCCCACCAGCGTGATGCCAGTCGATCGAATTTCTCCACCTCGGTTATCGAGACCGTTCCGCTACTCATGAATGTTGCTCCGACTCCCGCTGGTCAGTATGTGTGCGCCGGTACAGCAAATTGGCAACCGATCCACTCCATGTCCCGTATCGTCATGAAGTTCGGCGGCACATCCGTGGCCGACCTCGACCGCATTCGCAACGTGGCCCAGCGCGTCAAGCGCGAGGTCGATAACGGCCACCAGGTCGCCGTTGTCGTCTCCGCCATGTCCGGCGTCACCAACCAGCTTGTCAAATGGTGCACGGAACTGTCGCCGCTGCACGATGCGCGCGAATATGATGCGGTGGTGGCGACCGGCGAGCAGGTGACCTCTGGCCTGCTGGCGATCTGCCTGCAGGAAAATGGGGTGGACGCGCGATCCTGGCAGGGCTGGCAGATCCCAATCCGCACCGACACGGCGCATGGCAAGGCGCGCATCCAGTCGATCGAGGGCGGCGAACTGATCCGCCGCATGGGGACCGGGCAGGTGGCCGTGGTGGCGGGGTTCCAGGGCATCGCGCCGGACAACCGGGTGACCACGCTGGGCCGCGGCGGGTCGGACACCTCAGCCGTGGCGCTGGCGGCGGCGCTGAAGGCCGATCGCTGCGACATCTATACGGATGTCGATGGGGTCTATACAACCGATCCGCGCATCGTGCCGCGCGCGCGCAAGCTGGCGAAAATCGCTTACGAGGAAATGCTGGAGCTGGCCTCGGTCGGCGCGAAGGTGCTGCAGACGCGCAGCGTCGAACTGGCGATGAACGAACACGTGCGCGTGCGGGTGCTGTCGAGCTTCAAGGATGCCGACGACAGCGAAGGCACGCTGGTGGTGGATGAGGACGAGATCGTGGAAAAAGAGATTGTGGCCGGGATTGCCTACTCCCGCGACGAGGCGAAGATCACGGTGCGCCGCGTGCCGGACCGCCCCGGCATCGCCGCGGCGATCTTCGGCGCCCTGGCGGAGGAGAACGCCAACGTCGACATGATTGTGCAGAACATCTCTGCCGATGGCACCACCGACATGACCTTTACCGTCGGCAAGTCCGATCTGCCCAGGGCGCGGGCGGCGCTGGCGGGGATCAAGACGCAGATCAACTTCGCAGAACTGCTGGAG
The DNA here is from genome assembly GCA_965200665.1 of Rhodopila sp. Taxonomy (GTDB): domain Bacteria; phylum Pseudomonadota; class Alphaproteobacteria; order Acetobacterales; family Acetobacteraceae; genus Rhodopila. The sequence goes on along the minus strand of OZ241370.1, from coordinate 1,034,431 downwards.
GATCCGGATGTCGCCAAGATCAGCGTCGTGGGCGTCGGAATGCGCAGTCATGCCGGGGTTGCCAACACGATGTTCAGCGCGCTGGCAGACAAGGCGATCAACATCCAGGTAATCTCGACCAGTGAGATCAAGGTAAGCGTGCTGATCGCAGCGGAATATACCGAGCTGGCGGTGCGGGCGCTGCATACTGCGTATGGCCTCGATGCCTGAGGCACAGGTGAAGGCAAGGGCGCAACTGGATCAGTTGTGGTCGCGCGGTGCGGCATTCCTGGGCTGCCAGCACGCAATCCTGGGCGGAGCAATGAGCTGGGTCAGCGAGAAGACGCTGGTCGCTGCGATTTCGAACGCAGGCGGGTTCGGGGTGATCGCGTGCGGGGCAATGAGCCCGGCGCAACTGGCGGAACAGATTGCCGGCACCCAGGCGCTGACTGACAAGCCGTTCGGGGTGAACCTGATAACAATGCATCCGGAGCTGATGGAGCTGATCCGGGTGACGCTGGAGGCCAGGATTGGCCACATCGTGCTGGCCGGTGGAATTCCCCCCGGGCCGGCGGTGCGGGCGGTGAAGGACGGCGGTGCGAAGCTGATCACCTTTGCCCCGGCGTTGTCGCTGGCGCGGCGGATGGTGCGTTCTGGTGCGGATGCGATCGTAATCGAAGGGTCCGAGGCGGGCGGGCATATCGGCCCCGTGTCGCTCAACGTGCTGGCGCAAGAGATCCTGCCGCATCTGCGTGATGTGCCGGTGTTCGTGGCCGGCGGTATCGGCCGCGGCGAGGCGATCCTGGCGTATCTGGAGATGGGGGCGTCGGGCGCGCAACTGGGGACACGCTTTGCCGCGTCGGAGGAGTCGATCGCGCATGCGAAATTCAAGAAGTTTTTCGTGCATGCCAATGCGCGCGACGCGGTGCCGTCGGTAGAGCTGGACCCGCGACTGCCGGTGATCCCGGTTCGGGGCCTGGTAAATGACGGGACAAAGAAGTTCCTCCAGCATCAGGCGGAAACCCGGGACAAGCTGGTGGCCGGATCAGTGACCAAGGAAGAGGCGCAGCTGCTGGTTGAGCGGTTTTGGGCCGGCGCGCTTCGGCGGGCGGTGATCGACGGCGATATCGAGACCGGTTCGGTGATGGCGGGGCAGTCGGTGGGGATGGTGACATCGATCCAGCCGGTAGCCTCGATCATTCAGGAATTGATCGACCAGGCGGTTGGGGCGCTGACCGCACGGACGGGCAGACAGCCTGTGGAGGTTACCGGGTCCGCGATCTGACGAACCCGGCTCCGCTGGTCTAATACCAAACGCGCTGGACATTGACCGTTGCCCAGGTTCTTGCGCCGATTGACTGGATCCGGCGTGGGTCGTCGACGAACCAGTTCCATGCGTCTGCGGAAGCTGGCAAAATGTCGTCGTAGCTGTCCCACACGCATGCGGAGAGTTTGTTGGCTCGCAAGTCGTTCCCGATGTTCTCCATTGAATTCAGTTCGGGAGCGTAGGGCGGCAACGACAACAGCACGATGTTGCTCGGTAGCTTGATGTCCCCGCCACGCTGATGCCAACCGGCACCCACTGATCACCACTGCAACCGAGCCAGTCGCGACTTGCAAGCTGATCTCCGCGAGTTGGAGGTTCATGCATTCCGTATTGGCAGCAGGCGTGATCATCGCTGCGCCAACACCGCGAGCGGGACAGATTGCGCCGAAGCTGGTGGGCTCAGGTATGCTGTGTCATGGCGGTTGTCGCGGATCATCGGCGGGCGGGAGCCAATTGGGGCCCACACGTAGCTAAGCGAACCTTTCTGCCCCACTCTCGCTTCATCCTGAAACCAGATCTCCACCGGCGTGGCCGCGGTGGTGCCATTCAAGGCATTCGTTAGACAGGAACGGAAGTTTTTTCAAAAGCCTCCTGCGCCGTCGGATCCTGCTTTGGATGATGCGGGCGGGGCTGCAAATAAGTGAGTCTCAGCTTGCGCAACCACTTACCAATCGTGCGCTCCGGAACAGTGACCAAGAAGCGCCTGGTCACCTCCGCGCAAAGATCGCGGACTGATCCCGCCGCACCTGAGCCGCATCTTCGCCGTTTCGCCATGGCACAGCGTGTGCTCCGACCCGCCCATCGCGAAAAGCTGCAACAGAATAGGCGGGAGTGCCGACTGAACCGACCTTGGTGCGCTCGCCAAGTCAAAACCGCAAGGGCCGCTCCGCAGCCTGTCACAGCGGGGAAGGATCCTTTTTAATCAAATTGGCGCCTCCCCATGGAAGGCCGCCATAACACCGGACCATGGTTTCGAAGATGGCAGCAAGGCCGATACTGTCATCATCATCTACCGATACGCCGAAGTTGGCGAGAGTAACAAGCGGAGCCCTAAGGAAGGAGTGCTGGACGTCTGGTTTCTCAATGCACTGAGCGAGAGCCGTCTCCAGTCTGCAAGGAGCTAACAACTGAATGCCTGCTTCCATGGTGGCCAAGGTTGTTTGATTCGCGGCAACTTGCCATGCAAAGTCAATCTGCCCTGCTTGCACAGCCCTGAGTTTTGCTGAAACATCGGCCAGGACGCCAGCCCAACAGTCTTCATGGCTGTCCACAAACAGACGCATGCTGCCATATAACGGTGTCGTGACGCCGGTCAGCGGCCAGCGCCAGCCTAAAGGCGTACTCAACAGGGTCCAGACCGGAATGCCAAGCGCTCCGGCAATATGTGCGGGAGCGCTGTCTATGGTAATCAGTAAATCAAGACCGGCTATCAGCCCCGCAAGGTCAGCGATGTCTTCGGATGACTGTCCAAGTCGGGCCACATGACTTAGGAGCGGATAACCATCCAACAGCGTCTCTGCATGGCCAAACTGGACGCTTACCCATTCGACCTCGGGGTGCGCTGCAACAACGGCCGAGAGCTGAGCCACCGGTAATGATTTTCGATCTGCGTTTGCGCCGCGTGGATTAGCGGCCCAATTCAATCCGACACGTGGTCGGCCCGCCGGGCGGCACGGTTTGTCGGGTTGGAAGGCACGCAGATAAGGACCGTTATTCTTTCGGGCGTCATAGAGCCGATCAAGGCGCATCATGGAAACGACGGTGCTGCCCGGCGTCGTTTCGCCCGGCGGCAGAAGTGATACGGACATGCCTTGCTGCCGCACGAGGCTCCATAGGGAGGGTCTGCATTGGATGTAGATCGCTTCGAAATCCCGGGCGATTTCCGGTACGAAGCGCCATTGCTGTATGAAATCGCCGATTCCCTGATCCGCGACGATCAATACAGCAGCCCCTAACCCAATGCCCGTCTTGGATTGGGGGAAGATTTCGTGGCGCGTACCTGCGACGCAATTCTCCGGCCGGACGGCATCCCAAAGAAAGTCGGCACGCTGCCGGGTGGTTTGGTTCTCCAGCAGGATGTCAAGGCAGTGTGGCAAACCTGCTGAGGAGGGCAGCAACTGGACCCTGATGTCGTTCTGATACCAGGTGTGCAGCACGGCATCCTTCACCTGGTCTGTTGCATGCTTCACATCATGGCTTCTCATCAGCGGGCTCCATCCTGGTCATTGCAGCCGCGCCCTGCAGCGTCGTATCGTACCAGCCACCACCCAACGCCTTGTAGAGCGCTATTAAGTTCTGCAATTGCAATGCTTTCAGCGCAATCAGGTCTTGCTGCGCCTTGAAAAGAGCCTGCTGCGCCTGGAGTGTCGCCAGAAAGTCGTCCGTGCCTGTACGAAAACGCAGGTCGGCAATCTGATATGCGGTCCTGTTCGACTTCACCAGCTGGTCTTGCGCGGCAAGTTGGTCAAGATAGGTGCCGCGTGCGGCAAGCGCATCGGACACCTCGCGGAATGCGGTCTGTATCGTCTTCTCATAGGCTGCAAGATCTGCCTGTTGAACAAACTTGGCGTTTTCCAACAACCCTTCGTTACTGCCCCATGTGAAGATGGGAATTGTTACATTTGGTGAGAAAGTCCAAGTCTCGGCACCGGCCGTGAAAAGCCTGTGGAGGATGTTGCTCTGCAGCCCGCCAGACGCTGTCAGAGTAATCTGTGGGAAGAACGCAGCCCGGGCCGCACCGATCAAGGCATTGTCCGACAGCAGCGTATGCTCCGCAGCCATGATGTCGGGTCGATGGGTTAGCAGGCGGGACGGAAGACCGGCCGGCAAGTTGCTCATGATATCTTGCGTAAGAAGGTCGCGGCCTGGTGGTAGGGTCTCCGGAAGTGGCGCGCCGACAACCAGGGTTAATGCATTTTTGTCTTGCGCCACTTGTCGCACGAATTGCGCGACGCTTGCGCGCGCGGTGTCGACCGTTGTCTCGGCTTGCGCCAGCGTCAGCAGATTAGTGGCACCCCGGTTAAACAACGCTTTGGTCAGAGCATAGGAACGCCCCTGCAAATCAAGCGTCTGCCGCGCGACGCCAAGCTGAGCCTCGTCCGCGAGCAGGGTTATGTAGGCATTTCCAACCGCGGCGACGACGCTGATCTGGACACTCCATCGTGTATGGACGGCATTCATCAGCAGTTCATATTGTGCACGGGTCAGGCTGCGGAGCCGGCCGAACAGATCTAGCTCGTACTTGGTGAAACCAATCCCGGCAGAGTAGATCCTTACCGTTTCATGACCAGACCCCAGGCCGCCAGTCAGCGGCAGCGCCGTGGTGGTTGGTTCCCCCAGAATATCGGCAGAGCCAGTTGCCGCGATAGCCGGGAACAGTGCACCGCCCTGTGCCTTGAACAGGCCTTGTGCGGCGCCGATATTGGCCACCGCGACGCGAAGATCTCTATTGTTCTGCAGTGCGATCCGGATCATTGCCCGCAAGGCCGGATCGGAAAACACGTCCTGCCAGCCGACCAGATCAGCCGGTGTTCCAGCGCTTTGCGGTAGATGGGCGCGGTCAGCTTGGTATGCAGCGCCCGAGGAAGGGTAGCGGTCCGAATTCGGTAGCGGCGGCCGTGTGTAATGCGGATCCAAGGTGCATTGGCAGATAGCCAGCAGCAGTAACAGGGCCAGACGTTTCACGGCGGCGACGCCGCATCGTGCGCGGCAGCGCGCCGCCAGAAAAGCCGAACAATAAGCACGAAGAAAACTGGGACAAAGAAGATGGCCAAAAAAGTTGCCGTCAACATGCCACCTACCACGCCCGTGCCGATGGCATTCTCCGAACCTGAGCCTGCACCAGAGGCAAGCGCCAGCGGAAGGACACCCAGTATGAACGCCAGTGATGTCATCAGGATTGGTCGTAGTCTTTGTCGCGCGGCGTGGACCGCGGCTATGACCGCGTCCTCCCCGCGATCATAGCTTTGCTTGGCGAATTCCACGATCAGGATCGCATTTTTCGCCGCGAGCCCGGTGACGACGAGTAAGCCGACCTGAAAATAGATGTCGTTGTCGAAACCGCGAAAATACGTTGCGCAGACTGCTCCGATGATCCCCAGCGGCACGACAAGCAGCACCACGATGGGTGTCGTCCAGCTCTCATACAGCGCGGCAAGGCTGAGAAAGACAACGATTAATGCCACGCCGTACGCGTAGCCTGCCTGCGCGCCTGAAGCGACCTCCTCATAAGACAACCCGGTCCAGCTATAGCCGATGCCAGCGGGCAGCTTCGCAGCCAGCGCCTCCATTTCCTGCATCGCCTCCCCGGTGCTGTGCTCCAATTTCGGGCCGCCGACGATCTCGACGGATTCGACTCCGTTATAACGATTGAGCTGCGGAGAGCCGAAGCTCCACACGCCGCCTGCCACGGCCGAGAGCGGTACCATCGTGTTGTTGTTGTTTCGTACATACCAGGAGGTCAGCTCATCGGGCAGCATGCGGGAATCCGGCTGTCCTTGCAGGAAGATTCTTTTCACCCGGCCACGGTCAATGAAATCGTTTACATATGCAGATCCCCAGGCCGTGGACATGGTGACATAGATGCTCGGAATCTGGACGCCGAGTGCGCTCGCCTTTTCCGTGTCGACGTGCATCTCGTATTGCGGTTCATCGCTGAGTCCGTTGGCGCGTGCGCCGGCGATAACCGGGTCTTTCGCAGCCATGCCAAGCAACTCGTCGCGCGCAAGCATCAGCGCAGCGTGGCCAAGATTGGCATTGTCCAGCAGTTCAAAATCGAAGCCGGTGGCGTTGCCGAGGTCCAGGATCGCAGGGGGTGCGAAGGCAAAAACCTCCGCATCCTTGATGCTGCCAAAATAACTCATCGCTCGCCCGGCGATCGCCCAGACATGGTTTGCGTCACCGGTTCGTTGGTCCCAGGGCTTCAGACGAACGAAGCCAAGGCCCGTGTTCTGTCCGCCGCCACCGAAGCTCAGCCCGTTGACGGTGAACACGCCTTCGACATTCGCGGCTTCCTTGGTCAGGAAGTATTGTTCGACCTTGTCCAGCACCGCGTGCGTGCGAGCGCTCGTGGCCCCGGGGGGCGTGCTCACCTGGATGAAGAGCACCCCCTGATCCTCATCGGGCAGGAAACTCTTGGGTAGATCCATGTAGAGGGCAGCCATGGTCACAACCACGGCGCCAAACACAAGCATGACCGGAACCGGCCAATGGACCAGTTTGTCAACGCCGCGCCCATAAGCGTGCGTTGCGCGATCGAAACCGCGATTGAACAAACCGAACGCGCCGCCTGGCGTATAGCCCGGCTTCGGCGGACGCAGCAGCGTCGCGCACAGCGCCGGCGTAAAGATCAATGCAACGATAACGGATAGCACCATTGCCGAGACGATGGTGATCGAGAACTGCCGGTAGATCACGCCGGTCGATCCGCTGAAAAACGAAATCGGAAGCAAAACCGCCGTCAGCACCAGTGCGATCCCGACAAGCGCGCCACTGATCTGATCCATTGACCGGTGTGCCGCCTCCCGCGGCGATACTCGTTCCTCCATCATCACACGCTCGACGTTCTCGACCACGACGATCGCATCGTCGACCAGCAGACCTATGGCCAACACCATGCCAAAAAGCGTCAGTCGGTTGAGCGAGAAACCCGCCACCGCCAGCACCGCGCAAGTGCCCAACAAGACCACCGGCACGGCGATTGTTGGCACGAGGGTGGAGCGGATGTTTTGCAGGAAGAGATACATGATCAGAAAGACCAGGACGACGGCGATCGCCAGCGTTTCGATAACTTCCACGATCGACAGCCGGACGAACGGCGACGTGTCGTATGGATAGATCACCTGCAAACCGGCTGGAAAGCCGGGTGACAGTCTTTCAATCGTGCTGTGCACCGCCGCGACCGTCGCCAGGGCATTGGCCCCTGCGGCGAGGTTGACCGCAAGCGCCGAGGCCGGATGGCCATTATCCTGCCCGGTCGGCGAGTATTGCTCCGGCCCGAGTTCGACTTGTGCGACATCCCGCAAGCGGACCTGGGCGCCGGTGGACGTGACCTTGAGCAGAATGGCGCCGAACTGGTCGGGCGTGCGCAGATAGGATGGGCCAAGGATTGTTGCATTCAACTGCTGGCCCTTGACCGAAGGTAAGCCACCCAGCTCACCCGCCGACACCTGCACGTTCTGCGACTGAATCGCCACACTCACATCGCTCGGCATAAGGGCGTATTTCACAAGCTTGGCCGGATCAATCCAGATGCGCATGGCATATTCGGACCCGAACAGCTCATACCCGCCAACGCCTGCGGTCCGGCTGATCGGGTCCTGGATCGTCGACGCAATGAAGTCCGACAGGTCGGAGCTGTTCATGCTGCCGTCGATGGAGGTGAACCCGACAACCATAAGGAAATTTTTCGTTGCCTTGGCAACGACAATACCCTCCTGCTGGACGATTGCGGGCAGACGCGGAGTTGCCAGTTGCAGTTTGTTCTGGACCTGCACCTGTGCGATGTCCGGGTTCGTGCCTTGCGCGAAGCTCAATGTGATCGTGGTGCTGCCACTCTTGTCGCTTTGCGACGAGAAATACAACAGGTGATCAAGCCCGCTGAGCTGCTGTTCAATGACCTGAACGACGGTGCTCTGTACAGTTTGTGCTGAGGCGCCGGGATAGGTCGCCGTCACGGTAATCGTGGGCGGTGCGATGTTTGGATACTGCGCGATCGGCAGAATGAGCACGGCGATGATGCCGACCAACATGAGGATGATCGCAACCACCCAGGCGAAGATCGGTCTGTCGATGAAGAATCGGGACATCTATTGGCCAGCCGCGGGCTCGCTTGCCGGCGTGTCTGCCGGCGCCGCAGCCTGCTCCTCGGGTTTGACGAGCATGCCTGCCCTGACCTTTTGAACACCCTCAACGATGACGCGGTCCCCGTCCTGGACCCCGCCCGTGACCAGCCATCCCGTGCCGATGGCTCGATTCACCGTCAACACCCGAAGCTCCACCTTGTTGTCCGCTCCAACGACCAGGGTGGTGGCCTGACCTTGCGGGTTGCGGGTCACACTTTGCTGCGGCACCAGCAGGCCTCGCGGGCTGATGCCTTCCTGAATGCGTTCACGGACGAACATGCCCGGCAGCAGCAAGCCGTCGGGGTTGGGGAAGACAGCACGCAGCGTCACCGTGCCGGTGTTCTCGTCAACGTTGACTTCGGAAAACTTCAGTCGCCCTGCTTGTGGATATTCCCCGCTCTGATCCAGCAGCAGATGAACCTCGGTTTGGTAGCCTCCGGCACGCTGTAACTGGCCGGACGCCAGCTCCTGCTTCAGGCGCAACAGCGTCGTCGTCGGTTGCGTGACATCGACATAGATCGGATCAAGCTGGGTAATCGTGACAAGGGATGTCGACTGATCAGCGGTGACCAGCGCGCCTTCGGTGACCGAGGAGCGGCCGGCATGACCGGAGATGGGAGAAAGCACTTTGGTATAGGCGAGGTTGATGTTTGCCGTTTGCACCGCCGCCTGGCCGGCCGCAACATCGGCCTGCCCCTGCAGCAGCGTCGCCACCGCATTGTCGAGTTCCTGCCGGCTGATGGCGAGGGCGCGTGCCAACGGCCGCGCCCGATCAACTGTCTGCTGCGCCACGACGACGGTCGCGCGCGCCTTTTGCAGGGATGCCTTGGCGCTATCCAGCGTGGCCTGATACAGCCCAGGATCGATCTGATAGAGCTGCTGGCCTGCCTGAACCTCATCGCCCTCTGTGAACAGCCGGTTTAAGATCAGACCGTTTACCTGCGGCCGTACTTCCGCGATTCGGTAGGCCGAGGTTCGGCCGGGCAGCACGGTTGTCAACGTGATCGGCTTTGCGTGCAGCGTGACGACGCTGACCGCCACTGACGTTGGGTCTGCTTGCGCAGCTGCTTTCAGCCGCGGCTTGCAACCCGTGATCAGCAGAGCGAAAGCAAGAATGCAGGCGGTCCGGATGCAAATCGCCCCCCCGCTATGATGCATAGCTCTGGACAGCGTGTTGGTCACGCCGGAAGGAGCGGAAACAGATTGCCGCGAATTGGTTCACCAACACCGAAAGGAACATCGAAACCCTGTTCCCGCAGCACTGCTACCGTGCTTTCGCCATGCGGCGCCAGGACCGCCGAGGAATCCACCCAACGCGCAACAAAGCGCCGCGCGTCGCTGCCGCTGGGATTGCCGGAGGCACCATGCAGCGTCAGCGCATCGAAAACGATACAATCCCCTGGCCGCATGTCCCAGGAGATGATGTCGTATTGATCGCGCGCCGCTTCGACATCGGGAACCGGTTCGAACTGGAACACGCCCAACGCTGATACTTGCCGCGCAGTGGTGCGGCGATGATAGTCCAGATAGTAGCGCTCGACCTCCCGCAGCGACTGCGTGCCCTGGTCAGTCTCGAAATAGCTCTTGGGCATGAAGTAACGATTCCAGCGATGTGAGCCGCGCACAAACTCCAGTGAGGACTCGCGTGGGATCGGGTCAAGGGCAATCCAGATTGACAGAAATGGCCCAAAGATGACCGTATCATGATGCCACGGTGTCCGCTCAATGGTGCCAGCGCGCTTGGCAAACCAGGTATCCTGCAGCAGGCGAACGCGTGGCTCGCCAAGTGCGGCCGCGGCAATCATGGCAATCTGGGAATTCAGGATGAAGTCGGTAAATTCGGGAATTTTCTCCCGCGTCCACATATCGGTGAAGAAACCACCAGGCTGTCCCGCATCAGACAGTGAGCGGAAAAGTGGCCCGGGCTGGCGGATATTCCGTTCGACGCCGGCGCAGAGTGTTTTGACCCATGGCAACGCGACTGCGCCGCGAAGGCACACGGCGCCATCACGCTGCAGCGCCAGTTGATCACAAGCGCCAAAGATGCCTGGTGTCGCCGACGCCGTAGTTTCAGACGACATCGCTTTGTTCCTTCCTCTTGAACGAAGTCGCGAAGGCAGAGCCTTCCGGCATCATAGGACCGACGTGCATTATTATAAACCGAGCCGTTCCTGGAGCATTCGCATGTCGTCGTCGTTGAACGCGAGAGGATCTTCTTCCGTTGCAGTGTTGCAAGCTGCGCAGGCGCGGTCAAACCACGCCACCATGTCATCACGTATCGACCGCACAATGGCAGAGGCGAGCCTGCCTGGAGCGTGAATCAGTTCGACAGTTAGTGAGTTTGAGGCAAGAAAGCCCTCCACCAACAGCGGGTAGCGTCGTGGCGCGGCGGGATCACGTTCAACGCCTACGCCGAAGCGTTCAAAGCGCGCAGGTCCGGTTTCTCCGTCAAGCTTGCCCAGGAAATTGAAGGACACCTCGGGATCGCGCCCAAGTCCTGGATCAAGGCGCAAAAAGCGCAGCGTGCCGTAACCTCGCCCGCCCGACGGCACCCCACGCCATTGCGTGCGCATCGCTACGATCTGGGCAGCGGGATCGGCGGCCGCGTCAAGCTCCAGCACAACGGGGAAATGTGCGGTGAACCAGCCGATCATTCCCGCCATGTCGAGCGCCGGATCAATTTCCTCGCGCCCGTGACCTTCCATGTCGATCACCACTGGCTCCGCCCGGAACCGCGCCAGGGACGACATCAGCGCTGCAAGCACGGCGTGATGCATCCCACTGCCCGCTGCGGCGGCCACTTGCTGCAAGGCGGCAGTGCTGGCGGAGGATAGGCAAATGACGACACGCACAGCGTCGCCTTCCCGGTCCCGCGGCTTCGTTGCAATCGGAAACAACGGCAGGATCCGACGTTCGATCGCCTGCCAGAAGCCGAGCTCGGAAGCATAACCTGGTTCGGCGCGGACGATGGCGGAACACCATTGATCGTATCCCGAAATGGCGGGCAGCCTGGCCCCTGCCAGCACGGCAACCAGATCCTCCGCCAGCACGCGCCAGGACACGGCGTCAAAGACCAGGTGGTGCACAGCGATCAGAAGCGCCGAGTCCTCGTCTTCACCACGCTCCAGAAGCGCCGCGCCAAGCAGGCGGCCGTCCTCCAAATCCAGCCCGGTCATCAACGCACTCGCGACAGAATCCTCAAGTGCCAGGCGCTCGCCATCGTCGAGTCCTTGTTCCATTACGGTCATCGGATCATCGAGAACCGGATTGGCCATGACCTGCTGCGTGCGTTGGCCATCCTGCGCCGGGAACCGGGTGCGTAAGGCGGGATGACGCTGCGCGACCTGCCTAAGCGCCTGCCAAATTTGTTCTACCGCCGGACGCCCAGGCAACCACAGCACCGAAGAGAGGCACCAATGGGCCGGATTTGGCATAGCAAGGTCGAAAAACGCGCGTTGCACCGGCGCCAGCGGCACATCCGCGTCGACCACCGCCTTGTCTGGCATGGTTCCGGCGAACGACGTTACCCCACCTGCGGCCAGAAGCGTCGCCACGGTGGGATGCTCAAAAATCGCTTGCGCGTTGAATTTGATGCCGATCGCACGGGCGCGTCCGGCGAGTTGGATCGCGGTGATGGAATCGCCGCCCAGGGCGAAGAAATCGTCCTCCGGGCCAGCCTCTGGCATACGAAGCACCTCGCGCCAGAGGCCCAGAAGCGCAGTTCCTGCCGAAGCGGACACGGACGCCGGGGCCTGATCGGAGGGCGGTGCCGCAACGGGCAAAACGAGCGCGTCACGGTCAACCTTGCCGTTGGCTGTGCGTGGCAACGAATCCACCCGGCGTATCGTCCGCGGCACCATCGCCGGCGGCAAATGCGCGACGGCCCAACGACGCAACGCCGCCTCGTCCAGGAATGGAGGTGCGGCAACCGTGGCAACCAGGCGCGGATCACCGCCCGTATGATGCTCGGTCGTGACAACCGCATCCCGCACGTCCGGGCACGCGCGCAGCATTGCCGCGATGGCGCCGGGTGCCACGCGGTGCCCCCGGATCTTCACCTCTTCATCGATACGGCCCAGGAACAGCAGCATTCCATTGGGCAGAAAGCGGCCCCGATCTCCGGTCCGGTAGACGCGCGTGCCAAGCGGTTCGGCCGGGTCCTCGGCGAAGCGGGCATCTTGCGCCATATCGGCATGCAGATAGCCGATCGCCACGCCTTCACCACCGATCAGGATTTCGCCATCTTCGTCTTCGGCACCATCCAGCGGATCCACGCGCAGCGTGGCATGGGAGAGTGGATAGCCGAGGGGAACTGCGTCCGGTGATTGCTCGCGCAGCCGCTGTGTGAGCTCGACGCACGTAGCGCCTATTGTGGTTTCGGCCGGCCCATAATGATTGAATACCCGACAGGCTGGCGCCCCGCACGAGATCCTTTCGATGAGGGACCAGGATGCAGCCTCGCCGCCAAGCACCAATCGCCGTCGCGGTAGCATTGCGGCGGGCGCCGGCCAGTCAAGCAGCGCGGCAAGGTGCGTCGGGACAATCTTGACGACATCAACGGGCGCCCCGGTCATCGCAGCGGCGAATGCGGCCGGATCGCGCATCTCGACCTGCTGGAATATCCGCAATATGCCGCCACCAGCGAGCGCGGCGATGATGGACGTATAGCCAAGATCCGCCGCAAATGACGAAACAAGGGCGAAACGCCAGCCCGCAATATCCTCCAGGGTAATGTCCAGACGCTCAAGCACCGCCTCGACGTAGGCCGCGATTGACCGGTGACTGACCAGGATTCCCTTTGGCCGCCCCGTCGAGCCGGAGGTGTAAACCAGATAGGCGGCGGTCGTCGGATCGGGCGGCGCGAAAGCGTCGGCGGTGGGTTCGGCCTCACCCAGCCGAAGTTCGAGACATGGGAGCTCCCAGCCGGGTTCTCGCCCGCTGCCATCTGCCTGGCGCGGCAGGCGGATGAGGCATGTGGCCTTGGCATCCGCGACAAGCGCGCGACGGTATTCGTGTGGGTGGGTGTCCTCAAGCGGCAGGAACACAGCACCCGCCCGCCAACAACCCAGCATCGCGACCATCATCATGGCGCTGCGCCCAAGATCGGCCGCGACAATGCATCCCGGCACAGCACCCGCCTGGCGCAGTCGCTTGGCCAGGTGGCCGGCCTCCCGCCATAGTTCGGCATAGGTCAGCGCGATCGTGCCGTCCTCGACCGCGATCGCCTCGGACCTGTGAAGCGCGTGTTCAGCTACGCACGTCGTCAGATCGGGCAAGGCGAAAGGCGCATTCGGGGCAGCGGTCAGACGGTCGATGAGCGCCACATAGTGATCGGCCCAGGCTTCCACCTGCCCGACGTCGAACAGCGCTGTCGGATAATCGAGTTCCAGCGTGATGGCGTCGCCGTGGACAATCAGATTGAGGAACAGATCCCAGCGGACCGCGCCGTGAACGTTGCCCTCAATGGTCACCGGCATTCCAAAGTCGGCGGGTGCATCACGCCGGTCGCAATTGAAGCCGACAGACATAAGCGGGGGGCGGGATGGATCGCGCGGCAGCCCCAGTGCCTGGACGAGCGCGGCAAGGCTGTAGTCGCGCCGGTCCAGCGCGGCGTCGATCTCTGCATGGCAGGCTGCGGACAGTGCCGCCAGCGAGGCGGTACCTGCCAGCGATATGCGCACCGGCAGCATGGCCGCACAGTAACCGACCAGGCATGGGACGCCGTGCACCGGTTGTCCGGCGGACAAGAGACCGATGACCACATCCTCCGTCCGGCCAATCCGCCCCAGCATGTTGGCGTAGATCGCCAGCCCTGTGGCAACGAGGCTGACACCATACTGTCGGCAGAAAGCCCGCAGGCGGGCGACGAGGCCGGTCCCGAGTTCCCGAACAACCCGCGCGCCTTCATGGGATTGGACGCGCGGGCGAGGCCGTGTCGTCGGCAGGTTGAGGATTGGCGGCGGTGGGCTGAACCGATCAAGCCACGCCGAGGCGACGGCCGGATCGGCTTCCCGCCGCGAGACTGCCGCCGCATAAACCATGGGCGAGGGCGCCGGAGGCAATGCGGCCGCGGTCCGGCCGGTCTCGGCGCGGTATAGCGTGCCAAGTTCATCCGCCATGACGGCGAGCGACCACCCATCCGTTACAAGATGCGGTAGCACCAGGATCAGGTGAACTTGGGCGCCGTCCTGCTGCAGCCCGGCACGCAGCACGGGCCCGGCTTCCAGGTCAAAGGGCTGCCAGCAGAATGCACGTTCTGCGTCCGGCCCGTCCGGCACGTCGACAAGTGGCAGGTCCAGTTCGGCCGCGATCCGCGCGGACTTGCCGTCCGGCTGGAATCGTACGCGCAGGCTTGCGTGACGGCCCACCAGTGCAAGAAGGGCACGCTCGAGCCCCTGGCGATCCGGCGGTATTGAAAACCTCACACGCATGCTCTGATTGTAAGCGGCGGAGATCGTTTCGCTCATTTGGCAACGGAGCCAGAGTGCGTGCTGTGACGCGGTCAGGGGCAGCCGGTCACCCGCAAGCGGCGGAGCGGTCAACGGAGCGGACGGTGCGATGCCTGGTGCCGCGGGAGCGACAGCGCCTGAGGACAGTGCCGCGGCTGTCTCCTGCACGGCATCAACGATGAACTCCAGATCGCTGTCGGTATGGGCCGTCGAGAGGAAACAGGTCCGCCCTTCCCACACGTAAACGCCGCGCGCCAGCAGGTGGTAATAGAACAGGTCCGGCACGCCGATGAAACGAAACAGCGATCCGGCACTGTCGACGCGATACGCATTGGTGCGTTGCGCGAAAACGTCATTCAGCCGCGTTACCAGCTCCGCTGTGCGCTGATTCAATCGGTTCTGAAGCTGTGAACCCTCCTGCTCCAGCTGGCGCAGAACTGCCACCGAAGCCGCCATGGTCAGCGGATTCTTGTTGAAGGTCCCGGCGAAGAAGACAGCACCCGGCATCGGACCGCTGCTGCCTGGCATCCAGCCGCCACCATCCAGGCGGTCCATGAAATCGCGCCGGCCGCCCACCACGCCGATCGGCAGCCCACCGCCGATGATCTTGCCGTAGGTGACGAGGTCGGCCTCTACCCCGGCCCATTCCTGTGCACCACCCTGGGCGATGCGGAACCCCAGCAGTACCTCGTCGAAGATCAGTGCCACACCGGCCCGCCGCGTCCAGTCACGCAGCGCATGCAGGAAGGCGCGAGGCTGCAGTCCTGGGCGGCGGCTTTGGATCGGTTCAACGAGGACGGCAGCGAGCCTGCTCCGATGCCGCTCCAGCGCCTCCATGCTGGCGGCCTGATCGGCGTAGTCCAACACGAGCAGATCCTGTGTGAAGCCGGGTGGGGTCCCTGGACTGAGCGGTTCGGCATTGCCGCTGCTACTTGCGCCGGCACCGGCATTCGCCAGCACACCATCGAAATGACCGTGATAGGAACCCTGAAACAGCGCGACACCGTTGCGGCCGGTGGTGGCCCGCGCCAGGCGCAGTGCCGTCATCACCGCCTCAGTGCCGGTATTGCAGAAGGCTACGCGATCAACGCCGGTCAGACGATGCAGCAATTGCGCAGCCTCACCGGCCAGACGGGCCTGCGGTCCAAGCTGCAAGCCCTTGGCAAGCTGGGCCTGTAATGCGCGGGTGATGAACGGAGCGGCGTGCCCGAAAAGCTGCACGCCAAACCCCATCGTGATGTCGACGTATGGGTTGCCATCGACATCCCAGATACGAGCACCGTCCGCCCGGTCGCCAACCAGGGGATAGATCAGCGATTGAACCGCTGGCCGGTAACCAGCGCTGCCCCGGCTGTCGGCGAGGATGGCAGCGTTGGCTTCGCGGTTGCCCCATGAACCCCTGGTCCGGCCGCGCAGGCGCGCCGACAACGCCGCAACATCCGCGGCGGTGTCCCTCGACACGGCGGCGGTTTCTTCGGTGGCCGTATCGGCAGCCGGCATGTTGCCTAGGTTGCCCTGGCCGTTGGTGACCTGGTCATTGAAGGTCTGAGCCTGGCCGACAAAGGCCTCCAGCGCGGCCAGCGTATTGAGGGAGCCAAACAGATCCCGCCTCGGCACTTTGACCCCGAAGCGCTGTTCGATACGAGCCGCGACCTGCATGAGGATCAACGAGTCCGCCCCCATTTCGACGAAAGCGGCATCCGGGGCGATGGCCGTGGTCGCGAGCTGCATCGCATCCGCCAGGATGGCCTGCAGCGCGTCCCGCACCGTTTCCCCCCCCGGTTTCGCTAACTGTCCGGCCGGACGATGCTCCGGTTCAGGACTGTCCATGCCCTTGCCTGGGTTAGCCGATGCGGATGTCGTGGTCCGCGTCATCTCCCCTGTCCGGGCGGTCCAATATCGTTGCCGGTCGAACGGTGTGGCCGGTGCCGGCCCCTGACGGCCACCGCGATTGGCGTGAAGTGCCGCCCAGTCCACGTTATGACCTGCCGTGAACACGCCGCCCAGGGCGTGCAGAACCGCCGTGCCTGTGATGTCCTCGGGCCGCATGGACGGCAGCCGTTTCATCGGCCCGTCCGCAGGCAGCAGGCCTAGCAGCACCGGCCGTGGCCCGATTTCGACAGCGACCTCTGCTTGCAATCGGCCAGCCGCCGCGGCAAAGCGCACCGGCTCGCGCAGTTGCCGCCGCCAGTAGGCCGGTTCAGCCCAAGCCTCGCTGCCGGCCTGACCGGTAACAGATGAAATCAGTTCCTTATTGGCTGGCCGCAGCTGAACCTGTGCAACCGCCCCGGCGAAGGCGTCCAGAATGGGCTCCATGGCCCTGCTGTGGAAAGCGTGAGAGACGACCAGCCGCCGTGTGCTGCCAACCGGACGGGCCGAGGCGAATGCCTCCAGCGCGGGAACCGGTCCGGAGAGCACGACCGATCCGGTGGCGTTGACCGCCGCCAGGTCGAGCATGGGATGCTGGGCAAGCAATGCCTCTGCCTCTGCTTCCGCGACGTCGGCGGTTACCATGCCGCCGCCGTCCGGCAGAGATTGCATGAGCCGCCCACGGGCGGCCACCAACCCCAGGGCGTCGGGTAGCTCCATCACACCCACGGCACAGGCCGCCGCATATTCGCCGATTGAATGGCCAAGCAAAACATCTGGCCGCACCCCCCAATGCGCCCACAAACGAACCAGTGCGTGCTGCAGCGAAAACAGGGCAGGTTGCGCATATCCCGTCTGCCGCAACAATGCCTCGGCTTGAGGGCCCCACAGAAGGTCGGGCAGGGCGACGTCAAGCAACGGCCGGAGCAGATCGGCGCATTCGTTGAAGGCCTTGCGAAAAGCCGGTTCCTGCGCGTGCAGCGCCTGCCCCATTCCTGCCCAGTGGCTGCCCTGACCGGTAAACAGAAACGCAAGCCGCGCCGGTCCCTTGATTGGCCGCGCCGTGTCCGCGGCACGGGTAAGCGCATCAGCGATCGTCGCGGCATCCGTCCCGGCGGCCGCACAGCGCCAGTCACGTGGTCGCCGCCGTAGCACGAGGTTGCGTGCCAGATCCGTAATCGCAGGGCGGTCGCTTTTGGCGCGCCGGAGCTCCGTTCCAGTCGCCGAGGCCAGCCCCGACAGGCTCGCCGCCGACGAGGCCGAAATCGCGATCAAGAACGGCGCGGCCGCGCCGTCCGGCACCGGTCTGGGCTGCGGGACGGCCTCTTCCAGAATCAGATGGGCATTTGTTCCGGAAAAGCCGAAACTGCTGACACCGATCCGCGCCGGCCGCGCCTCAGTCGGCGCCAGCCTCGCCGTTTTGTCGGCAACATGTACCGGCAGCGCGGCCCAATCGATCCGGCGATTGAGCGGTCCCATTGTCGGCTGTCGCGGCAAGGTTCGGTGCATCAGGCACAGCACCGCCTTGGCCAGTCCTGCTACCCCGGCAGCCGCTTCCAGATGCCCGATATTCGCCTTGACCGAACCGAGGAGAAGGGGCCGCTCCGGCGCTCGATCCGCGGCGTAAGCGTCGGCCAAGGCTTCAACCTCGATCGGGTCGCCCAACGGCGTCGCGGTGCCGTGGCATTCGACTGCATCTATTGCCGCCGGCGGTAGACCCGCATCCGACAAGGCCGCCGCAACCACAGCGCGCTGCGCGCTACCATTGGGCGCTGTCAGCCCATTGCTGCGTCCATCCTGGTTGACCGCGGAGCCACGGATGACAGCCAGCACCGCATCCCCATCCCGCTCGGCGTCGGCGAGGCGCCGCAACACCAGCATGGCGGCACCTTCGCCCCGCACGTAGCCATCCGCATCCGCGGTGAAAGTGCTGCAGCGCCCACGCGGACTCAACATGCCCAACCGCGAGAAGGCGACCGTCAAGTCCGGCTCGATCAGCAGGCCGACGCCACCTGCGAGCGCCATGCCACACTCACCCGCGCGCAGGCTTCGGCAGGCCAGGTGCGTCGCGACCAGGGACGAGGAGCAGGCGGTATCGACCACCAAACTCGGCCCATTGAGGTCGAACATGTAGGAAAGCCGGCCCGCGATCAGGCTGTTTGCCGTGCCGGTGGCCATCCGCGGATTGATCCCCGCGGGATCGGCCATCAGGAAGCGTGTTTTGTAGTCATCGGTGCTGGCGCCAAGGAACACGCCGGTGACCGGCCGGCGTTCCGCCAGCGCATAGCCGGCTGTTTCCAGCGCTTCCCAGGCGACTTCCGCCGCCAGGCGCTGTTGCGGATCCATCGCCGCTGCTTCCACCGGGGGAATGCGGAAGAAACCCGCGTCGAACTGATCGATATCGTCGATAAAGCCGCCGAAAGGCGGCACGGCTTCCGGCAGGAGTTTGCCCGCATCCCAACGGTCCGGCGGTACCTCACGGATGGCAACCGTTCCGTCCGAAATCAAATCCCAGAACGCGCCCGGATTGCTGGCGCCGGGCAACCGCAGCGCCAACCCGATTACCGCGACTGGTGCCTCTGCCCGCAGCCGCAGCGCGTCGATCCGGTCCTGTAGTCCGCGAACGAGCACGGCAAGTCGATCCGGGGTCAGGCGCCCCAATCTTTCGGCCAGCGGATCGGGTGAGTCGTTCATCGCGGACTCATGCTGGCATCACGCTCCAGCATTCCGAGGATTTCCTCGAAGTCGTTGCCCGTTGGGGCAGGGTGGTGCGGTCCCGGATGGGGTGTCGGCGTCTGGGGTTGGTCGCCCGCGAGATACGCCAGTAATCGATTTGGCGTCGGATGATCCCACGCGACCGTCTGTGGCACACCGCGTCCGATCCGCTCGCTAATCACGGCCGCGAGTTGCGTCGCGGCAACCGAATCAAGCCCGTATGCGGCAAATGATTCGTCCGGATCGATGCGCGCCGCGGCGACGGCGATCTGGTCTGCCAGCCAACCCAGCAGCCAGTCACGCAGCGTTTCGCTGGCATGGGACGACCCGGCGCCAAGCGCCGCCACAGTCGGACGTTCCCAGCTTGCCAGGACCGGAAGGCTGCCTTCTTCCCACGCGGCACGTGTCGCGCCTCGGCGGATCTTGCCGCTCGATGTGCGCAAAATCGCTCCCGGCTCGATCAACGCGATCACATCCGGTGCCACATCGAAAGCGCGCCAGACCGCGTCCCGCACCGCGTCGATCATCGGCTTTGGCGCGTCACGCCTATGTACCCGTTCCACTTCCTGGACAATGACCAGCCGCTCCCGCTGTCCCACGCTGGCCGCCAATGCGAACGCGGCACTGCATTCGGGGCGCAGTGCCGCATGGCTGCGGAATGCGGCACGCTCAAGGTCCTGTGGGTAAAAATTGACCCCGTTAAGGATAATCAGGTCCTTCAGACGGCCGGTGATGAAAAGCTCACCTTCATGCAGGAAGCCGAGGTCGCCAGTACGAAGGTAGCGGCCGCCGTCGCCGGGCAGGGACACGCCGAAGTTCTCCGCCGTCGCGGCCGGATTGTTCCAGTAACCGACGGCGATCGTCGGGCCGCTCGCCCACACTTCGCCCACCTCATTGTCCGCGCACCGGGCGCCGCGCGCCGGGTCGACGATGGCGATGCCGACGTCGCGCAGCGGCCGGCCGGAGCCTGCCAGGACACGGCCTCCCGGTGCACCGTCCGCAAGGGGTGCGACCCGCTGCTGCGTCTCCAGTGTCGCGGCCGCGACCGTCAGCAGCACGGGTGCCTCGCCGACGGGATTGGCCGTGATCGCAAGTGTCGATTCCGCCAGGCCAAATGCAGGGCAGGTGACCGTCGCGCCAAATCCGCGGGGACCGAACGATGCGGCAAACTGAGCCATCACCTGCGGATCCACCGGCTCCGCGGCATTCATCGCCATCCGAAGGCATGAAAGATCGAGCGTTGCCGCCTGCGTTTCTGTGACCCGTCGTACACAAAGGTCGTAGGCGAAGTTCGGGGCCGCGGTGTGCGTTCCGCGATACTGGCTGATTGCTTCGAGCCAGCGGAAGGGCGTTTGCAGAAAACGCGCCGGCGCCATCGCGACGGTGGCGCAGCCGGAATACAGCGGCTGCAGAAGGCCGAAGATCAGTCCCAGGTCATGGAAGGCGGGGAGCCACGAGACCATAACCCCGTCAGGCTGCAGGTCCCATGCCTCGGCCATG